>NZ_JAFRNB010000143.1 GCF_017430385.1 Treponema sp.
GTTGCAGGAAGTATTGCAGAAGCCTGTCGTTATTATGAAATTTTTCAGGAAAAGAATTTTAAGAACTGCGCAATTGTTTCTTCATATAAGCCTAATCGTGGAGAACTTAGAACAGATTTTTCAAGCACAACAGAAGATTCAGAAAACTGGAAAAAACAGAAAGCCTATCTCAAAATGCTAGGCTACGACCCGGACCTTTCTGTTGAAGATGATGATTTTTATAAAAAGATTGAAGCCTTTGAAAAGCGTGTAAAAGAAATGTTTGTTGAAGAGCCTGCAAATATGCAGCTTTTGATTGTTGTGGATAAACTTCTGACTGGTTTTGACGCTCCTCCCTGCACTTATCTTTATATCGACAAGCCAATGCACGACCATGGTTTGTTCCAGGCAATCTGTCGCGTAAATCGTCTGGATGGAGATGATAAAGAGTTTGGTTATGTAGTTGATTACAAGGAGCTCTTTGGAGATTTAAAAGACGCAGTTAATTCATACACAGGAAACGCTCTGAGCGGATTTGATGAAGAAGATATTTCTGGTCTTTTGAAAAATAAACTTGAAGAAGGTAAGAAACGTTTTGAATTTTTGCTACAGGAACTTGAAACATTGACTGATGATGTTGAATATCCTCGTGACCAGCTTGCATTTAAACATTTCTTCTGTGGTGAAAGTGGAACTGTAGATCCTGACAATGACGATGATTTTGCAAAACTCAGAAGCAAAATGTACAAACTTGTTTCAAGTCTTGCCAGAGCTTATGCAGATTTAAAGCCTGCTTTTGAGGATGTTGGTTATTCAAAAGAAGAGCAGGAAAAATACAATAAGCTTGTAAAAGAATATGTCGATCTAAAAGATGAAATCGGACTTTCCAGCGGCGACTTTATTGATCTTAAGCAATATGACAGTGCAATGCGTCATCTTATTGACAATTATATTTCTGCTTCTGATTCTGAAAAGCTTGGGGATATGGAAAACTTCACCCTTCTTGCATATATTCAAAAAAAGCAGGAAGAAGATTTGAAAAACGGAAATTCTGAATCTGATAAGAAACATAAATCTGCACAGCAAAACGTAGCAGAAACAATTGAAAATAATATCCGCAGAAAGATTATTGAAAAGACTCCTGTTAATCCAAAGTATTATCAGAAAATGTCGGAATTATTCCAGACTTTGATTGATGAGAGAAAAGAAGAAGTCGCTTCTTACAAGGAAATGCTCGAAAAATATGCAGGTCTTGTAGTTCAGGTTGAAAAACCGGAACAAAACGATTCTCATCCGGCATCAATCCGTACAAGTCAAGCTCTCTGTGCTTTATATGATAATTTTGATGAAAATGAAGAATATGCCTTAGCTTTGCATAAAGCAGTCCTTGATACAAAACAGGATCACTTTAGAGGTGACTTAATTAAAGAGAGACAGATTAAAGGCGGAATTTATCGTGTTGTGCAGAAGTTTATGAACGAAGCAGAGCGTGATGAGCAGATGGCTACTGTTGAAAAAATATACAAAATTGTAAAAGAACAGGCAGAATACTGATGAATATTAATATAAGCGGAATTGATGTTCAAATAAACAAAAAGAATATCAAGAATATGCATTTATCAGTAAAGCCTCCTCTTGGCAATGTTGTTGTGTCTGCACCTCTCCTAATGAGCCAGAAGTCCATAGAAAATTTTGTGCGTCTGAATTTTGGCTGGATAAAAAAACAGCAGGAAAAATTTGCAAATCAGCCAAGAATGACAGCCCGTCAATATGTAAGCGGAGAAACTTATTACATTTGGGGAAAGCAATTATTTCTAGAATTCAAGTCTTCGCAAAAAAAAGCCTTCAAAATTGACGGAAACAAAATCATATTGGAAATGAAAGAAAATTCCACAGCAGAACAGCGCGAAAGATTTGTCCGTGAAGAGTTCAGAAAGATTTTAATTGAACAGTTAGACAGGCTTATCCCAAAATGGGAAGAAACAACCGGTCTTTATTGCAATTCGTTTCAGACAAAATATATGCTTACCCGTTGGGGAACCTGTAATTCAAAGGCAAAACGAATCTGGATAAATCTGCAGATGGTAGAAAAACCATTGGAATGTTTGGAATATGTGATTTTGCATGAGCTTACTCATTTGAAAGTTTCCAATCACGGCAAAGACTTTATCGCAAATATGGACAAATATATGCCTGACTGGAAAGATCGAAGAAATTTTCTTAATGGCCGAATTTTGGACAGTTATTAAAGATTATCAACGAGAGATTAAAAAACGAGGTCTTTCGCCATTCCCTAATTGAATTCCCATCACCCAATCGCCATCTTAGCCTGAATCGCCTGGGAATCTGCGTCCTTTGTAAAGCCGCTCAGCGTGATTTCTCCTTTGTCCATTACGTAATAGCGGTTGCTCACCGAAAGAACGAAATCCAGGTATTGCTCGACAATCAGAATCGTAATTCCTAGTTCCTTATTCACTCGCTCAATGGCGGTGGCTATGTCTTCGATGATTGACGGCTGGATTCCTTCGGTCGGCTCGTCCAGAATCAAAAGTTTTGGGTGGCTCACGAGTGCCCTTGCGATTGCGAGCTGCTGCTGCTGTCCGCCGCTCAGGTTTCCGCCTTTTCGGTTCATGAAGGTCTTTATAATCGGGAAAAGCTCAAAGATTTCCTCGTCGATTTCGCCTTTTCCGCCTGAAACTTGCAATCCGAGCTCCAGATTTTCTGCCACTGTGAGCTGTGGGAAGATTTCCCGGCCTTGCGGAACGTAGCCGATTCCGAGGGCTGCTCGTTCGTAGGTCTTTTTTCCGATGATTTCTGTTCCGTCAAGGAGAATGCTTCCTTCGGGCGTTTTGACCATTCCCATTATACTTTTGAGGGTTGTGCTTTTTCCGACTCCGTTTCGTCCGACAAGGCACACGATTTCGCCTTTTGGAACGCTCATCGAAAGCGATGGAATTATCCGGCTTTCTCCGTAATATGAACTGAGATCCTTGATTTCTAACATCTTTTTACGCTCCTTCTTCAACCACGCCGCTCTTGTGGAATTTTCCGCGCCCGAGGTAAACTGTCTTTACTTTTTCGTCCGCAAGGACTTGTGCCGCGCTTCCTTCCGTCAGGATTTTTCCTTCGTGCATCACGGTCACTGTGTCGGCGACGGCTTTAACGAATTCCATATCGTGCTCCACAACAACGACCGCATACTGTCTGGCGATTTTTTTGATAATTTCGCCTGTTTTTTCGGTCTCGGCTTTTCCCATGCCCGCAACTGGCTCGTCTAGAAGAACGACCGCCGGTTCCTGCACCAAAAGCATTCCGATTTCAAGCCACTGTTTTTGTCCGTGGGAAAGGGAAGCTGCCTTTTCGTCTTTTTTTTCTGTGAGCGAGATAAAATCCAGAATCATTTCAATCCGTTTCTTTTGTTTTTCAGAGATTCGGAAGAGCAGGGAAGAAATCAAATTCTTCTGGCCTTTGAGGGAAATTTCCATGTTTTCCCAGACGGTAAGGCTCGTAAAGACCGAAGGAGCCTGAAATTTCCGACCGATTCCTTCATTCACTATGTCCGCCTCACGCATTTTTGTTAAATCCATGTTCGTGTACTGTCTCAAACCAACGTCGATGCCACCGTGATAGATGATTTTTCCGTTTGAGGGCTTGGTTTTTCCGCAGATGATGTCGAGAAGCGTAGTCTTTCCTGCACCGTTCGGACCGATGAAAAAGTGCACTTTGTTCGGCATGATTTTTGTGTTCACATCGCTCAGAGCCTTGAATCCGTCGAATTCAACTGAAATATCATTGATTTCGATGACAGGCGTAATCTTTGATTTAGTTTCGTTCATTTTTTGCCCCCAATTTTCCCTTTATTAGATTCTTAACATCAACGCAAATTCCCATCACACCGCGAGGAAGGAAAAGAACGACCAGCACGAAAATTGCTCCGATGAAGTACGACCAGATTTCCGGGAAATTCTCGCTGATTAAAGTCTTTGTGATGTTCACTAAGAATGCGCCCAAAACCGCGCCGATTAAATTTCCTCTTCCGCCCACGGCAACCCAAATCGCCATGTCGATTGAGTTGGAAATGCTCATTTCGGAAGGTGAAATGATTCCGCTGAAAGGAACGAAGAGCGCGCCCGCAATTCCTGTGAAAACCGCGCTGAGACTGTAAACGAAGGTCTTGTAATTGGCCACCTGATAGCCGGAAAATCTCGTTCTGTTTTCGCCGTCACGGATTGCAACGAGGACTTTTCCGCATCTTGTCCGCATGACCCAAGAAAACAAGGCGTAAGTCAGAATCAAAATCGCAAGCGCAACATAGTACCAGATGTATTTTGTGGTTTTGCCTGCAATCGGGAGACCGAAAAGCGTTGAAAAGTCGGTTATTCCGTTTGTGCCGCCAGTGTATTCCTGTAGGCCGACAAAGAGCGTGACAAAAACCAGGGCGAGTGCCTGAGAAAGAATTGAAAAATAAACGCCCTTGATTCTGTTTGTGAATGTCAGAAGTCCAAGCAGGAAAGCGAGCAAGGCCGGAACCATAATGACCATGAAAATCGTGGTGGAAGGAGTTTTGTAAAAATCCCAGAACCACGGAAGACTTGTTCTGCCGCTCCAGCTCATAAAGTCGGGGAGTGAAGAAGAGCTTGCAACGAGCTTTAAGTACATTCCGAAGCCGTATCCGCCAAGACCGAAGAAAACGCCGTGCCCCAAGCTCAGAATGCCTGTGTGGCCCCAAATTAAATCAAGGGAAAGCGCGACAATCGCATAAGTGATGTATTTTCCGACCAGACTCACTCGGAACGGAGAAAGAAAAAGCGGAAGCAGAGCTACAATCATCATTATTGCGGCGAATGCAAGATTTTTCTGTCTGAAAGTGAGACCTTCGATTGTCGGCGTGCTTTCTGATTCGTCAAGACTTCGCGAGCGAATGGTGAACAAGCCCTGCGGCCGCTTTTGGAGGAACATAATTACAAGAAAGAGAACGATTGCCTTTGCGATGTTTGCCGAAGTTCCGAACTGAATCGCGGCATTGCTCATTCCGATTAGGAGTGCGCCCGCAATAGAGCCGGCAAGTTTTCCAACGCCACCAAGAACGACGACCATGAATGTATCGACGATATAGTTTTGTCCGAGCGAAGAGCCGACCGGTCCCAAAAGACAGAGTGCCGCACCTGCAACTCCCGCAAGGCCTGAGCCGATTGCAAAAGTGAGAGTGTCAATCCGGTTTGTGTGGATCCCAAGGCACTGAGCCATAGAACGGTTCTGCATGGTAGCCCGGACTTTTTTTCCGTAAGAAGTTTTGTACATCAAGAGGTACATTAAAAGAAGACAAAATGCCACGAGCAGGATGATGAAAACTCGTTTGTAAGTCATAATCACGCCCGCGACTTCAAAATTTCCGTTCAAAACAGAAGGTGCAGAGACGTTGACGTTCGGGGCTCCAAAAACCGAACGAGCAAGCTGCTGCAAAACAAGACTCACGCCCCAGGTTGCAAGAAGCGAATCAGTTTCGCGGCCATAAAGCCGTTTGATGACAAGCTGCTCAAGTGCCGCTCCAAATCCTGCTGAAACAAAAAACGATACCAGAATCGCAACAGGATAATACAAATCAAAAGCTGAAGCGGGCAGAAATCGAATAAAAAAATTCTGCACAAGGAAAGTGCTGTATGCGCCAATCATAATGAACTCACCATGAGCCATGTTGATGACGCGCATAAGTCCAAAAGTTATAGAAAGTCCCAGTGCCGCCAAAAGTAGAATTGAACTGAGACTAATACCGTTAAACAAAATCGTAAAAAATGTATTCATAAAATTTTTTCACAAAACAAGATTCACTGGCATATACAAAAACTGGCTCTCGGCGGGAACCTGCCACAAAAGTCGCGGTGAACAAGTTCAAGCGACTTTTTGTCAGAACCCCACCTACGCCAGTTTTTGCATCTGTCTGCTAATTTGTGCAGAAATTTTCTGCACCTTTTTTACTTAGCATAGATAGGGGCGTTACGGGATAGCGGAAAACGCATAATTAGATTCCCTGCTAAAAAATGGCTTCCAGTCATGAAAACGGCTTGTGAAACCGCATGCTAGCATGCTACACGCGTTTTGTGCTTGTAACTATAGACGCTTGCCGCTCACGCGGCAGCAAAAAACGAGTGTTTTCGCAAGCCGTTTCATTCCTTCGCGCCATTTTCAGTAGTAAATCGTTTATATGCTCACTGCTAACCGCTACCTGCTAACTTTTACAATCCTTTTGCCCAGTCGTAGGTTGAGAGGTATGGATCCGGCTTTACGGCACCACTTGTTGCCCAAACTTCATCGATAAGGCCGGTTTCGTTGATTTTGCCGATTCTAACTGGCTTGTAGATGTGCTGGTTTGATCCGTCGAGCGTGACTTTTCCTTCAGGGGCTTCGAAAGTGAGGCCCTTTGCTGCGGCCTTAACTTTTTCGACGTCGAACGAGCCTGCTTTTTCGGCAGCCATTGCCCACAAGTAAACTCCGATGTAACCAGCTTCGATTGGGTCGTCTGTAACTCGTTTTTCACCGTAAGATGACTTATAAGCCTTTACGAAAGCGTCATTCTGGGATGTTTTTGTTGTCTGGTAGTAGTTCCATGCAACATAGTGGCCTTTGAGGTTTTCGATTCCAACGCCACCGACTTCTTCCTCGGCGATTGAGAAACTCATTACCGGGATTGACTCGGCTGTGATTCCTGCGTCAGTAAGCTGCTTGAAGAATGCGACGTTTGAGTCACCGTTGAGCGTATTGATGATACAATCTGGCTTTGCAGACTGAATCTTACTTACGATTGTCGCAAAATCAGTGTGTCCCATCGGTGTGTATTCTTCACCGGCAACCGAGCCTCCAATATTTGCCAGCTGAGCCTTGATGATTTTGTTTGCCGTTCGCGGGAATACATAATCGCTTCCTACGAGGAACATATTTTTTCCGAATTCGTTCGCGCAGAATTCAACTGCAGGAACTGCCTGCTGGTTTGGGGCGGCACCCATGTACATGATGTTCGGGCTTGCTTCCATTCCTTCATACTGAACCGGATACCACAAGAGCGCGCCAGTTTCTTCGACAACCGGCTTTACTGCCTTTCGTGAAGCACTTGTCCAGCAGCCGAAGATTGTCGCGACCTTATTGTTCTGAATCAATTTCCGTGCTTTTTCGGCGAAAATCTGTGGTTCGCTCGCACCGTCTTCCTGAACGACTTCAATCAGTTTCCCAAGAACGCCGCCTTTTGCATTGATTTCCTTGATTGCGAGCATTTCAGCATCACGGACAGAAGTTTCTGAGATTGCCATAGTTCCGCTCAGAGAATGTAAGATTCCGACTTTGACGGTCTTTGACTCTTCTTTTTTCTCGCAAGAAGAGAGGGTGAGTGTGCCCAAAACAGCACCGGCCGCCAGAACAGTTGTGATGATTCCGTTAATTGTCTTTTTCATAGTTTTTCCTCCAAAATCATTTTAAAATAAAAAAAATGGCATCTCTTTTTCTAACCATGCCTGCATGGATGCAGGTTTTAAGGCTGGGAACAAAAATACAAGGAAGTATTTTTGTTCCAGAGACCCCATTGTCTTTATTGTTTTAAATTTGATTTTTTATTAATTTGTTTATGCAGTTTTTCGCTTCTGTATAAAAGAAAGAACTGCGAAAACAAGCATTCCGCTTGCAACAATTATTGCTCCGAGAATTGAATCCTCAACGCTCAGGTCAAAAAATCCTTCGCCCTCAAGAACCGAAGCAACTCCGTCCATGCTCCACATGAGGCTTGCTGCCCAGAACATGAGCATCGTCGCAAAAACATTTTTTGAAACAGCGGAATTCTTCTTCTGGTAGAAATAAACTCCGCTGAAAGCAAGGGCCGCACAAATCGTAAGAATCAAGCACATTATATCGCCCCCTGTAAGGTAATTTTTTCTTGTTTTTTGTTAATAAGATGCGCTATTAGTTCGGCAATTCCCCAGACAGCCGTAACCACAATTGCCATTGAAACACCGACTGTTGCCATCTCATGGAGCATTTCCGGGATATCCTCCGGATTCTTCATCGCGGTGAGGAAGGGCGGATAAAGCACAACTTCGCCGTGATAAATATGCTCAATCGCAAGAAGGAAACTTCCGCCGTAAAGCATTTTCTCAAGATTGCCGAGCCGGGTCTTGATTACCGAATCAGCATTCTTTTTGAATGCCAGTTTTTTTCCAACTGTAAGAACAACCGCTTCTCCGAGCGGAACCAAAAAACAAGCCATGTTGCCTCCAAAACAAAAAGGGAGCCTCGACTTGTGATCGAAGCTCCCTTGCTAAGTGCTAATGAAACTATATCGAGTGGGCGAATTTCTGTCAATTTGTGATTTTTCAACTTTAGTTCTAGCCAAAATTAGAAAAAAAATCATTTTTTCCTTAAAAAATACTTCCACAGTTTATGAAAAAATGTAAAATAAACATACATTTTTCCTATTCGAGACAAGGAAGTCGTTTTGGAGTAATCCAGAACGGCTTTTTTTTTTGCAGGTTTCAAATCAATTTTTTAGGGGGCAGACTATGAAAAGTGAAACAGATGAAAAAGCAATCAATGCGATATTGATAGAAATTAAACGCCTCGAAAATATGATTTGTGATCTTTTGAACGCCAGCGAAAACAGCAGCGACCTCAGTTTGTATCTGGAAAAGGCCGCCAAGAATTTCTCGCTTTCAGAAAGGGAATTTGATGTCCTAAAACTCATTGCGGACGGACGCTCAAACAACGAAATCAGCGAAAAGATTGAAGTGAGCGTTTCGACCGTAAAAAAACATATCTACAATATTTTCAATAAGGCCGGCGTAAATTCACGGACTCAGCTTTTGAATCTCGTGTACAGCCTGGCCTAGACCGGGCCTGTGCTTAAAGAATCTTATTGAGCGGTTTTGCGACCAATGTGATTACAGGCCCGATTAAAAACGACATGATGATAGAGCCGATGATAGAGCCTTGAATACCATCAGGATTCATTTTTCCGGCAAAAAATCCAATCATAACAGCTGTAAGATCATAAAAAATCCTCAGCAGAAAAAATGGAACGACAGGAATCGCCTTGCTCAGGATATTTGAGACAGCATCATACGGAGCGACACCCATCTTTGCGTTTATATAAATCGCGGCGACAACAGAAAAACAAAGCAAAGAAAGCACAAAAACTGCGACTCTGAGCGCGAAAGGCCCTTCGGCAAGCATCGTGTTGAATCCGATATTTCTCCAGATCCAGCGGCAGAGGTCAATCGTGTAGCCGATTAAAACCATGTTTGCGAGCGTACCAAAGCCAATCATCTCGACACCAAAAAGAATCGTAATGACGAGCAGGACAAGATAGACCGAAACCTGAGTGCGACCCATGCTCCAGCCAAAAAGGGCAGCGATATTCTGATTCATAAAACTCGCCGGGTCAGTTCCCCAGCCGATTTCCATAAGAAGCGAAATAAAAACACCCATCAGAATGATGCTTGGGAGCATAAACGAAAGTCTTTTTCCAAAATTCGGGACGATAAATTGGTTCAGTGAAAATTTCATACTATTAGTTTACAACAAAAACAAATTTTGTGCATTGAAAAAAAATTTAAAAAAAAAGGAAGAAACATCTTGACAGATTATATTTGATACGATATATTTAACACAGTTAGATTGTATACAATATATTTTACTAAAGCAATAAGGAGCAAATTATGGCAATTTATGATTACAAGGTTTTGGACAGAAAGGGCAATGAAGTTTCAATGGCTGATTTTAAGGGAAAAGTCCTTCTGATTGTTAACACAGCGACAGGCTGCGGCTTCACTCCGCAGTACAAAGGTCTTGAAGAATTGTGGCAGAAATATCACGAGCAGGGTTTGGAAATCCTCGACTTCCCGTGTGACCAATTCGGGCATCAGGCTCCAGAGGATGACGAAGGAATTCACGAATTCTGCCAGATGAAATACCACACAAGCTTCGACAATTTCAAGAAAATCGAAGTCAACGGCGAGAACGAGCTTCCGCTTTACACATTCCTCAAGAGTCAGAAAGGCTTTGCGGGCTTCACAGGCGCAAAAGGTGCTTTCATGAGCGCGTTCATCGGAAAATCCGACCCAAATTACAAAAACACACCGAGCATCAAATGGAATTTCACAAAATTCCTGGTTGACCGCGAAGGAAATGTAATCGAGCGATTCGAATCAACAGTCGAACCAAAGAAAATCGCTGAAAAAATCGAAAATTTGTTGTAAAATTAATGGAGGAGCAAGCTATGAATTACGAAATTATCATAATCGGTGCCGGGCCAGCTGGAATTTCTTCGGCTCTTTACGCAAAGCGCGCAAATCTCAATGTCGCCGTCATTTACTCAGGCGAAAGCCAGCTTGAAAAAGCTCACAAAATCGATAATTATTACGGCTTTCCCGAAGGAATCACCGGCCAGGATTTGTATGCAAACGGTATCGCTCAGGCAAAAAATCTTGGCATTGATGTGATTGAAGCCGAAGTCACCCACATCGAGATGCTTGCCCCACCTCCAAAAACTCAGTACATTGTAAAGGCAGGCGGGAATGAATATTCTGCTCCAAGCATAATTCTTGCGACCGGAAACAAAAAACTCCGCCCGCAAATCGAAGGAATTGTTGATTTTGAAGGGAAGGGCGTAAGTTACTGCGCTGTGTGCGACGGATTTTTCTACCGCAAAAAGAATGTCGCAGTTATCGGAAGCGGAATCTTCGCCGTAGAAGAAGCAACTCATCTTGCACACATCGCTGAAAGCGTTACAATTCTTACCGATGGAAAAGATGATTCCGAAATTCGTACAGAGCTTTCAAAGGATTCTTCTCTTTCCGAAAAAATCAAAATCGATGGCCGGAAAGTTGCAAAAATCCTTCCGAACGCAGAAAACACAAAGGTCGGAGGCGTAAGTTTTTCAGATGGCGAAACGCTTTCGCTTGACGGAGTTTTCGTCGCCCTCGGAAGTGCAGGTGCTGCGGATTTTGCAAAAAAACTCGGTCTCATGCTCAACGGAGACTCAATCGCCGTAAACGAAAAAATGGCTACAAATGCTCCTGGCATTTTCAGCTGCGGAAATGCGAACGGTGGATTGCTCCAGGTTTGCAAGGCCGTATATGAAGGTGGAGTTGCGGGCTTGGCTGCCGTAGACTACATCCGAAATCTTAAAAAGGCTGACTGATTATGGGAAATTATGATTGCTTGAAACTTGAAAACCAGCTTTGCTTTCCTCTTTATGCGGCGAGCCGTGAAATCTTACGGAAATACACTCCGCTTTTAAAGGAAATCGGGCTGACTTACACTCAGTACATCGTCATGATGGTCTTGTGGGAAAAGAAGTCGCTCACGGTGGGCGAGCTGGGGAAAATGCTCTATCTCGACACCGGCACCCTTTCTCCGCTCCTAAAATCAATGGAAAAAAAGTCGTTGATTAAAAGGGAGCGGAATTCCTCGGACGAGCGGATTGTTGAAATCTCAATCACAAAAGAGGGAGAAGGGCTTAAAGAAAAAGCAGTCTCAATTCCGCAAAAAATCGGCTCATGTTTGAACATTACGAAAGAGCAGGCTAAAGCACTGTACAAAATTCTTTACAACATTCTTGGTTCAGGGGAGTCAAAATGATTCAACTGGAGCATGTTCTTCCTTCCGACATCGAAAAAACAAGTTTCTCAATTATCGAGCGCGAACTTGCCGAAAAAAATATTTTTCTTCCAGAAGAACTTGCTCCGATTATCATGCGCGTGATTCACACCACGGCTGATTTTGAATATGTTAATACATTAAAATTTTCGCCCGATGTTGTTAAAATTATAAAAAATGCAATTCTGAGCGGTGCTGACATTGTTACCGATACGAACATGGCTCTGGCCGGAATCAATAAAAAAACTCTGGCAAAATTCGGTGGCGAAGCACATTGTTTTATGGCTAATGAAGAAGTTGCCAAAGAGGCCAAAGAGCAGAATCTTACTCGCGCGGCTGTGAGCATGAAAAAAGCCAGTCAGCTTCAAAAGCCTGTGATTTTTGCAATCGGAAACGCGCCCACAGCCCTTGTTGAGCTTTGCTCTCTCATGGAAAGCGGATTCAAACCCGTGGCGGTTATCGGAGTTCCTGTTGGATTCGTGAATGTCGTTGCCGCCAAAGAAATGATTATGGCTTCGGGTGTGCCTTATATCGTGAACGAAGGACGGAAGGGCGGAAGCACTGTGGCGGCCGCAATCTGCAACGCGATTTTATACAGTTTGAAGTGAGCCTAGAATTGCCGGAATCTCCGAAACTTCTATTACCGCATATTCTGGTGGCGTAAAATTTTCCCCATAAAGATTGATCCAGATTGTGTGCCAGCCGAGTTCGCTTGCGGGCACGATGTCATTCTGGAATGAATCGCCGATTATCAAAAGTTCGCCCGGGGCTTTGGCGGATTTTTCCTGTGCGATTTCAAAGAGGCGTTTATCGGGTTTAGGGAAGCCATGTTCCCCAGAAATTATGATTAAATCGCGTGAAATCCACTTTTCCAACCCAAGAGTTTTGATTTTGTTCCGCTGATGCTCGCCGTGTCCGTTCGTGATTATTCCGAGATTTTCAAAATGTGTCTTTGCAAAATCAAGCATAGCGACAATCTGGGGGTTAAGTTTCATGGAATAAAGGTGCTTTTTGTACAATCTGTAAAAATCTTCGGCCTGCTCGCGGCTAATTCCAATCCCGACATCGGCAAAACCTCTCTGAAATCGGAAAATGTACATTTCAAGCTCGGTGATTTCACCATTCTGGCATTTAAAAAAGACTTCATCGCCACGGATTCTGCACCTGTCGTTGGCATTTGCCTTTGATTCCTGGTGTTTCTCGCCAAAAAATTCGTCAAAAGCGAGAAAAAATGCGTCTCTTCTGAAGTAAAGGGTGTCGTCTAAATCGAAAAAAATTGTTTTCATGCTGATTTTGTGCTTTCCTCAAACCAGTTTTCAACTTGCAGGCCCGTGAGTTTTTGAATTGCCTCAAAATGCCTTACATTCCGTGTAACCAGAATCATGCGGTTTGCAAGCGCGATTGCTGAAATCTCAGTGTCTGAACTTTGAATCGGATTGCCAGATTTTTCGAGCATAGCCCGGATTTGCGCGTGAATTTCTGCTGATTTCTGAGTATAGCTGATAATTTTGAAATTTTCACGAATATCGTCTTTTATGAAATCCAAAAGATATTTCTTGTTCATGCCGTCCTGCATACGATAAGCCCCAAAAAGCATTTCCTGCCAGACAGGAGCACAAATCGCGCAGTCCGAAGTATGTTCCACGAATTTTGTAATCACATTGAAACTTGGTTCTGGCTTGATGATTTCTGAGACGATATTGCAATCGAGCAAATAGTGTGGGGCTTCTTCTTGTTCTTCCATGCTGCGCTGCACCCCTTTTTATTGATTGAAAACTCCGTCCCAGACATCGGTTTGATAGGTATCGAGCGTTTTGTCTTTGGCCTCGGAGAAAATTTTGTCAATCTCGTTGTTTGTGAACATGCCTGCCGTGCGTTTTCGGAATGCTTCTGCTCGCTCCAAAATTGCCGGCTTTTTTTTGTGTGCGGATGCGACAAGGCTGTTGTACTCTGCAAATGAAACCAACACAGCGACATTCTGATTTCGGCGGGCGATAAAAACCGGGCCGTCAGACTCCGCCTGATGAATAAATAGGGGGAGTTTGTTTTTTGCTTCGAAAATTGGAATTGGTCTGAGCATAAGCACCTCCTTGATACGCACGCATATCATTTTCTACAATAATCCTACTCCAATATAGCCATTTTGTCAATTCCATATAGCTATATTCTCAAAATCTTTATTGCTTTTTTTTGATTTTTTTCTGATAATTAATGAAGTTATGCAGAATCACAAGAATCCTACGAAATCTTTTTTCCTTCTCAAAAAATCTTCTGAGCCGGATATCGGTTTTACTACGGGAACTTGTGCGGCAGCGGCAAGTGTTGCGGCAATCCGGATGCTTCTGAGTCAAAAAATTGTGCCGTATGTGACTCTGACCACGCCCAAAGGTATCAAAGTTTTCCTTGAAATTGAAAATCAATCGTTCGACATGGATTCTGCAACTTGTTCTGTGCAAAAATTTTCTGGAACGGATCCGGATGTTACGAATGGAATCAAAGTTTTTGCAACCGTGCGGAAATGCACTGACAATCAAGACAGTCAAATAGTAACAAATTTTCAACGCGATTGCCTTTCTGACGGAAGGGCAGAACCCTTCATTAAAATCACGGGTGGAAAGGGTGTAGGACGAGTGACTTTGCCTGGACTAGATCAAAAACCGGGCGAAGCAGCGATAAATTCTGTGCCACGGAAGATGATTTTTGAAGGCGTAAAGCGTGAGATTGAGAAATTCCTGCTTTCAAGAAAACATCCTGAACATGAATTTTCCTTGCCTTTTGGCAGACTACAGTTTGAAGATATAGAAAATACTCTTCCGTTTTCAATTCCCATGTCTCTCGAAGTAGAAATCAGTGTTCCGGGTGGTGAAGAAATTGCAAAACAGACTTTTAATCCCAAACTTGGAATTGTCGGCGGAATTTCAATCCTCGGAACCAGTGGAATTGTCGAGCCGATGAGTGAACAAGCACTTTTGGACACGATTCAGGTTGAAATCAATGTGCGAAAAGCGCAGAGCTTTGAGGTTCTTTCGATTGTACCGGGCAATTATGGCGCGGATTTTCTTCAGTCGGAATTCGGCTTTTCGGTGGAAACGGCGGTTCATTGCTCGAATTTTGTGTACGATTCGCTGATTATGGCAAAAAATTCCGGCTTTAAAAAGATTCTTTTTTGCGGTCACTTGGGAAAACTCGTGAAAGTTGCGGGCGGAATCAAAAACACTCATTCTAAATACGGTGATCATCGCATGGAAATAATTTCCGAGGTTGCGCATGATTTTATCCCGGATGAACAATTTTCTTCTATATATAAGGAACTTTCGGCGTGTATTTCGACAGAGCAGGCGGTAAAAATCCTGGATTCTATCGACGAAAATCATCGGACTAGGGATAAAATCATGGCAGAAATCGCAAGACGAATCCAAAAAAACATGGTAGAGTGGACGGGCGGAAAGCTTGAAATTAAAGTGATAGTTTTCACGAAGGAACACGGACTTTTGGGAGAAGCAGAATGATTTATTTTATTGGTGCGGGGCCAGGGGCGGCGGATTTAATTACTGTCCGCGGGCAGAAGTTGCTTGAAAAAGCTGATGTTGTGATTTGGGCTGGCTCACTCGTGAATGAAGAATTGCTTAAAAATTGCAGAGAATGTGCACAAATTTACAACAGCGCAAAGATGACTCTTGAAGAAGTGCTTGCAGTCATGAAAAATGCCGAAAAATCCGGGAAGACAACCGTTCGTTTGCATACAGGCGATCCTTGTTTATACGGCGCGATTCGTGAGCAGATGGATGAACTTGAAAAACTGGGTATAAAATATGAATCCGTACCGGGTGTAAGTTCATTTTGCGGAGCTGCGGCAAGCCTAAACCTCGAATATACGCTTCCGAATGTTAGTCAGTCTGTGATAATTTCACGACTGGCGGGCAGAACCGATGTCCCCGAAAAAGAAAGCCTTCGTTCGCTCGCTCAGCACAATGCGACGCTCGTGCTTTTTTTAAGTTCCGGGATGTGCGAGAAAGTGCAGGCTGAGCTTATTGATGCGGGGATTCCACCTCAGACACCAGCGGCTCTCGTTTACAAAGCGACCTGGGCGGACGAAAAAAAAGTCCTTTGCACAGTAGGAACACTTTCAGAATCAGCAAAAGCAAACGGGATTTCAAAAACAGCCCTGATTATCGTGGGCGATGTCGTATCACACACAAATTATGATCGGTCAAAGCTATACGATCCGGGTTTTAAGACGGAATTCCGTGAAGGTTCGAGATAATCTGTTCAAAAAGGATTTTACATCGAGCCGCAGCCCGGTAATACAGGACAAAATTTCGTAAAGGAAGGAAATAAAATTAAAGGGCAGGAGAGTCCGGTAATTTCAGTACATGCGGCCGCTGCGAGTGTTGCTTCCCCAACAAACCGCCGCTTTTCTTACCGGACATTCTCCTGCCTTTTGCTAATGCGTGCTGATGCCGGTGACTATGCTTCAGCTTTCCACAGGCCATGCTTGTTGCAATACTCGTAAGCCGCAAGCAATTTTTCGCCTGAAAGAATAAATGTAGCTTCCGGTTTTTCGCCCGGATTAAGATATTTTCGCTGAATTCCTTTGTCAGTCTCAATTACAATCCACTGAATCCAATGGTCTGCCTCCATAGGATGAACTGCCGAACCAACTTTAACAGTTACATTGTCGCCAGTCTGCTCAATTACAGGAACATGCTTCTCTGTAGCACCGTCAGTGGTATTTGCCTTAAGTTCAGTCATTTCTTCGCCACAGCATACAACAACCGGGCAACCTTTGTTTACGATTTCAATGATTTTGCCGCATTTCTTGCATTTAAAGAATTGTGCCATATTTCACTCCTTGAAAAAGAATCTATTTAAATTATAAGCCAGGATTTTCAATAAAGCAAAGAAAAAAAACTTGCGGAAACCTAAACTCTTAGGTTATACTGAATTTATGTCCAAAAAAACCGAACAGATATACAAGGCAATCGCCACACTTGAAGATTTACAGAATCAGATTTCAATAATCAATCAGCTTGAGAAATCAAAAGAAGACTCGGAGCTTACCGAAGCCGAACGAGCCGAAAAAATCCGGCATCTTGAAAATATAGAATTTGAAATGGGACAATCTTTAAAATCACTTCGTTTTTGGATCGGCTCACTTTATTCATACAACGGAAAATCCACAAGCAGGGCAAAAATTGCCGCAAGCCAGGAAAACGGCAAAAAAGGCGGTCGTCCTCCAAAAAGAATCACCGACATGAAAAAGCGGAGCGTTATTCTTGAGGAAACGCTTGCCAGTTTGAAAAAAGAAAAGCTTTTGACGACAGATTTTGACCGGGAAAATGAAATTGAAGCTGAAATCTCAGGATATGAAAATGAGCTTGAGAGAATAAGAGAAGAAATCGAAATCTGGAATCAGCAGAAAAAATGAAGTGAGAAAAAAATGCCGCTCCGTTATGGAGCAGTGCCGAAGGCAGCCGCGAAGCGGCCGAGCGTTAGCGGGCTGCGGAACAACGGCAGCCTGAAAAATTTGCGCTTTAAAATAAAAAACATCAGCACTCTTTGCGGAATAGTAGATTCGAACTACTGACCCCCACGATGTCAACGTGATGCTCTAACCAACTGAGCTAACCCCGCAGACAGTGCTGATGTGATAAAAATATTTTATCAGATTTTGCGATTATGTGTCAATAGGAAACAAAAAAATCTCGCAAGGATGCGAGAAAAAAAGCAAAGAGAGAAAATTCTGTTTGCCGTAAGGTGAACAGAATTTTCTCGTATGAATCCGAAATCCATGGAGGGATTTCGGATTCACTATTTACGTTTAAGATATTTAACGCTATCAAGTGCGACAGCTGCGATGATAATCAAGCCCTTGAAAACGAACTGCAAGTTAGTGTCGATTCCCAAGAAAGTAAGACAGTAGGTGAGGCTAGTGAAGATGATTACACCGATTACCGCGCCACCGATTTTACCGATACCACCGTTGAATGAGATTCCACCGACTACACAAGCTGCGATAGCATCAAGCTCGTAACCCTGACCTGTACCAGCAGAAGCATTTGCTTTGAATGCCTCAAGGAATGCACCACATCCGTAGAAAATACCAGCCATGATGAATACGCCCATTGTTACCCAGAATACGCTGATTCCAGAAACACTTGCAGCCTCAGCATTGCCGCCGACAGCATACATGTTCTTTCCGAAAGTCGTTTTGTTCCAGATGAACCATGCTACAGCAATTGCGATGATTGCCGGAATGATGAGTTTAGGGAATGTAATCAACTCGCCGTTAAGCATACCGATAATCCATCGGCCACCAATCATGTCTTTTACATCAGCATCGATTGAACCTACCGGAGTACCACTTGTTCCGAAGAAGAGCAAACCGTAAATGATAAGCTGTGTTGCCAATGTTGAGATGAACGGATGTATTTTGAGTTTTGCAGAGAAAACGCCTGCAAAAGCCGAGAATGCCACGCACAAGAAAATTGAAAGGAAAAGAGCCATTACAAGGCGGATGAACATTGCGCTTCCTGTGAAATCCCATGGACCAAGACCAAAAACAGTTACGATGTTCTGGCCCGGATGCAAGATAAGACCTGTGATTACCGCGCCCATAGCGACCATTCGGCCGACGCTCAAATCCGTACCGGCGAGCAAAATCAAGCCTGCGACACCCAAAGCATAGAACATTCGGACAGACGACTGTTCCAGAATCGTAAAGATGTTCGGGAGTGACAGAAGGTTGCCGTTACCAGAAAGAGGTGCAAGAATGATACAGACAATGAAGAATACCAGAATCGCAAGATACAAACCATTGTCCAGCAAGAATTTTGACATCTTGAACTTGTTGATGTAATTCTGGACAGAAAGAACGATGTCTTCCTTGAAGTTTGTCTGACCGTTTCGGAGCGCACGGTTTTTCTGAACGAAATCAACGAAAGCCTGGTTTTTGACAGCTTTAGCCGCATCAACAGCAGAAACGAATTTATTTTTTGCATCAAAAAGGGCAGAGTTGTGCTCGTATTCAGCAACGCGAAGGTCTTCCTTGCAGTCTTCGTTGTCTTTCTGAGATGTTTTTCCTGCGTAAGAAGCAACGATTTCTTTTTTGCGGTTGAGCGTGTCCTCGTTGATTTTTGCGACATTTGCCGCATATTCTTCCTTGAGTTTTGCGATTATAGCATTCTGCTCAGCAGCTACTTTTGCAATCTCAGGTTTTGAAAGCTCATTGTTTCGTGCAACGGCAGCCTTTACGATTTCAGCAATCTCGGCCTTGTTTTTTGCAGCGACTTCCTTTGCTTCCGCGATTTTTTTGTCGTTTTCGCTGATGATTTTCTCACGCTCTTCTACTGAGAGCAATTTGTTTCGTTTTGCGGCTGCATTTTCCTGCCTGAGCGTAGAAATGAGGTTTACGCCGTTTTTTCTGAGGGCAGCAAGCCGCTCGGTATATTCATTAAGTTCCTTGTCTTCCATATTGTCTCCTGTTTTAAAACAACAATTTCACTAATTTACAAATACATCGCCGAGAGCCTTAAAAGCTCTTCCTGGTCCGTTGATTTTGTATCTACGATTCCTGCAAGACGATGATTTGACATTACGGCGATTCGGTTTGTGATACCCAAGATTTCAGGCATCTCACTTGAAACGACGATAATTGTCTTTCCCTGTTTTGCCATGTGGATAATCAGCTGGTAAATCTCGTATTTTGCACCGACATCGATACCGCGGGTTGGCTCATCAAGAAGGAAAACTTCTGGACTTCGTTCCATCCATTTTCCGATGATGACCTTCTGCTGGTTTCCGCCCGAAAGGGAAGTGATAAGCTCGTCAGAAGAGACACATTTTGTGTGCATCTGCTTGATTTCGCGCTCGGCAGCCTCAGACATCTTCTGGTTTGAAAGAATTCCGCCTGTTTTATAGCTGTCAAGATTTGTGATAACGGTGTTGAACTTGATTGTGTCCTTGCCGAACATACCGTTGAGCTTTCGTTCCTCGGTGACAAGTGCAAAACCGTGCTCCATGGCATCTTTACTGCTAGAGAAGTGCAACTTTTTGCCAGCGTAAGAGATTGTTCCTGTTGCGATTGTGCGGACACCAAAAAGTGCCTCAAGCAATTCGGAACGGCCTGCACCGACAAGACCATAAAGGCCAAAGATTTCGCCTTTCTTAACCTTGAAAGAAATATCCTCAAGAACAGGAGCGTATTTTGTAGAAAGATTGTTGACTTCAAGGCAGTAATCACCCGGAGTGTTATCAACATCAGGGAATCGTTTATCGAGAGAACGGCCAACCATAGCTGTGATAAGCTCGCCCATCTCGGTTGCCTTTGATTCTTTCTGCATAATCATTTTTCCGTCACGAAGAACGGCAACCTGATCACAAACCTGGAAAATTTCATCCATTTTGTGTGAGATATAGACAAATGAAACTCCTTTTTTCTTCAGATCATTGACGATTGAGAAGAGTTTCTGAACTTCATTTTCTGTTAAAGAAGAAGTCGGCTCGTCAAGAACGATGATTTTTGCATCATAAGAGACAGCTTTTGCGATTTCAACCATCTGCCTCTGAGAAACCGACATAGTACGCATGATTGTGCGCGGATTTACATTCATATTCAAAGAAGCGAAAAGATTGATGCTGTCTTTGAGCATTTTCGCCTCATCAATCACGCCGATTTTTTTTGGATAGCGACCAAGATAAAGATTATCAGCCACAGAACGGTCGAGACACTGGTTCAACTCCTGGTGAACCATAGCAACGCCGCTTTCAAGCGCTTCTTTTGGATTCTTAAAATTTACGGGCTTTCCGCACAAAAGGAACTGGCCCTCATCTTTTGCATAGATGCCGAAAAGACACTTCATCATAGTGGACTTTCCCGCACCATTTTCACCCATCAAGCCCAAAACAGAGCCTTCGCCGACAGTAAGATTGATTCCGTCAAGAACCTTGTTTTTGCCGAACGATTTAGACAGGTTTTTGATTTGTAATACTAAATCACTCATAGGATTCCTTAAACTAAAAAAGCCCCACACCAGGTGGGGTTAACGACAGAAGACAAAATACAAACGGCAAGGAAAAAAAGAATTTTTGCCGTCTGTATTATCTGCGCTAGTACTTCAATTTGTCAGTGTAATCACGGCCAGAATTTGTTTTGACCATGTTGATTGCGAACGCATCATAGTTACCGAGGTTTGTGAATTTGTCGATACAGCTTGATTCGTTCTGTCCGTCACCCTGAACGAT
This sequence comes from Treponema sp., assembly GCF_017430385.1. Classification (GTDB taxonomy): domain Bacteria; phylum Spirochaetota; class Spirochaetia; order Treponematales; family Treponemataceae; genus Treponema_D. The sequence continues at coordinate 20,860 of NZ_JAFRNB010000143.1, forward strand.
GTTAAGCTCAAGTCCGAGGAGAGGAGCATAATAGTTGAGAGCTGGAACATAAGAAGAAGAAAGGAAGTTATCAGCAGAGTTGTAGATTGTAAGGAGAACCTTCTTTTTTGGAGCGTTTGACTGTTTTACGAGTGGATCACGCTGACCTGCTGTGTAGAGCTTCCAGTTAGAGCTGTTTACGCCTGTGTTCTGAGCGAGCAAAGCTTTTGTTGCTGGGATGTAGTCGATTGCAGCAGAAATCTGGTTGCCATATTTGTCAGCCTTTGTGATTCCTGATTCAACAACATCGCGGCCTGTGAGACCATCGAGAAGGTTGCGGAGAACCTGCAATGTTGCTGTAGCCTGAGCGTCAACATTCTGTGATACAGTTCCTGTGAGTTTTCCTGCGCCAATTGCCTCGATTGCGTCTGCGTTTGCATCATAACCGAAGATTGGAACACCTGCAGGGTAGTTAGAAGCCTGGAGACAACCCATAGCCATACCGTCGTTGTTAGAAACTACGATATCGATAGCTGTGCCGAATTTTGTTGCCCAGCCACCCATAGCTTCTGTAGCGGCATTTGCGTTCCAAGTTGAACCGTCAGTACCAGTCATTGCCTTTCCTTCAAGCTCAACGACTTTCATTTCTTTTCCGCCAACTTTGATGCTTCCTTCTTTTACTTTTCCAGGATCTGTAGAACCGTCCCAAGTTCCGAGTGCTTTTCGGATACCTTCTGTACGAGCCTTAGAATCGTTGTGGCCGACATCACCAATGCAGAGGACATAACCAACTGTTCCGTCACCGTTGCGGTCGATTTTTGCCGGGTCAGAAGTTGCGAGGAAGTCAGCGATAAGTTTTCCCTGAACTGCGCCGCCACCAGCTGCATCAAATCCTACATAATAAGTTTTGTCGTTCCAGTTCATTGAATTCATGTCAATTTCACCAGAGTTTGGGTCAGATGGCTGTCGGTTAAAAAATACCAGTGGTTTGTCTTTGTTCAAAACTTTAGAACCGTTTCCACCATTACAACTCATAAAAGTTCCGGCTGCGAGAGCAAGTGCAACAGCAGAACACACTACCTTTTTCATAAAATTAACCTCCTTTTTTATGAAAAACTATTTTTCTTTATCTTTATAGTCTAAAACATAATCAGAAAAAGTCAAACACTTTTTTTCCGTCTTTTACGTTTTTTTTATGCAAGATTCTTTCTGAAGAGTCTGGAACAACGGAAAATTACATTTATTTTTTGTTGAGAAATCTAAAATCTCATGCTAAAATTTAAGTATCTTTTAATAAAACTTTGAGAAGGACGGCATGGTTTATGAAGAAGATACTTATAGTCGATGATGAAAAGATTTTTTTGATGATAGCTGAGCGTACGCTTTCTTCATCTTATGCCACTGTCTGTGCTTCTTCGGCTTTAGAGGCCATGGAGCTTTACAGGCGCGAAAAGCCGGACATGGTTCTTTCTGACTTGCGTATGCCGGGCATGTCGGGATATGAGCTTAAGCAAAAACTTCAGGAAGAAACAGGCGAGCAGATTCCTTTCATGTTCATGACCGCCGATACTGCCGAGGAAACGGAAAGCCGTGGCTTCGACATCGGTGCAATGGATTTCATACAAAAGCCTTTCCATGCCGACATCCTGCTAAAGCGGGTCGGGAACATCCTTAAAACCGTCGAAAAAATCCAGGGATTGAAAAAAGCCGCCGTCCTGGACAAAATGACAGGCCTTTTAAACAAAGCTTCTGCTGAGGCAGAAATTTCACGGCTTTGCAGAACGGCTCAGGGCGCGCTCCTTATGATTGACCTCGACAATTTTAAGCTGGTCAATGACATTTACGGCCATGCGATGGGCGACAAAATACTCATCTGTTTTGCTGAGATTTTAAGGGCTGTCGTTCGTCCAGTTGATGTCGTCGGGCGGCTTGGTGGCGACGAATTCATTGCTTTCTGCCAGAATGTCTATGATGAAGTCGTAATCGAAAAAAAATCCCGCTTTATAAACAAATATCTTGTCGATGCCGCAAAGGAACTCATGGGCGAGGATATGAATATTCCGCTCGGAGCTTCGATTGGCTGTGTTGTCGTTCCAGACGAAGGAATTGAGTTTTCAGAACTTTCTGAAAAGGCTGACAAAGCTTTGTACGCCGTCAAGCAGAACGGCAAGCACGGTTTCATTTTCTACACTGATTTGTCTCAGGAAGAAGGCAAAGATGATTCTCAGCCAACAAATCTTGCGAACGCAATAAAAATCCTGAGCGAAAGGAGCAGGAAGAGGGGGGCTTTTATGCTTCCGTTCGAGCAGTTCCGGGTCGTATATCAGTTTTTGTCGCGGCTCAACATGAATTATCACAATGAAATTTCCATGCTCCTGTTCTCAATCAAAGAAAAAAATGAGGCTTCAGATTCTCTCGAAAAGGGAATTGAAGGATTCTCGGACATTCTTTTGAATTCCCTGCGGCAAAGCGACATTGTGACTCAAAATGGAAAAAATCAGTGCATCGTCATTCTGCCACAAACAAGCTCTTCAAACATAAATCCTGTTACAGAACGAGTCATGCGAAACTGGAAAGAATCAGAATTTTCCGCAGACTTTGAAGTTTCCTTTGAATGTGGTAGACTAGAATAACTGATTGCCATTCAGCATGGCAGGTTCGAGAAAAATATGTCAGAGTCTCTTTCAAAAGAATTCATGCTCCATGCCATAGATTTAGCAAAAAAAGGCGAGGGCAGAACAAATCCAAATCCTCTTGTTGGTGCCGTCATTGTCAAAAACGGCAAAATTATCGGCGAAGGCTGGCATCATGCTTACGGTGAACTTCATGCCGAGCGTGATGCGTTGAAAAATTGTTACCAGCGCGGTGAAAATCCAGAAGGAGCGACGATTTATGTAACGCTTGAACCTTGCTGCCACTTTGGAAAACAACCGCCTTGCACGCACGCTCTTGTCGAGGCAAAAATTGCCAGCGTTATTGTCGGAAGCCGGGATCCGAATCCTCTTGTCCATGGGAAAGGCAATGCTTATCTTCGTGAAAACGGAATTTCCGTAGAAGAAGATTTTTTGCGCGATGAGTGTGACAAATTAAATCCAATTTTCTTCTATTATATAACGACAAAAACACCGTTCGTGGCCTTAAAATACGCCATGACCCTGGACGGAAAAATCGCAACCAAGACCGGCGAGTCAAAATGGATTACGAATGAAAAATCCCGCCAATTCGTGCATGTCCTCCGAAACCGCTATGCAGGAATTCTGGCCGGAATAAATACGGTTTTAAAAGACGACCCGATGCTGAACTGCCGGCTGCAAAACGAAAATGGTGAGATGACAGGGCGAAATCCCGTGCGGATTATCTGTGACTCGGATTTACGGATTCCGCTGGAAAGCAAAATCGTTCAGACCGCCAGAGAAATTCCTACGATTGTCGCTTGTGTAAAACCTGATGTCGCCAGTGAAAGCCAGGCAAAGCAAACTTTCCTTGAAAAGAAAGAGTCTCTTGATAACGCAGGAATTGAAGTAATCGAAGTTGCGGGTGAAAAACGGCGCGGACTTCTGGCAATGGCCAAAAAGATGCGCCAAGACAACCCAAAGCTTCAGGTTAATCTCAAAGAACTGATGAAAATCTTGGGTGAAAAGAAGATTGACAGCGTGCTTATTGAGGGCGGGGGAGCCGTGAATTACAGTGCCCTGGAATCAAAAATCGTCAATAAAATCTACGCATTTGTTGCCCCAAAAATTTTCGGTGGTTCTGCCAAGTCTCCTGTAGCTGGCGAAGGCGTAAATCTTCCTTCCGAATCATTCGGATTCACGCTCGAAAACATCACCCGATTTGACGATGATATTCTGATGGAATTCGATTCATTGTAAGTTTGTAAGGAAATATTCGACTCCGTTTAACGCATCTTCACTTAGAGACACGCTTTTTTCTTTGTGCTACAATCCTTGCATGAAGAGAATTATCGCGCCATCATTATTCGCATTATTTGTTATCGCGACTGGATGCAATGAAAAAACAAGCCAAAATCAGACCGTAAATCAAGTTAAAAAAGAAGCCGTGACGCAAGTTCCGCACCCAAAAGTAGAGCGTGGCGGTGAATGGATTGAGGCCTATGCCATCGGAACAAGCGGCGTACCTTTTAAAGATGATAATCTGATTCCCATTCGAAAGCCGGACGAATTTACAGAATTTTCAACTCCACTTCCAATCGGCGACAAAATTGTCATAACAGTAGACACGGAAGTTTACAAAGCATCTAAGAATTTCAGATTCGACCCGCCGGTAGCAATTTCTGCACAAAGCACCGTTTATTTCATTGGTGAGGCAGGAAATGGTGAAATCAGAATTGTGGACGAAGATGGAAATGCTGCATGGATTAGCGAAAACGATGCACAGTATGTAATGCAGAAAAAATACACATCTTCTGACAGCATGATCGAAAAAAAGTGGGAAAAAAGCGGCTACGATGTCGCAAAATTCAGCCCGGACGGAAAACTGATTGCATTACTTAGCTGGAATTACAACAGAAGCTCAGAAGACGCCATCCTTATCTGCGACAGATCTTCAGGAAAAAGAAAATTCTCAATCCAGGCCAAACTCGACCAGACGAACAGCATTTGCTGCGCATTCTCTCCTGACAGCAGATATTTTTATTACATCACCGAAGACAAATATTTTTTGGCTTTACGGCGGATTCAGCACGGAATTTGACGGAAGCGAAATTGAGACATACAGGGCAAAAAGTAAATCAGATCTTCGTAAAAGCATCCGTGATTTAGGTGTTTTGAGTTATTAAGATTTTTAGGAGGCAGCAAAATGTTCACAGGTATTATAGAAGAAATCGGAAGGGTAAAAAAAATCAGTCTGGCAGGGAAATCAGGCTCTCTTGAAATCGGGGCAAAAAAAGTTCTTGAAGGAACTAAGATTGGCGATTCTATTGCTGTGAATGGAGTCTGCCTCACTGTCACAAGTCTTTCCTCATCAACTTTTACGGCTGACATAATGGCAGAAACTGTCCGAAGAAGCTCTCTCGGCTCCATTTCATCTGGAAGCGGCGTAAATCTTGAACGGGCAATGGCGGCTGACGGAAGATTCGGCGGTCACATCGTAAGCGGACACATCGACGGCACCGGGAAAATCGCTCGGCTTCAAAAGGAAGAAAATGCGGTTTGGGTTCACATATCCGCCGGCAAAGAGATTCTTGCACTCATCGTCGAAAAAGGCTCAATCGCAATCGACGGAATAAGCCTTACGGTCGCAAGCGTTTCTGATTCAGAATTCGCCGTGAGCATAATCCCGCACACAGCAAGCGAAACAACGCTTCTTTCAAAAAAGGCGGGCGACATAGTGAATCTTGAAAATGACATCGTTGGAAAATATGTGCAGAAATTGCTTTCAAACCCAGCAGGCGGAAACAACCAGAACAAAAGCAGAAATGATGACAAATTCCTTTCCTGGCTCTCAGAAGATTAGTTTCAATCATATATACTTTACTTGAAACAATTTCTGATTTTTGTTAACATAAAACAACTTCAGGGCGGGGTGAAATTCCCCACCGGCTGTAAGCGCATTGCGTAAGCCAGCGAGCCTTAGGGCATGATACGGTGCAATTCCGTAGCCGACGGTTTGCATCTCATATTGAGATGCTGACAAGTTTTTTTCACTAAAATATCGTGAAAAAAACTTGCAAGGTCAGAGTTGAGGTTAAAAACTTAAGTTTTTAACCCTCTCGATTAAAGTCCGGATAGGAGAAGAATTATGTCTTTTAATTACAACACAATCGAAGAGGCACTTGCAGATCTGCGTGCCGGTAAAATCATTTTAGTTTCAGACGACGAAAACCGTGAAAACGAGGGCGACATGATTTGTGCGGCGGAATTTGCCACACAGGAAAATGTCAATCTCATGGCAACCCACGCAAAGGGCTTAATCTGTATGCCGATGAGCCAGAGCCTTGCGCTGAAACTCGGTCTTTATCCGATGGTTGCTGAAAACACCGACAATCACGAAACGGCTTTCACAGTCTCAATCGATCACATTTCCACAACGACAGGAATTTCCGCAAAAGAACGCTCAATCACTACGCTCAAATGCGTTGACGACAATTCTGTTGCGACAGATTTCCGCCGTCCGGGTCACAATTTCCCGCTGATTGCAAAAAAAGGTGGCGTCCTCGTGCGAAATGGTCACACTGAGGCAACGGTTGACTTGTGCCGCCTGGCAGGGCTTAAAGAATGTGGCCTTTGCTGTGAAATCATGGACGATGACGGAACCATGATGCGCGGCGAAAAACTTCAGGAAATGGCAAAAAAATTCGGCTTCAAGTACATCACAATCAAGGCTTTGCAGGACTACTGCCGCGTAAATGAAAAGCATGTCGTGCGCGAGGCAAAGGCAAAAATGCCTACCGAATACGGAGAATTTGACATCTACGGATATGTGAACGACATCACAGGCGAACATCATGTAGCTTTAGTCAAAGGCGACATCGGCGATGGTGAAAATGTTTTGTGCCGCGTACATTCCGAGTGCTTGACCGGCGATGTTTTTGGAAGCCGCCGGTGCGACTGCGGGCCTCAGCTTCAGGCTGCGATGAAACGAGTGAACGATGAGGGCAGGGGAATCATACTCTACATGAGGCAGGAAGGCCGTGGAATCGGCTTAATCAACAAGCTCAAAGCATACAAATTACAGGAAGAGGGTTTGGACACCGTTGAGGCAAATGTCAAGCTCGGTTTCAAGCCTGACTTGCGCGAATATTGGATTGGCGCACAAATTTTGCGTGATTTGGGCTGCAAGTCGCTCCGTCTTCTCACAAACAATCCCGAAAAAATCTACGGACTTGACGGATTCGGGCTAAAAGTGAGCGAGCGCGTTCCAATCGAAATCCCGGCGCAAAAATATGATGCCTTTTATCTGCGCACAAAGCGAGACCGAATGGGTCATATTTTTACCGAAGAACTTTAGAAAAACAGGAGAAATATTATGAACGAAATTAACTTGATTGAAGGAAAATTGGTTGCCCCAGAGGGCATGAAGGTTGCTATTGTTGCAAGCCGCTTTAACGAAATCATCGTGAACAAATTGCTTGGCGGTGCCGTTGACGGACTTGTTCGCCACGGTGTCGAAGAAAAGAACATCACTGCGGTGTGGGTTCCGGGCGCATTTGAAATCCCTGTAATCTGCGACAAGCTCGCTGCAAGCAAAAAATACGATGCCGTAATTGCTGTTGGTGCCGTAATTCGTGGTTCTACAACACATTACGACTATGTTTGCGCCGAAGTTTCAAAGGGCGTTGCTCAGGCAAGCTTCAAAAACGGCGTTCCAGTGCTTTTCGGCGTAATCACAACCGAGAACATCGAGCAGGCAATTGAGCGCGCAGGAAGCAAAGCCGGCAACAAAGGCTACGAATGTGCTATGGGCGCAATCGAAATGTCCAACCTTATGAAACAGCTGTAATACACAAAATCCCCCGGATTGAAGTTTAATTCTGGGGGATTTTTTTGGCTTTCTATATTTCTACATCGAAGTGTAGCCACCGTCTACAGGCAAAATTACGCCTGTGACATAGCCTGATGCCGGACTTGACAGGAAAATTGCAGCGGTATCAAGCTCGCCCTCATTTCCATATCGTGAAAGCGGAATCATCGTTCGGGCATTCTGCTGGAAAAATTCTGAGTCCAAAGTTTCTTTTGTGAGCGGACTATAAAAATAGCCCGGACAAATTGCATTTACATTGATGTTGTATTTTCCCCATTCAGCAGCAAGCCCCCTGGTTAAGTTCACGACACCGCCTTTTGCCGCATGATATGGCGAACAAGGCGCGACTTTATTTCCGACCATGCCATACATCGATGCAATGTTGATGATTCGTCCGTATTTTGCAGGAATCATGGCCTTTTTTGCTACGGCTCGTGACATTTTGAAAGTGCCACCCAAATCGACATTAAGCTCACCGTCAAACTGCTCGTCGGTAATATCTTCGGCTGGAGCTACGGCACCTGTTCCGGCATTGTTAATAAGGATGTCAATTCGTCCGAATTTTGCGATAATCTCATCAACTGCGGCATTTACCCGCGCCGTATCCGTGATGTCACACTGAACAGCAAGAGTCTCAACCTTGAATGTATCAGCAATTTCTTTCGCAACTTCATCAATCTTATCTTTTCGACGGGCGATTGCCACGATTTTTGCACCTTGATTTGCAAGAGCTTTTGCCATCTGAACACCCAGACCTGTCGAACAACCTGTTACAACGGCAACCTGACCTTTAAAATCAAAATAATCTTTCATATACAAGCACTCCTTTAAATGTAATAATAAGAATAATAAATTATAAAGCGAAAAGCATAAAATTGCAAACTGTTAGGTTTAGCTAATTTTCATCGATTTTCATATATTTTCTATCCTTCCATTTTGATTTATAATTCCTTTATGTCACAAATTTTCAACGCCCCCAGAATTTTGATTGCAGCCCCCAAAAGCGGAAGCGGAAAAACCACGCTTACCTGTGCGTTTTTACAATTTCTCAAAAATCATGGAAAAAATCCTGTTTCATTCAAATGCGGACCAGATTATATTGATCCGATGTTTCACGAACGGGTTCTTGGAGTGCCTTCGACTAATCTTGACAGCTATTTTTGTTCCGAAGAACAAATCCGTGAGATTTTCCTTAGAAATGCCACAAGTGCGGACACCAAAAACCAGAACTCAGAAAGTTTTGCCGTAATCGAGGGCGTGATGGGGCTTTTTGACGGACTCGCCGGAACTTCGCTCAAGGCTTCAAGCTACGACATAGCCCGAATCACAAACACGCCGATTCTTCTGGTAGTTGATGCGGAAGGGGCAAGCCGCTCAATCGTTCCGCTGGTAAAAGGATTTTTGGCCTACGACAAGGAAAACTCTGGCACCGGCGAAAACTTGATAAAAGGAATCCTTTTGAACAAGACATCAAAAAGCCAGTTCATGATTCTAAAAAAGCTGATTGAAGAAGAATGTGCCGAAAATGACATTAAAGTCGTCGGATTTCTCTCAAAAAGTTCAGATGATGTATGGAAAAGTAGACATTTAGGCCTGATTTTGCCGTCAGAAATAGAAAATCTTCAAGCACAAATCCAAAAAACAGCCGAAAGTCTGGACGATACTCTGGATTTTGAAGAGCTGGAAAGAATTATGTTCGGGGCGTTGCGGGGTGTCCCCGCAGAAGGGGTAGAGTCCGATGGTTCAGGCACAGCCTTCACCGAGACTCGCCTAAAAACTCGTCTCACGAGTTTTTCCGCCAAAGCGGACGGCTCCCTAGGGGAGACTTTCCCCATCCTTCAAGCATCCACTTTCAATTTTCCACTTTCCGCTTCTCACTTTCCGCTTTCTGCCTCCCTCGCTGTTGCTTTCGACGAGACTTTCTGCTTTTATTACCGCGAAAATCTCAGGATGCTCGAAGAAGCCGGCTTTCAAATCAAATATTTTTCGCCATTGCACGACAAAGCCATCCCCAAAAACACGGACGCTCTTTTGCTCGGTGGCGGCTACCCGGAACTGTACGCTGCGGAACTTGAATCCAACAAATCCATGCGGGAATCGATAAAATCCGCGCTCAAAAATGGCGTTTCCGTGATGGCCGAATGTGGCGGTTTCATGTATTTGCAGGAAAAACTGACCACACAAGAAGGAAAATCTTACGAAATGTGCGGAGCGATAAAAGGCGAGTGCAGTTATACCGAAAAACTTGTGCGATTCGGCTACGCGGAATTCACAAAAAAGGCTGATTCGGCAAATTCGGGCTGCAACAAAATGCCTTTTTCTATCAAAGGGCACGAATTCCATTATTTTGACAGCACGAACAACGGCTCGGATTTCACAGCATCAAAACCACTCTCAAAAAAAAACTGGGAGTGCATGATTTTTACGCCAAAAATGCTCGCCGGATTTCCGCACTTGTATTACCGCTCGAATCCCGAAATCATAAAATGGTTCGCAGAATCCTGTAAAAAAGATTAAAATTTTTTCATTTTTCCTGCAATTCTTTTGCATATCTTAAATTTTAGGGTTATAATTTTAGATATGGCAATGGACGCAAAAATTATCAACGCTTTTCTCTCCGAGGGTGTCAAAACTTTTCAGGACATGTTCAATCTTTCTCCAGAAAGCAAAGAGCCCCATCTTCTTGACATCCATGCGGGTCATCCGTGGGAAATTTCAGGCCTGCTTGGCGTAACAGGAAACATCAAAGGCATCGTGGCTTTCAGGCTTCACAAAATTCTTGCACACAAAATGCTTGAGCTGTCAGGTCTTGAGTGCAAGCCAAACGACTACGAGGATATGGCAATCGGGCTTGTAAGTGAATTCACAAACATAATTTCCGGACACGCTGTCACCGTTCTGAGCGAATACGATCTGGACATTTCGCCGCCGTTCTGTGTCATGGGTCACAACCACATGATTTCATGGCCGCGCAACTTCCCGGTTATCGCAATTCCGTTTATCACAAAATACGGCCCGTTCGAGGTCGATGTCTGCTTTAAATAGCACAAATGTGTTATAATTGCCTGCGATGAATATTCATATAATCTCATTCACGCAGGCAGGTTTTTCTCTCTCAAAGCGGATTCAAAATCTCCTTTCTCATGCAGTTTCTTCTGAAAATTTCGAGCAGATTACGCTTTCTTTTGGCGGAAAAGCCTGGGACGGTGAATCTGCTTCTGCATATCGGCCTGTTTCTGATTGGGTCGAAGATTTTTTCCAAAAAGAAAACGCGCTTATTTTTATCGGCGCGGCCGGAATCGCGGTGCGCACAATCGCTTCTTTCGTAAAAAACAAGGCTTCGGACCCGGCGGTGCTCGTGATGGATGAGAAGGGCAAATTCGTGATTCCGATTCTTTCCGGGCATATCGGTGGCGCGAACGAGCTTGCACGAAAAATCTCGGCACTGATTGGCGCGACAGCCGTAATCACAACGGCCTCGGACTGCAATAATCTTCCTGCAATCGATGAATTTGCCGCCAAAAACAATTTTTCAATAAACGACATGAAGCTTGCAAAGGATTTTACGGCGAGAATGCTTGAAAACGAAAATCCTCTGGCAGCTGATGGAATGCCTGAAAAAAAAGAAAAGCCCCTCGGATTCACAATCTCGTTATATATAAAAAATGATATACTTTCTTTGATTCCCAAATGTGTTGTGCTCGGAATCGGTTGCAAAAAGGGGAAATCGAGCGAAGAACTACGAGATTTTGTCTTTAAAGCGCTAAAAACACACAAAATTGACATTCGTTCGTTAGTTCAAATAAGTTCTGTCTACCAAAAGAAGAATGAAAAGGCGATAATTGAGCTTTCAGAAAGTCTAAAACTACCGTTCGTTACTTTTTCTGCCGAAGAATTGAACAAAATCCAGCAGAAAGTAAGCCATTCCGACTTTGTTGAGAAGACTCTTGGCACGGATAATGTTTGCGAAAGGGCAGTTTTTGCTTCAGGAGCCAGTATGCTAATTGTCCCAAAAACAGCAAAAGACGGCATGACAATTGCAATCGGAATCAAAACAATCAATTTTGAAATCCCAGAAGAATTGAAGAGGTTTAAAATATGAACGGCAAATTGACAGTAGCAGGAATCGGCTCAGGAAAATATTCCCAGATTACGACAGAAGTCCTCGAAGCGTTGAAAATTTGTGACTGTATCGTGGGCTATGAAGTCTACATCAACCTTGTACGCGAGCATTTTCCAAACAAGGAATACCTTTCGACCCCAATGCGAAAAGAAGAGGAACGATGCCGTCTTGCGCTCGAACAGGCAGATTCCGGGAAGAATGTCGTTTTCATCTGCTCAGGAGATGCGGGCGTTTACGGGATGAGCGGATTGATTTACGAAATCAGCAGGGAATTTCCGGGCGTTCAAATCAATGTATTACCGGGAATTACGGCGGCACTGAGCGGGTCAGCAATTTTGGGTGCGCCGCTGATTCATGATTTTGCAGTAATTTCTTTGAGTGACCTTATGACTCCGTGGGAAAAAATCGAGAAAAGGCTTGAATGTGCGAGCCTTTCTGATTTCTGCATTGTCCTTTACAACCCGATGAGCCACAAACGAAAGGATTATCTTTTTAAGGCGTGCGAGATTCTGCTCAAAAATCTTCCGGCCGAAACTCCTTGCGGTTATGTCAAAAATATCGGCCGTGAAGGAGAAGAATCAAAAATCCTCAGTCTCAAAGAATTGCAGACAGCCGAGCTTGACATGTTCACAACGGTTTTTATCGGGAACAGCACCACGCGCGTGATTGAAAGTCCGTGCGGTAAAAAGCTGGTCACTCCGAGGGGCTACGCGTTTGAGGCTTTAAAATGAATCCAATCTTTATCTTTGCAGGAACAACCGAAGGGCGCGAACTTTGCGAAAAACTTTCTGAATCCGGCTTTGACTGCACGGTGAGCGTCGCCACGGAATACGGAGAAAGCCTTCTTCCCAAAAAAGAAAATCTCACCGTTTTGCAAGGAAGAATGAACTCCGGCCAGATGATTCAGGCATTTTCTCAGAAAAATTACGCATTTGTCGTCGATGCCACGCATCCTTTTGCCACGGAAGTTTCAAAAGAAATAAAAAAGGCGTGCGATTCCACAAAAATCCGATATTTTAGGCTCGCAAGAAATACAAATGAAGTGCCTGAGTCGCAAAACAATATCTTCTATTTTAACGATATTTCTGCCGCCGCTGAATGGCTCGAATTCCAGAGTGGGAAAATCTTTGTCTCGACCGGAAGCAAGGAACTGCCAAAACTCTGCGAAAAAATTTCCGACAAAGCAAGGCTCATCGTGCGCGTTCTGCCGTCAATCGAAAGCATTCAGGTTTGCATAGACTGCAAGATTCCGCAACACCAGATTATCGCAATGCAGGGGCCATTTTCTGAAAAAGCAAATGAAATCCAGTTCTCTGAGAGAGGGGCGAAAATTCTTCTGACAAAAGAAAGCGGAAGTGCAGGCGGCTATTTTGAAAAAATCCGGGCCGCAACGAACTTGGGGATGAAGATTGCTGTGATAAAAAATCCGGAAAAAGCACAGTCCATGTCAGAGAATGCCGAAAGTCTGGTGGAAAATTCCAGCGAAAGGGAAATCTTTCATTCTGTCGAAAAAATTTGTGATATAATCAAAAAGTCGATATGAAAACCCTTAATCTGATTGGACTTGGAACAGGAAACGAAAATTTTCTCACAAAAGAGGCTGAATCAATTCTCAAAAATGCAGAAATTATTTTTGGCGCAAAACGGATTCTTGAAATCGCAGGAAACTCGTTGAGCCAAAGCCAATCCGTCGGAAGACAGGCCGAAACGAGCGAAAATTCAGGCGAAACTCTTCCTAAAACTGAGCCTCTTTATCGTGCCGAGGAAATTTTCTCGTATCTAAAAGAAAATCCTCAGTATCAGAATGTTGCCGTTGTTTTTTCAGGCGATGTCGGATTTTTCAGCGGAGCAAGTGCATTTTATGAGGAGCAGACAGGGGAATGGAAAATCAGCGTGATTCCGGGTATTTCTTCTGCCGTGTATTTCGCCGCAAAATTGCAAAAATCATGGCAGAACTGGAAATTTCTTTCTCTTCACGGCTCAAAATGCAACACAATCGAGCAGATTCGCAAAAATCCGGCCTGTTTTTTCATTCTTTCGGGCGCAGAAGATGTCAAATCCCTCGCTGAAAAGATTCAAAAAGCAGTCAAAAATAAAATTCTTTCAGAAATCAAATGCTGGCTCGGCAAAAATCTTTCGTATAATGATGAAAAAATAACTTGCTGTAAATTCTCTAAGGGTGAAGAATCGGCTCGTCAATTTGACTTCAGTCAGGGAAAGGCGCAAAATGATAAAGGTCTTTTCGTGCTCCTTGTCGAAAATGAATGTGCAAAATACCAGCCAGTCACGCAATCCTTAAATGACGAAGATTTTATCCGTGCAGAAAAAATCCCGATGACAAAAAAAGAAGTCCGCCGCCTCTCTCTGGCAACACTGGGGCTTTCAGAATCGTCCGTTCTCTATGACATAGGAAGCGGAACCGGCTCCGTCACAGTGGAAGCTGCTAGAATTGCAACGGAAGGGCATGTTTTTGCAGTTGAATGTAAAAAAGAAGCGTTTGAGCTTACAAAAAAGAATGTCGAAAAATTCTGCCTTGAAAATGTGACCCCGATTTTGGGAAACGCACCAGAATGTCTAAAAGCCGACGGAAATTCAGAAGTGAGCAAAGAAATTCCTGCTCCGACCCATGTTTTTATCGGCGGGAGCAAGGGTAATCTTTCTGAAATCGTGAATTTCTCGCTTCAAAAAAATCCACGCGCAAGAATCGTTGCAAATTTCGTGAGCCTTGAAAATCTGTGCGAAATGCAGTCTCTTTTGAAAAATCTTGAATCCGAAAACAAGATTAAAGATGTGGAAATCATACAGGTTGCGGTGAGCCATGCCGAAAAAACAGGCGGCTTCCACTTAATGAAAGCACAAAATCCTGTTTATATCGTGGGATTTTCGGGAAGTTAAGATTCTTCGGCCATCAGTTTCTCGACTTCGCGGCGGTAAAGCGGCTTGTTCGCATCATAGGCATTTTTGTTGGCCTCGATTTCCTCGAAAGTCCAGAGTTTGCCGTTCTTGTTGTTCATGCCTGGACAATCACGCGCACATTCTTCCCACATTGACTTATCTTTGACCATCCATGACCAGAAAGGATAAGTTGAGCACTGGACTGGACGAGCCTCGTAGCAGGAGCAGCCGTTTTCCCAGAGAATGCAGTCGTAATTCTTTTTTTCAAGAAGGGCAAGAACCTGCTCTCCCTCGTAATAATCAGCCCAGCGGCAATATTTCTTGACGAATTCGGTTACGCTCATTTTGAGATGATTGCGGAGCGTGGTCAAATCGCGAAGAGAAAGGTAAACGAAGCCAGGCGAATGCCCGCAGCAAAACGAGCATCGCTGACAGCCGAAATATAGTCCGTCTTTGTAAAATGGTTCCATTTATTTAGATTCTTTTTTTGCGCTTGGTGAAAGGAGCAAGTTCGTAACGATTCCCAGAATCAACGCACAGGCAACAGTGCGGATTTCGACTTTGCCGAATTTTACGACCATGCCGCCAACGCCAGTGATAAGGATTACGCTTGCAACGAAAAGATTGCGGTTCCTGCTCAAATCAACCTGCTGGAACATTTTGAGGCCGGAAACTGCGATGAATCCGTAGAGTGCGACACAAACGCCGCCCATTACGCAGCTTGGAATTGTCTCAAGGAAAGCTACGAGTGGAGTAATCAAACTGAATCCTATACAAAGAATTGCACAGCCCCAGATTGAAACCGTTGAAGCGTTTCGTGTGATTGCGACACAGCCGATTGACTCGCCGTAAGTTGTGTTCGGACATCCGCCGAAGAGTGTTGAAATGAATGTTCCTACGCCGTCGCCAAGCAAAGTGCGTGTGAGGCCTGGATTTTCGAGCAAGTTGACGCCTACGATTGCCGAGAGGTTTTTGTGGTCTGCCAAATGCTCTGCGAAAACTACGAATGCAACCGGGACATAAGCAGCAAAGATTGTGAGAAGGTAAGTACCTGTAACGCCTTTGAGTCCTGCAGAACCGCCCAAAGCGAATGTGAACTTTGGAAGTGAGAGGAAGCTTGAGAATTTTGAGAAATCAAGCGAGGTGAGGGCAGAGTAGTTGATTACGATGAGGCTCGGATTGTTTGTGGCATGTCCGATAATAGCAAAAATTGATGCCAGGATATAGCCAGCCAGGATTCCCTGAATGAAGGGAATGAGCTTTCCGATTTTTGAACCGTAAGTTGAGCACATCATGGTTACGAAAAGTGTGAAAAGACCGCAGATGAGGGCAACATAAGAGCTTCCGCCTTGGATATTTGATTTCATGAGGTCGCCGATTGCATTTCCTGAGAGTGAAAGACCGATGATTGCGACTGTCGGGCCGATGATTACCGGAGGCATGATTTTATCAATCCATTTTACTCCGAAGAATTTTACCGCAAGTGCGATGATGATGTAGACGATTCCTGCCATGAGAGAACCGATGATTAAGCCCCAGTAACCAATAGAAACTGAAGCAGCTCCGGCAAATGCAGATTGCATTGAGCCGATGAAAGCAAAAGAGCTTCCCAGGAAGACCGGGCTTGCGCTTTTTGTGAAAATCAAATAGATGAAAGTTCCGACACCTGCGCCGAAAAGGGCTGCAGAAGCCGTAAGTCCGTTACCGACGATTGCAGGAACGGCGATTGTTGCCGCCATGACAGCCAAAAGCTGCTGAACGGCGAACAAAAAGACCTTTCCCAAGCTAGGACGGTCTTTAATTCCGTAAACTAATTCCATAGAAATACCTCACTTTATTAAATTTCTCACAGAGGACACGGAGTTCACAGAAAAAAACTCTCTCTGTGTGCTCTTAAGCCTACGCAACACAGTTGCTTCGGAGAATCGCTAAAATTGCCATGCAATTTTTTAACGCTCCCTATCTGTGAGGAATTATTTTTACCCTAAAACTGTGCGCTCGATTTCGAACATCTGGCTTCGGTACAAGCTTGAAATGTTGTGACCGTAGTCTGCGAGAAGCTGGATGATGTTTCGTGCGTGTTCTTTTGTGTCACAGCCGTTGAGTCTGTCGCCTGCGTCGCCCAAGCCTGGCATGATGTATGCTTTTTCGTTCATAACAGGATCCATCCAGAGCGTGTAGCATGTGAGGTTCGGCAAGGCGCGTGTTACCCGGATTGCGCCTTTGAGAGTGGAGATTGTGTTGAAGAAGGCGATTGATTTTGGTTTTACGCCCTGTTCCTGAAGATATTTTACGACGGTTACGAGTGAGCCGCCTGTTGCGTTCATCGGGTCAGCGAAAATCAAATCCTTTCCGTTAAGCTGCTCGATGTTGAAGAAAGATTTGTCCAAATCGAGAATGTATTCCATGTTGCTCTCGTTTTTGGTGTCGTTTCGGCTGATTTTGAAAAGTGCGAAAGGAGTGAGGTATGAATTTGATGAATATTCTTCGATTTCCTTTGAGACAATCATGCTCGGCAAAAGTGCGCCTCGGAGCATTACGCACATCACAGTGTTGTTGATTTTGTGGTCGATGTCTGGGATTTTGTGAACTGCGTAGTTCTGAACCGGGTAAGTTACCGGAGTTTTAACAATGATGTGACCTTTTTTGTCGGTCTTTTGGTTGATATAAGCCATGCGGAAAAGCATTTCGTAAGCCCGCTGGCTGTAATACATGAATTCCTGATGGTCAGTCTGTTCGTCGCGGAGTTTTGAAATAACCCGGCTTGCTTCGGCCTGTGCCTGCTGCTCAGTCTCAAAAGAATAGACTTTGATGTTAGGATGCTTGCGACAAATGCTGTGCATTTCATGACCCATTTTGTCATAACCTTCAATGATTTTTTCCTTATCAACAGGGTCAAATGACTTCATTGTTTCCTTGAACATTTCGTCAAGGCGTTTCAAATCGGCAGTATCCTCGTTTGTGAGATAGCCGTCCAAATCTTCTGCTTTAAGAATGATTTTGTTTCCCATTTTTACTCCTATTTTTCAAGTAGATATTTTACGATTTTTGAAACATCTGTGTCCAGCGAAAGATGGCATCGGTCCGTGCACGAGCGGTATGACTCATCACTTGAAAAAATCTCGTTGATTTTTCGGAAGATGTCAGCTGAGTGCCTGATAAAAAAGCCTGCCTTGTTGCGGACGACAAATCGCATGTCACCAAGTTCCTGACCGTGAATGTATGTGTTGATGATGACAGGTTTTCGGAGCGAGACGATTTCCATTACAGTGGAAGCACCGGCCTTTGAGACAACCAAATCACTCATCTTTATGAGGCTGTCCATAAAATCTACGAAGCCAAAAACATGAAGGTCGAGGCGGCTGTTTGCCTTTGCCAAAATATTGAGGGAACGGCGCAACGGTTTGTTCCTTCCGCAGACAACGGCAACGGAAAAATCGGCCTTGTGAAGTATGCACTGGTTTATGATTTTGAGAGTGCCTGGCAATCCTTCGCCGCCACCCGCAAGCAGAACCAGCTTTTTTTTGGAATCGAAGCCGAATTTCTGCCTGAGAGCAAGTTTTTCGGAATCAGAGACGACTGTGCGGTATTTTTTGTTGAGAAGGAAGGGCATGACCCTGACATTTTCCGGCGGAACCTTGCATTCTTTGATTGCAAACTGCCTGAATTCCTCGGAGTAAACGATGTAATCAAGCTTTTTATTGTAAAACCACGCGTGAGGGCCTGTGAAAGGATCGGTGGCAATTACTGTAAGCCGAATATTTTTGTCAACGGCTTTAATCGCATCGTAAATGGAAGGAGAAAGGGCGAAGTGAAAGCTGACGACATCAGTGATTTTCTTTTCGCGGATAAGTTTTTTGAGCCGCCCAAGGCTCTGGAATTTTATTGAGTAGCGGACTAATTTTTGAAAAGCCGGATATTTTCCGAGACCGTAAATTACAGGCCAGGCACCATGAATATAATTACATGCAAGCCCGTAAGATTTTTCGAGTAATTTATGAGAAATATGTTCCTTTTCTGAAAAACCGTTCTGCATCTCAATCTGAACGGATGGGTCGTATTCGAGCATGGCATCCCGTAAAACACGAGCCTGCGCAATATGGCCGTTACCTGTATTCAGATAAATAAACATGAACCGTCTGTCAGAATTTGTATTATCGTCCATCAAAAAGCCCAAAATTAAATCTATTAAGTATAAACCAAGAGGGGGGAACTGTCTAGTTGTAAAGCAAAGTTACGCTAGGAAATAGCAGTCATTTCACAGGCAAGGATGGTTCTCTGAAAATTTACTGAAATTTTAATTGCAGAAACTAACCTCTAGTGTTATCATATAAACATTGGAGAGCATCTTGGAAAAATCCAATTCTTTTCTAAAAAAGAATCTCAGACAGCTGAAAAAACTGCTCGGTCTCAACGGATTCGGCGATTCATTCAAACATTATATTGATATTGACAACGCTCATGCCGGAATGGTAATTTCCTCAATCGTCATGGCTCTTGAACTTTACATGATTTTTTATGTATTGTTCATCGCGTTCTTTGGGGCAAAATCCCGCTCGCTTCTTTGGATTGCCCAGCATTTGACTGCCTATATAATTCTTTTTCTTGGTGCGCTTTCTCTATTTATCTTTTCACGCCGATTCAGCCTTGGCAAAACCCAAAACCGAAAAATGGGTAAATTCCTCATGCTTGCTTTCGCTGCCCTAAATCTTTCGTTCGGAATCTACATCTCATATCTTGATTACCAGAAAGGCGAGCACATCTTAAATTTCATCACCATGGAAATTTTCATCACAGGGCTTCTAATCTGGCGGCCAGCTGTTTCAATCGCGATGGTCACTCTTTCTTTTATTTTCTTCTATTATCTCTGTGATTCTGCAATTTCGGCCACTTATGCCACAAAAATGAATCTTTTTACGACATGGCTTGCAATAGTCGTCACCACGGTCAGCCGTTTCCATCAGAAAGTCCGTGAAATCCGAAAATCCGAGCGTATCGAGAATGTAAATGCTTACCTCGGTGAAATTTCGGTCACAGATGAAATAACTGGAATCGGCAACATGCTGTCATTCAGAAACAGGGTAGGTGAAATCCGCAACACTAATAAGGAAGAATTTCTTTCGCGGATTTTTCTTTTCCTGGACATCGTGAATTTTAAAAGCTACAACGAAAGGCACGGTTTTGATGAGGGCAGCCGTTTTTTAAGCACCATCGCACACAAAATCCTTTACACTTTCCCGAACGATCCTGTAGCCCGATTCTCTGACGACCATTTCGTGATTTTTCCAAAGCATGATAAACTCCTCCAAGAAAAGCTGGCATCAATCCGAAAAAGCATTATCATTGCCGATAATGAAGTAAAGCTTGGTCTAAAAGTCGGTTCCTACATTCCAGAAGATGTTTCTTGCCACACGAATACCGCATGTGACTTCGCTCGTTATGCCTGCGAGACCATCAAAAAGAAATATGAACTCGATTACTGTGAATATACAACCGCAAGTGCAGAAGATTTTGCCCGAAAACAATATGTAATCAACAACATAGACAAAGCACTTGCGCAGGGCTATATCAAGGTTTTTTATCAGCCAGTAGTTCTTGCCGAAGACGGAACTTTGTGCGGATTTGAAGCTCTTGCCCGCTGGATTGATCCAAATTACGGATTCATGCCGCCGTACACATTTATTCCAGTTCTCGAAGAATACAGGCAGATTCACAAACTTGACGCATACATTCTCAAAGAGGTCTGCGAGGATATTCTTTTGGCTCCAAAGCGAAATGTTCCTGTTTTTCCAATTTCTGTCAATTTTTCAAAGATTGATTTTGAGCTTATGGATATCGAAAAGCTGCTTTCGGAGAATGTAGAGGCAAAAAATATCGACAAAAATCTGATTCATATTGAAGTCACGGAGAGCGCGCTTTCACAGAATGACGAAAAGCTAAGAAAAACCCTGCATATCTTAAAATCAAAGAATTATTCTCTGTGGCTTGATGATTTTGGTTCCGGCTATTCAGGCTTGAATCTGCTCAAAGAATACGACTTCGACATGATGAAAATAGACATGGCTTTCCTCAATAATTTCAATGAGAATCCAAAAAGCCGTCCGATTCTCAAAAATATAATTTCACTCGCACAGGATATAGGGATGAAAACTCTATCCGAAGGTGTTGAAACAAAAGAAGAATTTGAATTCCTGCGCAAAATTGGCTGTGAAAAAATTCAAGGATTCCTTTTCGGCCGTCCGATGCCAAAAGAAGAAGCCATCGAAAAAATTCTCAACGGCACTCTCAGCATAAAAAAGTAAAAAGGAAGCCCCCGCCTTGTAAATGCTTTCTTAACTCTTTATAATAGCATACTTGCTCAATAGGCAGATTTTTTGAAAAGGAATTTTTATGAACAATTATCAGTTTGCGCGAACCAGACTTACATTCGGAAAAGAGAATATGGAAAAGCTCTATAACGCCCGCGTGATTGTTTTTGGAATCGGCGGGGTAGGAAGCTATGTCGTTGAGGCTCTGGTGCGTTCTGGAATCGGTGCGATTGATATTGTTGATGACGATAAAATTTGCCTTACAAATCTTAACCGCCAGCTTTACGCGCTTCGTTCTACAATCGGAAAAGACAAAGTTGATGTTGCGGAGGAACGAATCCATGATATTAACCCGGACTGCAAGGTTACAAAATGGAAGACTTTCTTCATGCCAGACACGGCCGACCAGTTTGATTTTTCACAGTATGATTATATTGTAGATTGCATTGATACTGTGACTGGAAAGCTTGAAATTGTCACTCGCGCTAAGGCTCTTAAAAAGCCGGTTATCAGCTGCATGGGTGCGGGTAACAAAGTTGATCCGAGCAAGCTCAAAGTTGCGGACATTACGCGCACTTCTGTCTGTCCGCTTGCCCGCGTTATGCGAAATGAATTGAAAAAACGTCGGATTAAAAGATTGAAGGTTGTTTTTTCAACAGAAACTGCAATTCCACCCAAAACAGATGATGCAGATTCTGACTTTGAAGACACTTCCGGCACAACACCAGCACGGCAAGGCACTTCCAAAAAACAGGCACCGGGAAGCAACGCCTTTGTTCCTTCTGCCGCAGGAATGATGATTGCTGCAGAAGTTATAAAAGATTTGACTCAGTTCCATGTAACGGATTTGTTTAAGGAATAAACCTGTCAAAAATTAATACTTTCCGTAGCAGGAGATTGCTTCGTCTACGCTTTGATTTCCCAAAAGCACCTGGTATGCCGCATTTCTGAGCTGGGAATATGTGTTGTCAAGGATTCCAATTTCCAGCTGATAAAGATGCTCCGTATTTTCCAATGGCGCATAAACGTCATCAAAAGAGTAGACTGTTGAGCAGGTGATGAGTCGCTTTATCTTTGCAAGATTATTAAGTTCTTCTGTCCTTAAAAGGAAGCGCATAAATTCGTTTGCCATTTCAAGATTCTTGCCGTTTTTGTTTACGGAAAATTCTATTGAAGGAACCTGCAGAACAGCCCCGCCTTTTTCCATCACAGGAACTGCGCAAAAACTGTATTTAAATGGATTATTCGTAAAAGGCTCTGATAAAACCTCGCGCTTTTTTGTGCCGGAAACGATATCGGCGGAAGCAAGCATCATCGGAACATCACCTTCAAAAAAACGCATGATTACGGCTGAATAATTGTCTTTAATCCTGCTACATTCTTCTAAATCCATAAAACCTTGCTTCTTAAAACTTTCAACTAATTCGAGAGTCGTTCGCATGTATTCACCAGCCTGCGAATCAAGTTTATTCAGTTTTGAAATCGCATCGGGCTTGTGCATGACTTCTTTTGTAAAAAATGGAAAAATCAAAGAACCCATAATTGAATTTGCAGAATTTTCTGCAAGAATCAGGCTTTTATATCCTGCACCCTTGAATTTCTGGCAGGCTTCAATCAATTGCTGCCAAGTTCTTGGAATTGCGATTTTTTCTTTTTTGAATAAATCTTCATTTACAAGCATTCCGTTTGCGGCGCACAAAACCGGCACCATCGGAATTGAGCCGTCAGCCAGAGGGAACAAAAGCTTTTGATTTACGGCAGAAAGTTCAATTCCTGTGTTTTTTGAGTCTGCAAGATTTTCTGCGTTTTCAAGGAGCGGATTGTAATTCGATTTATCCAGCATCCACGGAAAAGTCATGAAAATATCCGGGGCATTTTGGCTGGCGAGGGTCGTAGAAATTGATTTTTTATAATTATCCAGATAAGTGTAGGCAAGCTCGACATTCGGGTAAAACTCATTAAAGCGGTCAAATTCAGCTTCAAGGGCTTCAAAATTCTGGTAGCGGCCAGCAATTTCTATTTTGCATTTAGTCTGTGTATCAAGGCGGGGAACAAAGGCAGTTTCTTTTGTGTGCTTATTGCAGGAAACAATCTCCAGGCTCACAATAGCGCAAAAAATCAAAATGGAGCAGCTTTTTACCAGTCTGAGTTTATTTTTCATAATCATTCCTCTCATTTATTGCTTAGCCTTGCGGATTTTTTTGAGTTCGCGGACAACATTATTTATATCAATCGGTTTTGCGATATGGCCGTTCATTCCGGCATCAAAACATTCTGCCACATTTTCAGAGAAGGCGTCGGCTGTCATTGCAATAATCGGAATTGTCGCCGTGTATGGATTTTCGAGCTTTCGGATTTCGCGGGTCGCTTCAAGTCCGTTCATGACCGGCATCTGAATATCCATAAAGACGACATCAAATTCTCCGGCCTGACTGTCACGGAGCGTATCAACTGCGACTTTTCCGTTTTCTGCACGCCTGCATTTAATCCCGCACATTTCAAGAAGGGTAGAAATAATTTCCCAGTTTACATCCATGTCTTCTACGACAAGAATTTTCATTTCTGTCAAATCAGAATCATTTTCTTCCTGAGATGCCGCATTCTTTTCTGTTTCTGAAACCTCTAGCTCAAGCGTTACGGTAAAGGTTGTTCCTTCGCCTTCCTTGCTCTGGCACTCAATTTTTCCGCCCATCAGATCAACCATTTTTTTTGTGATGGCAAGCCCAAGTCCTGTTCCCTGAATTGTATTGATGCGGCTGTCTGTCTGGCGCATGAAAGGCTCGTACATAATTTCCATAAAACTCTCAGACATGCCGATACCTGTATCCGAAACTTTATACACGAGCTTTATGAATCCTTCTTTGTCACCCGCTTCTTCACTCAAATCAACGTAAACCTGTCCGTTGTCGGGTGTATATTTTATTGCATTGGACAGGATATTTATAAAAACCTGATTTATTCGAAGCTGATCTGCATAAAGATATTTCTGTGTGATGTTGTTTTTATTGAACCTGAAATCAATATTTTTCTGCCTTATCATTGGAAGCACCATGTTTTCAAGATTTTCAGCCAAATCACTGATGGAAAAGCGCACTGGAGAAAGACTGATGTTTCCGTGCTCCACTTTTGAAATGTCCAGAATATCATTTATGAGCGTGAGAAGATGATTGCTTGCGAGCTTGATTTTATGGAGATTATCCGAAACTGATTTTGAATCCCCGATGTTTTTTTCTGCAATTGTCGTAAGGCCGATAATCGCATTCATCGGAGTGCGGATGTCATGAGACATTGTTGAAAGGAAGACTGTTTTGGCTTTGTTTGCAAAATCAGCTTCTTTTGCAGTGGCGGCAAGCTTCCTGTTGAATCTCATAATTACCAGAATATCAAAGGCAAGAAGAATCATGAGACAGATTGAAACCACAATAACCAGCGGCCAGTCGATATTATTTTTTGTTATGTCTTTGAGCGGAATGTAGGTGAGGAGAGTCCAGTCGAAGGATGTGTTAACCGGAATATGAACTATAAGGCAGTTTTCCGCTTTTGAGTTGTGCATTGTGAACATTCCGGTTTCATGAATTTTTGACTTTAGATTGTCAAAATCTTCCTTATTAATCTGATTGTACGATTTGTAGAATTCGAAGAAGTTTGAGTTTTTGAAGGATTTTCCTTTTAAGATGTAGTTTCCTTTTGACTCAATCATTGAAATCTGCGCGTCGCTGTATTTTTCGGAAGGAAAAGCCCATTTGCTTGCAATCGTTTCAACTGGAATTACGCGCATAAGAACTGCTTTTTCAAATTTTGAGGACTTGCTTTTGCTCGTGCTAGTTTCGCTCGCGGCCAAGTTTTTATTGTTGGCGGAATCTGCCTCATCAACTCTGAGTTCCAGAAGGTCGCAGAAAGCGATGGACTGAATGCCGTTCATCGGGTTTGTGTAGGAGCGGGTGACGCGAATCTGGTCTTTCTGGCCGAGAAGTTCATTCAGCGAAGAAAAAATATCTATTTCCTGGTAAGAAACTGTAAATTCTGCGGGATTATCGATTTTGGGTTTGTTGGAATAGCCCGTAAAAGAATCAAGCCGGATAATATGTGCTGAAATATTCTGAATGCGCTGGGCAACTTTCAAGTAAGACATTGCTTCGTTCATATTCATTTTGCGGCTGTTTATACATGCTGCCCAGGAATCACAAAGTCTCTGCTCACCTTCCAGATAATTTGTCGTTACCTTCTCCATACCGATCGACATGGTCATAAAGTTTTCGGTATTGTAGGCTTTCATTGACGCGCTCTGTTTCCTGGCATAGAGCACGACAAAGAAAATTGAAAAGATTACAATCAGAAAGTTTGTGATTATTATCAGACCTTTTTTCATTGCTTAACTACCCGAAATTTTTGAGCGGATTGCAAGAATATCTGAATACATTGCCGGATAATCTGCTTCTTCCGTATTGCGGAGTTTTTCTGTTAGTGCCGAAAGAGCTTCATACAGCGGCGTGATTGCAAGATTCCCGATAACGCCTTTGAGAGCGTGACAAAGTTCAAAGGCTTTCTGTAAATCATTGGAGGCAAGGACTGATCCCAGTTCTTCAAACTTTGCGTCGTTAAGTCCCATGTTCACAAGCTTAAGATACAAATCTTCTTTTCCAAGACAGCGGGAAAGGCCTGTTTCGATATCCGTGCCGTTATTTCTTAAAATTTCAAGCGTAATCATACAGCCCCCAGAAATCTCACACAAATTTTGAAAAGTCAGACGGCGGAAGCGGCTTTGAAAAATAATAGCCCTGGATTATGTCACAGCCGGCATCTTTAAGCATTTTGTATTCTTCTTCGGTTTCAACACCTTCTGCAACGACAGGAACTCCAAGATTTTTGGCAATATCAAGCACAAGTTCGACAAGCTTCATCTCTTTGTTGCCAGGCTGAATGTTTGTGATAAAGGCCTTGTCCATTTTTAGGACATCAATCGGCATTGATGTGAGCATGTTGAGAGAAGAATAGCCCGAACCAAAATCATCCATCTCGACTTTATGACCAAGCGAACGAAGATTTTCCACGACTTCGATGATGTGCTTTGAATCGGAAGTGTAGGCTGATTCTGTGATTTCGAGCATGTATTCGGAAGGGGAAAGGCCGTTTTCCTTTACGATCTTTGTGATGAAATCTGTCATGTCAGGAGCGGCAATGTCTACGCGCGAAACATTTACGGAAACCGGGATTGTAATTCCCAGCTCGTCTTTCCACTGGCGGATTTGCTTTGCGCTTTCTTCCCAGACATAGCGGTCGAGCTTTGTCACAAGTCCGTTCTCTTCAAAAAGCGGGATGAATAAATCCGGGCGGACAAAACCAAGTTCAGGATGAATCCACCTTACAAGAGCCTCTGCGCTGCACAAAACAGGCTTATCTCCCTTGATATTGAACTTTGGCTGAAAATTTACCTTGAACTGCTTTTGTTCAATTGCGGCCTCAAAATCCTGCAGAAGATGAGCGTCAAAAACTTCCTTTTCGGCCATTTTGTCATCATAAATACAGATGTCGCTGGAGCCGGAAGTTTTACTGCGGAGAGAATTACATGCCTGAACCGCATGGTCAAATCGTTGAATCATAGCCAAGCTGCGCTCAGAATCAGAATAAACTCCGAGCCTCAGTCTTATTTCCGAAGGTTTTAAAAGAGAAGAAAGAGATTCGCTTATTTTTTGAATAAGATTTTCGTAATCATCCTGATGAGGAATATATAGATAAAAACTGTCGGCTTCATTTCGGCCTGCAATTCCACCGGTTTTAAGAAGTGCTTTGCGGATTCCTTCGGCCATTGCTTTGAGAATCGAATCACCGAAATTGCGGCCCTTTAGCTGGTTCAAAAGATGGAAGCGCGTGAAGTTCAATGCGACCGCATCCATAACTTTATCCGGGAAACGCTGGTCGAAAATCGAGGCATATTCAAAGAAAAATTTCGGGGAGTAGAGAAGGGTAAGCTTATCAAATTCTGTGGCGTGAATAATCTTTGAGTTCTCAAAAAGCTGAATTGAATGGCGGACGCGGGCAAGAATTACTTCCGGCGAATCATAAGGCTTTGTGAGAAAATCTGCGGCTCCTAACCTAAGGCTTTGGATTTCACTGGATTTTTCTGAGGTCAACACGATTACAGGAATTTCAGTGATAATTCCTTCTTCATTCAATGTCTTTAAGACTTCGTTTCCGTCCATAACCGGCATAAGCAAATCCAGCAGGACGAGAGAAATTGCGGAGCCATTTGAATGAATTTTTTCCAGGGCTTCTTTTCCATTTTCGGCGTATAAAACCTTGTATTCTGTCTGAATTATGTTGCCAAGAATCTCGCGGTTTATCGCTTCGTCGTCTACAATTAGAATACTTCGCTCAAATAAATCATCCATAAAGAATATTATATATCGATTCAGACGGATTTGCGACATTTTTTTAATATAAACTGAAATATTTTTTATGATTACAGCCAAAAAATAATATTCCGCTGTTTCATTTCGTGTTATACTGTTTCTATGATTAATTTCCCAAATTGCAATTCCTGTTCTGTAAAAGAAATTCCTGATTTTAACATCGGACATCAAAGTGATAATGATGCAAAAACCGGCGTGACCGTGCTCTATTTTCCTAACGGAGCTGTGGCCGGCTGTGATATCAGCGGGGGAGGGCCAGCTTCACGCGAAACTCCGCTAACGCTTCCTTTGACTGCCGAAAATAAAATTAACGCAATTGTGCTTGGCGGTGGCTCTGCTTACGGGCTTGCTGCCTCGGACGGTGTAATGCGATGTCTTGAAGAAAATAAAATCGGTTATGATACAGGATTTTCTCTTGTGCCGCTTGTGTGCCAGTCTGATATTTTTGATTTGAATTACGGAAAATCTTTTGTCCGCCCGGATTCTGCTATGGGTTATGAGGCTTGCCTTGCCGCCATCAAAGGAACTTGTGATTTACAGGGAAATGTCGGCTGCGGAACTGGTGCAACTGTCGGAAAAATCCGTGGAACTGCCAGAGGCGATAAATCTGGATTTGGCATTCACGCTGTAAAACTTGGGGAACTTTTTATCGCTGCAGTTGTTTGCCTAAATGCCCTTGGGGATATTTATTCTCCCGCCGGAAAGAAAATTGCAGGCTTACATTCTGCTGATCGAAAAACTTTTGAGGATTGCGTTGAAGCCCTTTGCGAAAATCTTAGCCCACGAGATATGTTTACAGGAAACACTACAATCGGTACCGTAATTACAAACGCACAATTTTCAAAAGCCGAACTTTCAAAAATTGCATCGATGACTCGAAGTGCTTATTCGCGCTGCATTCGTCCTGTCGCAACAATGGCAGACGGCGACACAATTTATGCCGCCAACACAGGATGCGTTAAGGCGGATATAAATGCAGTCGGAACTCTTGCGGCCGAAGTAATGGCGCAGGCAATTGAAAATGCGGTTGTGAATTCAAAAATCAGCGATGAAGAATTCTTGAAATTCTGCTGATTTTAGGGCTGCACCTTATTTCATCAGCTTTTGGAGAGTCGTTACAAGCTCATCGATAACTTCATCATTCCCGGAACGGATATTTTCTGCAACGCAGGTTTTTACATGATTTCCGAGCAGTGGAATTAGTGTATGCCTAGCGGGAGTATGTGTCAATAAGACGATGAATATTTTCTGCACCTTTGAAAAGTCCGTGGCGATTACAGTAAAAATAAATCTGTTTTGTACCACTGATTTTGAATCTTGCTTCTGCGTTCTGCTCCGGGTAAAGTTTTTTGATTTCAACACCGTCGGAACGGATTGCAGTAATGAACGAAATGTAATGCTCCTTGGACATTACATGCTCAATGGTAACAAAATATTCCTCCTCAACCAGATCGATTTTTACTTTATGGCTTTCATCGGCATTTTCAGATTCAAGGCAAGGTAGGGTAATCCCGCAGCAGCTTACGACCGCTTCTCCCGAACTTTGAATCACATTCCCGCAAACCGGGCAGACATAAAACTGTGACTTGCTCATATTTGCGGCTTTGTTTTTATTCGTTATGTTTTCGCCGGAAAGAAGCTCAATCACGGAAACACCGAGAGCCTTTGCAAGACTTTCAACAAGCGAAATATCAGGATAACCGCGGCCAGTTTCCCACTTAGAAACGGCCTTATCGGTCACGAAGATTTTTTCTGCCAGCTCAGTCTGGGTCAGTTTTTTTTCTTCACGAAGGCGTTTAATCATTGCGCCTGTAACATATTGGTTAATCATTGTAAATTCCTCTCATGTAAGCGAAGCCAGTAAAGCCCGCGATTTCTGTAGCTACGATATAACAATACATCCAGAGCCAGTGTAAAACAACCTACGCTTTGTAGAGTTGATAAAAGAGGGAAAGAAAAGGGAAAAAATTACATTTCTTGGTAGACAGAACCTGCATTATAAGAAATTACCTGTGCCGTTTACATTGGTGTCCTCATCGCAGAAAAAATGCCTTGAACAGAACAGGCTGCTTTACTCACTAATCGGGCCTTTCTGGATAATGTCATAATTATCCAAGTCATCCATTCGCAGCTATAAAGGGACCTGGAAGATCTTGATTTTCAGTCATACATGAATAAAACTCAAGTTCCTCAGAGTTTTTTGTAGAAAAATCTTTCTGGTAGTCGCTTGGAATTGAAACGGAAAAGGCTTTTTTTGAATCAGGATTTATATACGTAAGAATTCCTTTTTGTAAATCAAATTATATGGAGGATAAAGGTCATCTTCATAAAAGTAATACTTGCTGTCGGAATCATTCGGATTTTTCGTTTGATAGTCTTTATCTTTTAGGTAGCCGCCGAAAACCCAGCCAAATTCTGCCTTTGGACCTGACCAAAGATATTGTGGCAGAAGAATTTCAACCCAGGCACTTTTTATGTTGTCGATTGTTACTTCCTCGCCAAGACATGTTACGACCACATCAAAAATAAATGTGACTTCATATTGACCAGCCCTTTAGATCCCGAACAGTTTCTGGAAATTTGAATCCACAATTTCGCTGAGCTTTCGGCTTGTGATATTCCTCTTTGAAGCAATGTATTCGTAAATATATTTGATATTCGCAGGAATATTTGAGCCGCTTTTTACAGGAACAGGCGGATAAAACGGGCAGTCAGTTTCTATCAAAAGACGGTCTTTCGGCACATAGTTGAGCAAATCCGACATATCACTGAAAGATTTTTTGCCAGCGTAAGTGACGGTTCCGCTAAAGCTCACATACCATCCCAAATCAAGGAAAAATCCAAGCTCCGACTGGTTGTAAGAAAATCCGTGAATCACTCCCCTATTCCACTTTACGGCTTTCAAAACATCAGAAGTTTCTTTAAAACCCTTGCGGCTGTGCAACACAAAAGGCATATTCAGTTTTTTGGCAAGAGTAAGCTGCAGGGCAAACAAATCTTCCTCATCTTTTACAGTGTCATAGTCAAAATACTCGTGGTCGCGCCCCTTGAACTCCACGGAATCCCAGTCATGGTCAATTCCACCCGGCCCGATTCCCACAAGATGGCTCGCAAAAACACTGTCGCTTTCCTTAAACTCGTTAATCACATTCTCAAGATTTTCGATAATTTCAAAACGGTTGTCCACAGAATCCGAATCAGGCATTACACCGGCAGTAAAATACATCATATCCTGAATATGCTTTCTTTGAATGTCATCATCGATTAAATCAAGACATTCTTCCACACGCCCTGCCCTGGCCCAGATATCATCAGCATGAATTCCAGTGTCCAAGGCAAACAAGACATCATTTCGCTCCATTTCCTTGAGACTGTCCGCGCCTTGCTCTAAGCCGAGTTCTTCCGTAATTTGAAAAAAATTCATCAATGAATCAGAATACATAAAACCACCTTTTAAACTATAACACGCATTGAGTCACAGAGTAAACAGAAATTCCAACCGCGAGGATTGTCGCTGAATACATAAGAATATTCGCCCGGATGATATCTTTTGCTTCGATTTCACGCAATTTGTCGCCGATAAAATCTTTCTTCTCTGTTTTGCCTTCGTAGACTGTATCGCCTGCGAGCTGCAAGCCCAGTGCCCCTGCCGCCACGCTCTCAGTCTGAGCCGAATTAGGACTTGCATGTTTGTAGCGGTCACGGAAGAAAATTTTAACGGCGTTCAGCGGCCGAAATCTTTGTTTTGCAGGAAAAATCGAAAGAATCAGCGAGGAAAAAATCATGAGAATTGCACAAATGCGTGCGGGAATAAAATTTGCAAAATCATCGATTTTTGCGGCAAAAAATCCGAAGTTCCTGTACCGCTCATTTTTGTACGCAATCATTGAATCCATCGTGTTGACGGCTTTGTAGACCATTCCGCCTGCCGTGCCAAAAAATGTCATGAAAAAAATAGGTGCGACTACCCCATCGCTTGCATTTTCGGCGACGGTCTCAACGGCAGCTTTTGCGATTCCATTTTCATCAAGGATTTCCGTGTCGCGCCCAACAATCATCGATACAGCTTTTCTTGCAGCAGGAAGGTCGTTTTTTTTGAGTTCCCTGTAAACTTTCATGCTTTCAGAGCAAAGAGATTTTGCCGCAATGCACTGATAGCACATTATGCTTTCGACTGCCAGAAATAGCGCAGGATGAATCAATTTGCAGAGAAAAAGAATTGCGAAAGGAACAAAAAATGATGCGGAAATTAAAACGAGGACCAAGAAAAGGCCTTTGAGCCGCTGGATTTTTGGAGAATCAGAAGATTTGTTAAGGCGTTTTTCGAGAAAAGAAATCAAGCTCCCCATAAAACGAACTGGATGCGGAAAGCAATACGGATCTCCGAGAACACAGTCGAGCAAAAATCCCAGAAGAAGCGAGAAAGCTATATGATGGTTCAGCAAAAATTCCATGCTGATATTCTAAAGAAATGTTTAAAAAAAAGAAACCGCCAGCTTTTGGCGGTTTATAGTTTGCCTCGATTCAACAATGTGAATGGCATTTTATGTGTTCCTGCCTAACCGCAGGTGGATATAGTCTAACTTACAAGACTCCCTCGGAGTCGGTTCTCTTTGTCGGAAATTGCATAACGCCTCCTTGTCGTGCAGCCGGTGTGCGTCCTCATCTCGCTCCTTGCTTACAATTTAATAATACCACACATCTGACAGAATGCAAGCTTTTTTTTCAAAAAATTTGATTTTTTTTGATTTTCAGAATGGCACATTCTGCTGCTCTCGCCTAACCTCTTCCAGATAATCATCGTTGATTTTTGCCTGCTCAAATGTGGCCATTTCGTTCATGATTACACAGGCGGCATCCATGATTTCAAAAGCCAGCGGACATCCGCTTCCCTCACCTAGCCTCATACGAAGATTGAGATACGGAGCCAGAGAAAGCTCGTTTATCGCAATCTTATAGCCTTTTTCCTCAGAGCAATGCGACGAAAAGAAATATTGGGCTGACTTCTGGCTGAGCCTTGCAGCACATAAAGCTGCGACTACGGAAATATAGCCGTCAATTACAACAGGGATTTTCTCGGCAGCAGCTCCTAAAAACACACCGCACATTGCGGCCAAATCGAGGCCACCGACCTTTGAAAGGACATCAATCACATCATCTTTTTTGGGATTGTTCAGCTCGATTCCCTTTTTAATGACTTCCTTTTTGTGCAAAAGCATTTCGTCCGTTATGCAGCCGCCCCGCCCGGTAATTTCGTCGGTGCTGAGACCTGTAAGAACTGAAAGCACGGCCGTTGAAGTTGTGGTGTTCCCGATTCCCATCTCACCAACGCCGAGAACTGAAACGCCATCAGCTTTTGCCGATTTTGCAAGCTCGATTCCGACAAGGACAGCTTTTTCTGCTTCATCACGAATCATTGCCGCTCCATGCAAGAAGGATTCCGTGCCTCTCCGGATGTTTTTGTTCAGAATTTGCGGACACTCGTAGGCGCATTTTATTCCGACATCAACCACCTGCACTTCGTTTTTAAAATGTCTGGCAAGCGCGCTCATACCTGTGAGATATTTTGTCATGTTTATTGCCTGACTTGCCGTGACGCTTTGAGGTGCCGAAGAAACGCCCTCGTCCACAACCCCATTGTCCGCGCAAAGAACCACAATCCGCTTTTTGGGAAGAGAATTATGCAATTTCCCGGTAATTCCAGAAAGCCGTGCGCCAATTTCAAGAAGTTCTCCCATGCTGCCGGGTGGCATTGCGAGCGATGCCTGATATTTTTTTGCCGCAAGAACCGTATTTTCGTCGATCGGGGAGATTTTTTTTATTGTTTCGAGAATTTCTTTCATGATTATAAAACTCTTGTATTTTTAAATTTATCAGAATGATTTGTATACAGATTCAAGGCTCTCGTATGCCAGCCATCTCGAATCATTTTTGTCATCAGGAGCCTTTTTCTCTGCTACCCTTCTCGCCCCTTCCTTCATATCATACAAAAAGCTTTTCCATTGAGATTTCCCGACATCCTTGTTCAAGCCCATTAGAATAATCTGCGGAACAAAGCCC
Source organism: Treponema sp. (assembly GCF_017430385.1). Taxonomy (GTDB): domain Bacteria; phylum Spirochaetota; class Spirochaetia; order Treponematales; family Treponemataceae; genus Treponema_D. Next base: position 54,117 of record NZ_JAFRNB010000143.1, read on the forward strand.
AAGTTCGCCGACTGATAGGAATTTCCAGCAAAAACATTATTGAGTGATTCTGGAGAAGTCATCGGCGTATTAATTTTGTTCGTGAGGTAGACGATGACAAGATTTTCTTCCGGCTCAATGAACACGAGCGTGCCGGTAAATCCCTGATGCCCGAAAGCCCGGCTTGAACAGAGCGAGCCAAAGTTACGCGCATTCTGAACATCTCCACTAAGCCACCAGCCGAAGCCATAGTCAGCATCCTTAAGATATTGAGGCGAAGTAAACAAATCAATCACATTCCGGCTGAAAAATTTGTAATTTCCCCAGCCGCCAGTAAGCATAACCGAAGCCAATTTTGCCAAATCCGTCGCGTTTGAAAAAAGACCTGCGTGCCCGGAAACCCCGCCCATCGCATAAAACGCGTTGGAATCATGAACCTCGCCCTGCAAAGTGTGAGTCCTGCAATTGGTGAACAAAAGTTCCCCAGCATAAGAATTGCCTGTCGGGTCGGTTGCGGCACAATCCTGTTCGGAAAATCCGTTCTGCAAAGGATTGAAAGTCATGCGTGAAAGACCGAGCGGATTCCAGAAAGTTTCGCGCAAAAAATCATCAAGCCGCTGCCCGCTCACTTTTTCCACGACAAAGCACAGGAGCATAAAATCAATATCGCTATAAATAAGTTTTGTGTGTGGCTCGTAAACCAATGGCGTGCGACAAATCTGCTGCAGAGTCAGCTCCCGTGTTTCGGGAGAGCCGTCATTTCCAGAAAAAAGCTGGTTTTTGTTTGATCCCACATTGAATTCGTTTTTTCTGAGATCGTAATTGTCATTGAAGTAAGGATAGCCCGCTGCGAAGCCTGCCGTATGCGACATTACATCACGCACTGTAAGATTCTTCTTCCATTCCTTGATTTTTTCAAGCGGGATTTTTTCTTTTCCGACAAAATTGACCGAAATCGTGTTATCCGCAAATTCATCGCCCAAGATTTCAGTGATTTTTGTTTCTGGAGAAAGTTTTTTCTGAGTCACAAGAGCCTGAATCGCATAGGCCACTGTGAACATCTTTGAGACCGAAGCCAAATCGTAGAGCGTATCGTCTGTAACATTTGGAGAAGTCGTTACCCTGCCTGTCTCGTCACCTGTCCTGACCGTTCCCCAGGAATTCTGGTACAAGAGCCGGCCGTCCTTAACAACAGCCAGCTGAGCCGAAGTAAAGCCATTCTTAACATCAGCAGAAATAATCTTATCAATCAGAGCAAAAGATTCTTTTGAAAGCGAAGATTTTTTGAGCTTTCCGTCGAGCACCACAGGATAAGGAATCTGAACACGAACAGCCTTTCCCTGCCCCTCAAATTTTACATCAGAAACCTGAAGCGTGTTCAGGCCGTTCCTTGTATATTCTGAAATATCAACCGTGTATATTCCTGGAGCCTTGAGCTTTTTTGTATTCACGCGAGTGTCATTAATATAGAAGGAAAATGATTTTACACCTTCCGAGACCGTTATGACCGCGTTTCCCTGCCCTTGATAAAACTGAAAAGAGCGGGAATTGTTCGCACTGAAATTTGCATTGCTAATCCAGTCGGGAAATGAAGCATCAATCTGCCAGTACAGTTCGGCTTCATCGGAAAAAGCAGAGAAAATGATTCGCACGAAAAAGATTGAAATCAAGAAATATTTTTTAAAAATGGATTTTAACATGAAAACTTATCCTACCAATTCCGAAATATTAGCTGCCTGATTTCAACTTATATGTTCCATCGGCGATTTTCGCAAGGATTTCTTCGTAAGGCATGGGCTTTCCAAAGAAAAATCCCTGCAACCGGCCGCAACCACATTCACGCAAAAAGTCCACCATTTCCTGAGTCTCAACGCCTTCGGTAAGGCTCTGCATGTTCAGACTTTTTGAAAGGCTGATGATTGACTGAATTATCTTGTGGGCATTGTCGTTCCCGCTGAAATTCTTTAGGAATTCCATGTCGATTTTGAGCAGGTCAAATTTGAAATCTTTGAGAACATTCATTGAAGAATAACCTGATCCGAAATCATCAAGCCAAATCACATAGCCCAAACCATGAAGCCTATCCATCGCTTCCTGCAAGCCTTTAACATCCTTGGAAAGTGCGCTTTCGGTAATCTCGACATGCAGAAGATTCTTTGGAATCTGATATTTTTTGACGAGAGATTCAAGCTCGGCGACAGCATCCATAAGCTCAAAGTCAAGCCGGGAAAAATTCATGGATGTCGGAAGCACAGGAAGATTTTTGTCCAGACAATCACGCATCTGCTGGCACACGCTCTCGTAAATGCACTTGTCGAGCTTATAAATCTGCCGGATTTCTTCAAGGAGCGGAATGAACTGCGATGGCGAAAGGAAGCCAATCTCTGGGTCAATCCAGCGGGCAAGAGCCTCAAAACCGCAGAGAGTTCCGTCCTCGGCCCAGATAACCGGCTGATAATAGACTTTTATGTAGCCGTTCTGAACAGCCTTGTCGATATTGTTAAGAACATATTGGCGGAGCCTGTACTGATTCTGCAAGGTTTCATCATAAAACTTGACCGGCTCCTCATCAACATTCTTGATAAGTGACATCGCATAGCTCGCACGGTCAACGGCATGGCGCGGCTCGACATTATCATGCGTGACAGGATATACACCGGCCTTCAAATCAAGGTAGACTTCAACACTTCGTTCAGCCCTAAACCAGTCACGCCCTCTCCTTCCCTTTTCGATGTAATCTTCTTTTGCGGTGAGAATGACGAACTTATCATTGGAATGGCGGGCAAAAGGCTCTCCTTCAAATTCTACAGAAATAATTTGAGCCATGAATTTTAAAAGCGCGTCCCCTGTCTCATAACCAAAACGGTCATTGTAAGTCTTAAAATTCGTGATGTCGCAAATGATGTAGACCGGGTGTTTTCCTTCGGCGAGGCATTTTTTGCAATATTTAGCCGCCACTTCCTCGAATTTGCGCATGTTCGGAATATTCGTGAGGTCATCGGTGACAGCAGCTTTTTCAAGCATGTAAGATTTCCAGGCTTCTTTGTGCCTCTGGATGTAAGCACTGATTTCCAAAATTGCGAGCGTAATCACAAAAGTTGTATAATTGACGATTTCAGCCTCGCTCATGTGCCACGGCTTTCCGTCCCTGCCAACAGCAAAATGATTGACGATGTATACGAATGCAACCGCAGGAATAAGCGTGACTAAAAGTGAGATATACGGGCGCCAGATAACGATAATGCTTCCGGTCATAATCATCGTGAGGAAGCAGGTAATCATTCTGCCGCGGGAAAGATCGAACAGCGAAGTGGATGTGCCGAAATAAAGCCCCAGCAAGAAATAAAGGAAAATGAAAAGACGGATGAATTTTTTGGATTTATTGAGCCGCCCGCAAAGATATAATATAGAATAAAGACACAATAAACCGGCGGCGGAAAGAAGAACCCAATAGCCCCAGGTGCTTTTGAAAAATGATGCGACTGTAGGAAAACGCTCCCAATGCCTGACAAGCTGGCGGATAAGCATCCAGATTTCAATAGCCATTACTATAGCCGTAAGATTCCGCGTGCTTTGAGCATCCGCTTCTCTTAAATAGTCTTCAACATAATCAGGATTCTTGTAAAAGCCAAGTAACTGGCGAATATACCCCCAAAGCCCTTTTTTCTCCATCAGACGAATAAACCTCAAAAATAATTATATACTAGTTTCAGAATACTTCAACAGTTACTTGTAAAAAGAACGCTTTTTTCGCTTCAAAAACTATGAGGATTTCGCCGCAAAACGATAGCTTCCAGCCGCCTCATTCCAAAATCCATGACGAAGTTTTTCCAGCAGTTGCTTAGAATCAGCCGAACCAGCCTTTTCAATTGCAGTCGAAAGAACCAGGAGCGCATCGTAAACCTGCAATGCCTCCTGGTCAGGTTCGTAACCAAACTTTTCTTTGAATAAAGAATAGAATTCCTTAAAACGCGGATGTTCGCTCTCAACATCATAATTTGATACTGCAAAAATCTTTCCGTTTTCAGCAGCACTGAGATTTTCGTTCAAAAGCGGATCATCAAAAGGATCTGAACCGACAATCGGACAATTTATTCCGTTTTCCCTGATAATCGAAATCACCTGCTGAATCAAAGGCATACGCCCTGCCAGAAAAATTGCATCGAACATGAAATTATTCTTCCATCGTTTGGTCATTCGATCGAGCAAGGAAGAGAAATGTCAGAATATCCGTGACCGATTACCGCACAAATCTCATTGTCCGAAGCAATCTGATATGCCGTGGTCATTCCGCTGATTGAATTGCCGCCGTCATCAAATTTAACAAGTTCCAGATGCACAGGAAGAAGCCCGTCAACGTTTATCTTATCCTGAGCAAGAAGCGCGCCTTCCCACATTTTGCTACTCAGGCTTTTCAAAACCTAGCAGCATACGCATGAGAGTAGACTTGCCAGCCCCACTCGTTCCGACAACAGCAACAAATTCCCCCTCTTTTATGCTCATGTTCACATCTTTGAGAACTAGCGGAGAATCCGGGAAATATCGGAAATTCAGATGACTGATTTCGATGTTGCCCCTGAGCTTATCAATCGGCGGCTTTGAAGCTTCAAACTCCGGCTTGGCATCAAGAATCGGCTGGATTCTTTTTGAAAGAGGAATTACATTTCGGATTTGGAGCAAAGCACCGGCTACGCCCAAAAATGCCTCCTGAAATGAAGAATAGGAACTAAGGAAGGCCATGAAAGTTCCCGTTGTAAGCCCAGTAATTGCCTGCATTTTTAAGCCACGGCCATACAGATAATAGAAGATAACGCTTACAACCGTTGGATAAACCGCATTAATCAGAGAACTGACGATACCAACCAGACCAAGAGTGTAGCTGACTTTTGTCTGCCGGATATACTCATTCGACCACTGGGTAAAGAAGCGTTTTTCAGAATGAGAATTCGTGATTTTTTCGATACCGTTCAGGAACTGGAGCAACATACCCTGAATCTTTCCCTGACAATCAATCAGCATTTTTTCCCATTTGTAGGTAAGCCAGCAGAAAACAGCGGAAATCAAAATCGGGAAGATGCAGAATAAAATGCTCCATTTAGCAAAATAGCCGGAAAATCGGAAACACTGAATCAGATAGACAAAACTGAAAATAAAATTCATAAAAACCGAAAGGACGATGTTAAAAATTGCCTTGCGGATTTCGGAAATTGTCATTGTGCGGGCAGCCAAATCACCCGAAGAAAAACCTTTGAAAAAATCAACAGGGAGCTTTAAAAGCCTGTCCATGACCGCCGCTTCCAAATCGCTGTTGTTTTTGTTTTTTATGAGCGCGACAGGAATAAGGTTGTCGGAAGTATCATTTTCATTCGAAATATCAATCTCGCCGTCTTTTTTGTAGAAGCCGATTAAGTGCCCGTTGTCTTCTTTGTACCATTTTTCACGAAGCACGACCTCGCGCACTCGAATGGTATTGTCTTTGGCAAGTTTTTGCACGCCTGCCTTTGTAGGCTCATAGCTTTTGTCAAAATTAGGATCTGTCGGCTCAGAGAATTCTACTTCAGTTCCGTTCGTTCCAGCAAGAATGATGTCGTACTTTTCGTTGCCAGAAATGTTCGGGAAACTTTCGCCCTCGCCGAAATTAGCAATCTCATGTCTAGCTCCAGTCCGACCGTCACCAAGTTTCTTAACAAGGAAGAGATAGCCGTGACCATGAAGAACCTTGATTTCGCAGGCCGAACCGTCAAGAGTGAGAATATTTGTGTTGTTGATTTTAAATATATCTTTCTTCATATTACATCGTCCTGACCAGTTCGCTGTACATGCCGCCCTGCTCCATCAGTTCGTCGTGCGTACCACGCTGGACTATATTTCCGTGATCGAGAACGATTATTTCGTCGGAGTCGCGGATTGTTGAGAGGCGGTGCGCGATTATTATGCTTGTACAGCCACGGCGGCGGATGTTTTGGTCAACTGTCTGCTCGGTGATTGCGTCGAGTGCGCTGGTGGCTTCGTCCATGATTATGATTCTTGGATTTGTGGCAAGTGCGCGGGCAATCTCGAGTCTTTGCCTTTGACCGCCGCTGAAGTTACGACCGCCCTCACTTACCTGTGAAAAATAGCCACCTTGCCGCGAAGTGATTACATCGTGTATGCACGCGTCTTTTGCGGCCTGAATGTAGACATCTTCTGGAATTGTGGTGTTCCACATCGTGATGTTGTCTTTGATTGTTCCCTCAAAAAGCGAAATACTCTGATTAACCACGGAACATGAAAAAATCATTTTCTGAGCCAGAAGCTTTAAGCGACTCAATCTTTTCGATTCCAGACATTGTGATACCGCTGAGCTTGCCGCCTTCCATTTCAATTTTAAAAATTACACCCGCGATAAGCCCGGAGCCAATGCCCGTGGATGCCGCTCCGATAATTACGGAACAAACTGCAATAGCCGCAAAAATAAGGATTTTCTTCCATGCAGCCTTAAACTGGCTGGAAATAGATTCACATTCCTTCTGCAAATCCGCGACTTCAAGTTGTGGATAAATATGATGAATTGCCGAAAAAGCAATTTCCATTTTACCAGAGCTTTGAAAATGCACTGACGGCATCAGATTTCGATACTTTTCCTGCGGCATAATCAAAGACATTTTCGGCAAAAGCCTTGATTACAGCATTGTCTTCCATGACAGGAAGCATTGGATTAATTGCCCCCCGGTTGAAGCGGATTTTCATGAGCGCGGAATATTGCATGGACTCCAGCATATTGTTTTCGAGCAGAGCCGTGAGACTCTTATTGCTGACAGGAACTCCCTTGTCATTTTTCTGAAGAAGGGCAAAATTCTGATTGTTCAGAAGGTAATTCAGGAATTTTGCGGCAGTTTTTGGATTCTTGCAGTCTTTTTTAATCGCATACATTGAAGCCGGCTTTAAATACCAGCCTGATTCAGTGGCACCAGGAGTCTGGATGAAATTCCCAAGAACGGCACTTCCGCCGATGGAGTCAGCTTCTTTTGCAAACAGGGAAATTTCGTTGCACCACAAAATCGCGCCGACAATCTTTTTGTCCTTTATGGCACTCAGTTTGATTCCCCGCTTTGGAGAATAAATCACATGCTCATCAAGAAGCAGCTTCATAAAATCAAAAATCTGGCCAAGCTCTGACTCAGAAATATTGAGCTTCCCGTTCACCGTAAACACTTTTTTGGAAAAAGTCTGCTCAAACCACGCAATCGCAAGGAAAAGAATGTGACGGTTGCTCAGAGTGAACACATACATGTCCTTCTGCCTTAAAAATTTTGCCAGAGAAAAAAGCTCGTCCCAAGTCGAAGGAATTTTCAGGGAATTTCTTTCAAAAAAATTTTTGTCATAGACAGGAATCGCCGTGTTGAATGCAATCGGAATCGCGTTCAGTTTGCCGGCGACTGTTCCATAAGACAAATCATTAATCGTATAGTTGTAAAGATTTATATAATCAGAAAGCTTGTTGATGTCATAAAATCCCTTCCCGTCTGGAGAATATTTTGCGAGCCACTCAAAATTTATCTGCATCACATCGGCACATTCACCAGTCTTGAAAGATTCCGCACAATTCTTTTCGTATTGGCTCCAAGTGTTATATTTCGGCTCAATTTTAATGGAAGGATTTTCAGATTCAAAAAGTTCGATTCCTTTCAGCGTGTACTCAGCCCGGCCTTCATTTCCCCACCATGAAAACTGAATCACGGACTGACCTTCATCCTTTACGGCAGAACAGGCGACAACAAAAAAGCAGAGAAAAACAACTATAATAGAAAGAAAATGCTTATTTTTCAGCATAGATTTCATCTTTCAGCTCCAAGAACAACTCCACGACAGCAGGATCAAAATGCTCGCCCGACTCACGCTCGATCAGGGCAAAGGCATCTTTGTAGCTCATCGGCTTTTTATAGCACCGTTCGGAAACAAGGGCATCGAACACATCGGCCACGGCCATAATCCGCGCACAAAGAGGAATTTCCTTGCCGGATTTTCCGTTCGGGTAGCCGCTTCCGTTCCATTTTTCGTGATGATATTTCGCAATGTCCGAGGCGATGTCCACATATTTTTTATCAGCAACGCCACCGATAATATCATAGACAATTTTTCCGCCCGCGCTCGCATGGGTCTTCATTATTTCAAATTCTTCCGGCGTAAATTTGCCCGGCTTGTTCAGGATTGCGTCTGGAATCACGATTTTGCCCAAGTCGTGCATAGGGGCAGCCCTCGTCACATTATCAATGTATTCTTCAGTAAGGATTTCGCTCCACTTTCCTTTCTTTTTGGCTTGTCTCAGAATCATGTTCACAAGATGGCTCGTCCGTTTTACATGCTGGCCAGTCTCGCCGCTCCTACTTTCTACAAGATCGGCAATCCCCATAATCGTCTTATTCTGAATTTCAAAAATCCGCATTTCATTGGCTTCGGACTTTGATTGAAAGAATTTATTTTTTTCCTCAAGTTCTTTTAAAACCTTGTGCGTGTAAATCGTGCTGTTCACGAGTGAAAAAATGAGCACGATGAAGCCGATTATTGAAAAATATTTCGTTGATTTGAGGTGAGAATCCATCTGGGCCTTTGACTGCCCGATATACACCTTCGACATCTCGGAAAGCGTGCTGATGCTCAAATTTACCCTGGACATAAGCGGGAAAACAAAAGTGTTCATGAACTGGGAAATCGATTCCGTTGACTCAACATCTTTCATCGTCAGAAGAACCCGGTTATAATTCAGATAGTTGAGAACATCATCATTAACGCTTCTGAACAAACGCTCCTTTTCAGAATCACGCTCCATTTTTTTTGTTATCTCGCCATGTGTTATCAGCTGCTGGCGGATTCCAAGCTCTACATTATCAAGTTCCTTCAGTCGTTCTTCCTGAGTTATTTTTGACGAAATCATGAACGAAGCCATGTTGTACTCGTATTTATACAAGAGGCTCCGGATTTCCTCGACATCGGCCTTTTCAACAAAAACCTGATTTATCATGGAATTGTAAAGTCTTGCCTGAACATCCATGCAATACCTGAGATAGAGAATTCCCAAAATTCCGACGAACTGAGCAACAAAAATTACAGCTAAAGCGCTTATTGAAAGACTCTTCTTCACAAAATAAAATTATACCACGCTTTTTAAAAAATGGTAAAAAATTCTTGCTTTGATTCCTGTTCCGAAGATTTTACCGGAAGCTAAAAACTGAGCCTGTATTCGCGCGGTGAAAGCCCGGTGTTCTTTTTAAAGATATAGCTGAAATAATGCGGGTCAGAGAATCCACATTCGTAAGCTATATCGTAGCCTTTCATTTCAGTCTCGCGCATGAGCCGTTTGGCATTTTCCAGCCGCACATTCGTGAGATATTCGATAAAAGTTGTCTTACATTCCTGAGAAAAAATCGTGCTGAAATGGTTCGGGCTAAGGGCGACCGCTTCGGCAACCGTTGTGAGCGTGGTGTTCTGGTCGGCGTAGTGCTCTTCGATGTAGCGTTTGGCCTTCAAAATCACATCTCCGTATTTTCCGGTCATTTTTGAGTCACGGTATTCCAACGCAAACGAAAGAACCTGCTCTACTTTCTTTCTGAAATCTTTTTCGTCACCCACAGCATCATCGATGAATTTTCGTTGCAGAATTTCCGGCTTCAATTTCTTTATGTCGCCGCCGAGTTTTTCAACGAGTTTTGACACCGCAAAAATCAAATCAACAAGAAGATAAGAAGCAAAAACGCTGAACTGGCCGGGATTATTCTTGATAAGCTCCATTGACTCGTCGATAATCGCAGAAATGTCATTCTTTCCGGCGTATTTGAGCCTTTCCACGAGCGGGTCATTTTCTTTGAGGTCAAGAATTCCTGTTGCCGAAGAATTTGCATTTGAATCAGGATTCAGCCCTTCTTCCAAGTCTTCCGAACTGATAATCCTGTTTTTTTCTTCCTTTCCGCCCATCTCAAGGATTTTTTTTGCATCCTCGTAAGAAAGATTGAGCTGAGAAAGATGCTCCACCGTTTTTCCAATCGTAGTAAGTACCGTACAGTCATCATTTTTTGTGGCGATGTGGGCGATTGCTTCTGCCGCATGGAAAATGCTTTCGTCAAGTTCCTCGCGTGTGCTTCCCTTGAAAATACAGACCAGAAGATTTGAATGATGGAAAAAACATTCCGCCTGTTCCCAGCTCGCCGAATAAGAATTGAGAAGTGAGCAGGCCTCTTCCTGATTATGGATATTGTCGGTGCGGCTTTTAATTCGGCTGATTAAGACTTTGTAAAAGCGTGAAATCAGATTAAGCCCAAGTTCCTGAGATTCCTGCATCACATCGCTCATATCTTCAGAGCCGTGCACAAGATTGTTGAGGAATTCCTTCTTTTTGAGGGCCTCGGTAGATTTCAGCTCTTCTTTGAGACGGGAAATGTCCGAAAGCTGCTTGCGCTCCTTGTCGATTTGTACCGCCGTTTTTTGCAGGCTTTTTAAAAGCTCGTCGGGCGTGAAAGGCTTTAAAAGATAATCTTCGATTCCGATTGAAATCGCTTTTTTTGCATAGTCAAATTCATCGTGACCAGAAAGAATTATGATTTTAATCCACGGCTGAATCCGCTTTACCGCCTGGGCAAGCTGCAGTCCGTCCATGAAAGGCATTTTTATGTCAGTAATCAGAATGTCTGGCTTGACTTCATGCAGCATCGAAAGCGCAATCTCACCGTCCGTTGCCTCACCTGCAAAAGCGAAGCCACTAGATTCCCAATCAATTTTGGAACGAATTCCTTCGAGAACAATCGGCTCATCATCTACAACAAATACGCTATACATTTTTTACCTCTGTCATTTCTTCCTCGCATGGAATCTCAAAAGAAATCGAGCTGCCCTTTCCTGGCTCGGATTCAATCACAATGCCTTCGGTCTGCTCGCCATAATAAAGTTTAAGCTTTTTGTTCACATTGTAAAGCCCATAGACTGAATTCAATTTTTCTGAAACCATCAGGGAAAGCTCAAGCCTCACTTCGGCAAGCCTTGAATCTGTAAAGCCCGCGCCGTTGTCCTTCACTTCAAATCGGATTTTCGTTCTGGTCTCATCGGCATATTTTACTGAAACGGAAAGCTCTCCCCGCCCACGCTTGTTTTTGATTCCGTGATAAATCGCATTCTCAACGAGCGGCTGCAGCACAAGTTTTATCGTCTTCAATCCGAGCAAAGATTCATCTGCCTCGATTTTATAATTCAGAATATCAGCGTAACGAATTTTTTGAATCGTCAGGTAATTTTTGATATGGTCAAGTTCTTGCCCGATTGTAATCCATTCGTGACCGCGGCTCAAAGAAATTCGCAGGAAGTCGGAAAATGCCTTTGTAATGCGCACGACTTCATCAGTCTTTTCTTCCTCGGCGAGCCAGACGATTGTGTCAAAAGTGTTGTAGAGGAAGTGCGGCGTAATCTGAGCCTGCAAAGCCTTCATTTCCGTCTTCTGGAAATTCTTCTGCTCCTCAAGAATCGCGCCCGAAACTGTAAGAAAGCTGTTTGCCGAAACAAAAAGCGCGACGACCGTAATCAAAAACTGAATCACGGTCATTATAATAGAAGCATTTTTAATCGAAAGGTTTGTCTCCGAGGCCGATTCACTTTCCGCCACGATAAAATCCTGCATGATGTCCGAAAAAAGCTCGGCAATCGTACGGATTTCATCAAGGCTCTCCTCGTTCTGCTTTACCGTGCTTCCGAATCCCATCTGCGCGATAAGGATATGGATGTTCCGAAGCAAAGTTGCGCTGGCACGGGTCGCAATTTCAAGCTTGTCGCGGCTTTTGTTGCTTTTGGTTGTCCTGAGCATTTCTTCAAGCCCCAAAGTGATTTCATTCATCATCTCATACTGACGCCCCTGCTCGATTTTCTTTTTGCCGGAAATTATTGTCCAAAGTTCTTCGGGAATATCATTTTTGGCGATGCTGTTGATTCTGTTCGCGTTGCTGACATTCGAGATGATTTTATTGTACCGCTGCGTATGAATCTGTGAAACGGCGATAGAGAATATAGAAGGAATCAGTGTGATTGAAAGCAGAATGATGTAAGTGACTTTTACGGTCTTGCGGAGGCTCCTGTTCTTCATTAGTAACCTCTAGGCTCATATTTTGAGAAGTCATCGTATTCGGTGAAAACAGTCTCGTCAATGTAAGTGATTTGTGGAATCGATTTGTCCGCCGCAAGCTCTTTTACAAGCTGCATGAGCATTTCCCCGAGGTTCGGATTGCATTCCACCACGCAATTCAACTTTCCCTCGATAAGTGCATCGATTGACTTCTGCTCGGCATCAAAACTGATGATGATTGTGTCCAGCGCATCAATGCCGTAATTTGAAAAAGAATCCAGAAGCCCAAGCGTCATCGAATCATTATGTGAAAAAATCACGTCAATTTTCTTTCCATTGAAGTAAAGTCCGTCATTTTTAAAATTGCCGGCATCACGCGACTTTTGAATCAGATTTTCGGCGATTTCCTTGCCACGAGAGCGCAAAAAATCCCCGTTCTCTGTATGAATGATTTTGAATTTTGAATCCATCCCGATAATCTTTCGGAACCCTTTCGCACGGCCTTTCGCAATCGAAGAATTTTCGGTTCCTGAAATTTCAAGGATGTTGATTGGAGAAACTTCCCCGGTGCATTTTTCGACAAGAAATTTCGCGGCTTTTCTTCCTTCTTCAACAGAATTTTCGCCTAAGAATCCGGAATAAAGTGATTTGTCAGCATTTATCTGCCTGTCCACGACAATCACAGGGATGCCAGCATTTTTTGCCTCGCGGAGAACATTGTCCCAGCCGTCCTCAACAATCGGCACGAATGCAATGACATCAACCTGATACACGATGAACGAGCGGATTGCCTTGAGCTGATTTTCCTGCTTTTGCTGCGCGTCATCAAAAAGAATCTGAATTCCGTTCGACTCAGCCGCCTCAAAAATCGACTGGGTGTTTCGGGTTCGCCAGGCACTTTCCGAGCCAATCTGAGAAAAGCCCAGGATGAGCCGTTTGGTGTCTTTTTCAGGTTTTTTGCCGTTTAAAGTAAGAAAAAGAAGCGAGAACAAAACCGACAGCAAAATGATGATAACCGAGCAAATACAAATTATGAAGGAGCGTTTGAATTTCATTTTTTAACTTTTTTATTTTTATGAGAATTCAATTTTAAGTGCGAAATTTCATAAAGTCAAGTTTTATATTCAATTTTTCTGCTCAGCCCTTATTTTTTGATTCCACCGGGATTTGCTACAGGGAATTTATTCCGATATAAGCCGAATCAGCACGATAAGAAGCCGGAGTTTTCCCTGTGACCTGACGGAAGACTTCAAAAAACTGGCGGCGGCTTCCGAATCCGCATTCCTGGGCAATTTCTTCCATGCGGCTGTTGGTTTCGCGCAGGCGGGAGCAGGCAAGTTCTACGCGGCGGCGGGCAATGTACTGTCCGACCGGGATTTTCATCACTTCCTTAAAGCATCTTCCCAGATAATCAGGATTTAGGTCGAGGGCACCGGCAAAATATTTTACGGAGGCATTCGGATTGCTGAGTTCTTCTTCAATAAGCTCAAGGATTTTCTTTACAAGAGAATTTGATTTTCCTTCGGTGTGAGCAGGCAAAGCCTTTTCCTCAAACTGTTTTCCAAGTTCAAGAAGGATTTTTTCGACGAGATTATTGTACGAAAGAAGCGAATCTGAAGCCGAAGCAAAGGCCTGCAACGCCTCGCCGCAAAGATTTCCAATCTGGCCGAAATTCTGAATTTCCATTGTCTGCGGCAGGATAATTCCGTTTTTAAGCATTTCCGAGCGGCAGATTTTGCTTGAAAGTGTCAGTCCTGCCTCATCATCGTAAATTCTTTTTGGATGGAAAATACGAAGCTCATCATCAAGCTCCACCGCCTGATAAAAATGGAACCACCAGTACGAAAGAGGCTTTTCCGCGCGCTCAAGCCCCCTGTGGATGTGACCGGCTGGCAAAAGGAGCATGTGTCCTTCAGAAATTTCAAAAGGAATGCCGTTGTCTTCGATTGAGGCATGACCGTGCTTTCCAATCAGGAGCACGCTTTCCATTTCAAGGCAGCGGCGCATGTGTGTCCAGCCGGGATTGAGCATGGCAAGTCCGCAGACAGGAGAACGAGTCGAATCTACATGACGAAAATGGTAATATGGAAGAAAATCGCTTTCCAATATGAGCCTTCCGTTAAAAAGTCGGAATCCCGCACTTCTTCTCAATTTTATGTGACTAGTGGAATTTCATCAAGAGCCTATAATAAAAATATGAAAAAAATCACCAGATTTTGCGCCATTTTTTTGGCAGGAGTAACAATTATGAACGCAGCGGGCGAAAACCTCACGGAAATCCACACAAAAACAAGACTCACGGACGGAACGCTATTTTCAAAATCACAGAAAGTCGGGCTAAAATATGTGCTTGATTACAATCCCGACAGAATGCTTTCACCGGCATACACGGCTCTCGGCAAAAAACCAAAGGCGGAAACTTACGGTGGCTGGGAAAGCAGGCAGATTCAGGGGCACATGCTCGGGCATTATCTTTCGGCACTCGCAGGATTTTACTATCAGACAGGCAGCAAAGATACGAAGGAAAAGCTTGATTACACGGTCGGCTGCATAAAAAATCTTCAAAGAGCGGACGGATATTTCGGTGGAATCCCATCAACTCCGTTCGACACAGTTTTTTCCGGCGGCGGAAGCTTCAATGTGGACAGATTTTCGCTTGCAGACTGGTGGGTTCCGTGGTATTCGGTGCATAAAGTTTACGCAGGATTGATTGATTCATACATTTACGGTGAAAACAAGGATGCGCTCGATGTCGTCATGAAAATGGCAGACTGGGCAATCGCGGGCACGAGCAAAATGAGTGACAATGAGATTCAGAAAATGCTCACATGCGAGCACGGCGGAATGTGCAAGGTTTTTACGGATTTGTACGGAATCACGAAAAATGAAAAATACTTAAAGGAAGCGGAACGATGGATTCACAGGGAAATAATGTCGCCCGCGATGAAAAAGCAGGACAAGTTGCAGGGCTATCACGCGAACACTCAGATTCCGAAATTCCTGGGAATCGCAAGGCTTTACGAGCTTACAGGAAAATCGGAATACCGCACTGCAGCTGAATTCTTTTTTGACACGGTGACAAATCGCAGGAGCTACGCAATCGGTGGAAACAGCAAGGGCGAGCATTTTGGCAGGGAATACGAGGAGCCTTTGGAAAAGGACACATGTGAAACCTGCAACACTTACAACATGCTTGAGCTTGCCGAACATATTTTTGCATGGAACAAGGATTCAAAAATTGCTGATTTTTACGAAAACGCGCTTTACAATCATATTCTTGCAAGTCAGGAGCCGGAAACGGGTGCAAAAACTTACTTCGTTTCAATGCAAAGCGGATTCCACAAAGTGTACTGCACCCACGACAACGCAATGTGGTGCTGCACAGGAACAGGACTTGAAAATCCGGAACGATACAATCGCTTCATTGCAAGTGAATTTGACGGCAGCCTGTACCTGAATCTTTTCATTCCGTCAACAATCACCACGGACGACGGCTGGAAAATCAAAATTGAGACGAATTTTCCGTACAGTCAGAATGTAAAAATCTCTGTTGAAAATGCCGGAAGTAAAAACCTGAACCTGAAAGTACGCGCGCCTTCATGGTGCAGACAGATGACAAAAGGTGAGAACGGCTACACAAACTATGGAAAACTCTCGGCGACTTCCGTCATCAGCCTGGACTTGCCGATGGAACTGAACATAAGGCGGTCTCTGGACAGAAAAGGCAACTTCTCCGTAAAATACGGCCCGATTGTGCTTGCCGCAAATTTGGGAAACAAGGGAATGCCCGTCGACATCGTTGACGACCATTTGATTTACATGAACAGCGGAAAACTTGCAGAAGTCGAAACAATCACCGCTGATTTGAAAAATCCTTCATCGTGGATTCATGTGGCCGATGAAAAAACTCTCACCTTCACTACCGATAAATCTGCGAACGAAAAAGGAATTTCCTACACGCTCAGGCCATTCTTCGACATCCACCACACCCGATACGCGACATATTTTTCATCTATTAATATAGAAGAAAATAAACGCGCCGCCACTTTTGAAAAAATCACTGTGGACTATATTGAACCAGGAAGGCAGCAAAGTGAAGTTGAGCACAAATTCAAGACGGAAGGAACTCAAATCGGCTATGTGGAAAGCGTTGACCGGAACTGCCGGACTTTTGAGGAAAACGGCTTCGTGCGCTACAAGGCAAAGTTTGAGACAGGAGCAAAATCGAACAAAATCGTCATTACGGTTTTTGGAAAGGACACGGGAACGCTTTCAGTGAGCTACGGCACAACGGAACTGGAAAAAATCAACCTAAAAGGTGACGGCGGAGATGAACTTCTGGATATTTTCGTCGAAGTGCCGAAAAAACTTGTGAAATCAAAGCAGAAAAATGTGAAGATTGTACGGGAAGATATTACAATCAAGGGAAGTCAAGGAGCAAGGCTCCTTGAGGTGCGGGTTACAAAGTAATTTCTTCAATCATCAGCTTGCTCCGGCCGTCATCGGTGCGGTCATAGGCGTGATAGACGAGGTAGATTTTTCCGTCATCATCCTTGAACACCGTGTTATGACCGGGACCAGCCCATCTTTCAAAGGTGAACGAATCGCGCAAAGTCGTGCCGCCGCCATGAAGCATGTCCACGCCGTCAGAATCAATGTAAGGTCCTGTAATTTCATCAGAAATTCCAAGCACGATATGATAGGAACTCGCCGTTCCCCGGCAGCAGAAATCATGCGATGCAAAAAGATAATAATGTCCTTTATGAGGAAAAATAAATCCGCCCTCAACAGGATTAGGATCAGGCTGCTTTTCGCCGGACTTCTGTCTTGAGGCAATGAATTTCGCCTGTGAGCCGGGCTTAACGAATCCTTTTTCATCAAGAGGGAACATAACAAGTCCGCCCCAGAAAGAGCCGAACAAAAGCCAGTCATTTCCTTCTTCATCAGCACAGACGGCAGGGTCAATCGCATTAAAATTATCATCCTCGGTTGAGGCAATAACCCTTCCGCAATCCCGCCATTCATAATCTTTAGAAGAAGGATCGAGCGTTTTATTGCAAGCCATTCCAATCGCAGAAATATTTTTTCCGAAAGTGCTCACGGCATAGTAAAGCCGCCACTCGCCATCACGGAAAACGACTTCCGGCGCCCAGTAATCCTTTCCGTCATTGGCAGGAACATCTTTCCGAACCCACTCAGGCAAGTTCTCAAAGATTTTTCCGCCGTATTTCCACGAGAGCAAATCGCGGGAAGTGTAAAAATATCCGTGCGTTGAAAAACAATAGTAGATTCCATTTTCCTTAACGATAACAGGGTCATGTGCCGGAACATCAACAGTCAAATTAAGTAAAGCCATGTAATTCTCCGAAAAAAATCCCCGACACAAGCCGGGGAAAATTGCTAATTTGTCATTGGTAATTGCTAATTTCTCATTACTTCAAGCCACTCAGTGCTACAGATGCAATAATCTGTCGCTGGAATACGACGAACACGATGATGATTGGAAGCAGGGAAATCACGCTCGCAGTCAAAAGAAGCGGATAGTCCGTGTTGATTGCATACATCGCGTTCAGGCGGCTGATCATAACCTGAACCGTAAGAAGATTGTCATCGTGCAGATAGATGCTCGGAGCAAAATAATCGTTCCATGCGCCCATGAACCACAGGATTGCCTGAGCCGCAATAGCCGGTTTTGCATTCGGAAGCATAATCTGCATGAAAATCCTGAAATAGCCCGCACCGTCAATTCGCGCGCTCTCAATTACCGAAGTCGGGATGCCGCTCATGTACTGGCGGAGGAAGAAAATCATGCCGACATTGCCGAGCATTCCCGGAACAATCAGCGGAAGCCATGTGTTTACCCAGCCGATTCGTGCATAGATAATGAACTGCGGAATCATGATTACCGAAAAAGGAATCATCAGCGTGGCTAGCTCGGCCAAAAAAAGCTTTGCCTTGCCAGGAAAGCGCAATTTTGAGTAACTGAATGCCGCCAGAGACGAAACAAATGTACCCACGACAATCGTGCTCACCGAAATGATAATCGAATTGAGAATACCCCGCTGCAAGGCCGGTTCCATCTGCCAGACCCGCCTGAAATAGTTCGCCCACTGAGGCTCGCTCGGCATCGCAAGAGAAAGCTGTGTGGTCAAGAACTGGCCCGGTGTTTTAAGGGAAGACTCGAACATCCACACGAGCGGAATAATCATAACAATCGCACCGGAAATCAAGAACAGATAGATAAGCCGTGCTGCCCTTCCGTCGTTGAGTTTCTGTGAATCATAAGACGTCTTGTTCTTTCTTTTTTTTGTTTTTTCTACACTCATGACCATCCCCTATTCCAAATAATTTTCGCTTGCCGGATTCATTTTGAACTGGACTGCCGTTACAGCAAAGATAATGAGCGCGAGAACCCATGCCGCCGCACAGGCAAAGCCTTTTTCATCCGCACCAAATGCATGCTGCCAGATGTAGAATACGATTGTCGCAGAAGCATAATCCGGACCGCCGTCAGGAGTCATTATCTGAGGCTCGACAATCATCTGTGAGCCGCCGATGATTCCTGTAACTACGATATAGAATGTGATTGGCTGCATGAGAGGCCATGTGATTTTTCGGAAAATCATCCATCGGCTTGCACCGTCGATAACGGCAGCTTCGTAGTAGCTTTTCGGCATGTTCTGCAACGCACCGAGATACAAAAGGGCTGTTCCGCCGACACCACGCCAAACGCACATAACCATAATCGCAGGTTTTACAGTGTGGGCGTTCTGGAGCCAGTTCGGAAGCTTTTCTTTCGGAATACCGATTGCAGACAAAACCTGATTCAAAAGACCATAATCGCCGTTGTAAAGCCATCCCCACAAAAGTGCGACCGCAACGATTGAAGAAACGACCGGAATGTAATAAATGACTCGGAAAACTTTTACGCCAGGCAACTCACTGTTAAAAGCAAGAGCGAGGGCGAAAGCCCAAACAAGTCCTAGAGGAATACCAATCATGTACCAGAAAGTATTCCAAAGGGCTTTCCAGAACTGAATGTCACTGAAAAGTTCCTTATAATTTTCAAATCCACAGAAGAACCATGAGCGAGACTCAGCATCCATAGAAAAAATCTGAGTAAGGTCTGTCATGGAGTCCCAACGGGTAAAACTTGCAAAAATTGAAAAAAGAAACGGGCCTGAAACGAAAAGGAAAAATCCTATGATTGGTGGAAGAACAAAGAGCAAGCCCATGATAGCTTCATCATTCCACTTCTTCTTTTTATTCTTTTTACTTTTGTTATCTGTAAGCGTTTTTGACATAAGAAGCACCTCGCAATCAGCAGATGGTACTTGTTTTTCACTCATACCATCCGCAAGATTCATTTATTTTTTGTTACGAGCAGCGCTCTGTTTTGCTCTCTGAAGGGCTTTATCAAGCTCCCTCTGCATCTGAGGCTGAATTTTAGTACAGTAATCTTTCGCAGACATTTTTCCGTCAAGAACTTTCTGAATTCCCATATAGAATTTGTCGTACCAGACGCTGTTATATGTGTAATCAGAAGGCCAAGCCCGGCCAGTCTTTGAAATGATGTTGATGTATTCCTGTCGGTTAGCAGGTTTTCCAGGTTTTGAAGTGTAGCGAGTAGCCAACGACTTCAAGTTTGGAATCTGCAAGTCCATGTCCGAATACATTTTGTTTGCTTCCTCATCAGCTGAAAGATAAAGCGCAAGCTCTGCAGCAAGTTTCGGATTCTTTGAATTTGCAGCGACCGCATAACCTACACCGCCACGGTAAGTAGCTGTCTGATTTGCAGAAGTGTGAACTGGCCACGGAATCAAGTCATATTCAAATTTGATAACTTCCGGGTCATTGAATTTTGCAAGATCCCACGGACCTGCAGGGAAGAAGCCAAGCTCGCCCTTAATCCATCGCTGGTAAGTGTCCAAAGACTGAGCCTGTGTAGCTGTCGGTGTGACAGGCTTGAATTTTGAAAGTCCGTCAACAGGATACTGGCTGTTTCCGAGGGTCATGTTTGCCCAATACTGCAATGCCTCAACGAATTTCGGGTCGCTTACAGTAACTTTTGTGTGGCTTGCGTCGAGGAAGTCGGCTCCGTTGCCCCATACGAACTGAATGAAAGCCCAGTGAATGTTAAGGCCTGTACCGAATGTGTCGTTCTGACCATCACCGTTCGTATCTTTTGTGAGTTTTTCACAGACATCGATGAATTCCTGCCATGTGTACGGTTTGTCTTTGCTTGGGAGAGGAATCTTGTATTTTTCAAACAATGTTTTGTTGTAAGCAAGAGCAAAAGGACCGAAATCTTTTGGCAAAGCCCAGATTGCACTGCCTTTTCCGAGTTCTTTTCCGTCATATCGGTAAGTGTCTACTGCGCTCTCATACAAATCCTCAAAATTAGCACCAGCTACACCCTTTACATAAGGTGAAAGGTCGAGGACTTTTTTGTTGTCAACATACTGACGGACACCGCCAGGGCCGAGATAGAAAACATCAGGCAAGTTGTTAGCAGCAAGTTGTGCCTGAATTTTCGCATCATATTCATTCTGTGTTGAAGAAATGAATTTAACCTTTGTACCCTTGTGAGTCTGCTCAAACCGAGCGATAACTTTGTCAAGGATTGCTTTTTCCTGTGGCTGTGCATAAATCATAAGAGTAAGCTCTTCGCTGAATGCAGCTGACACGCACATCATCGCGCCAACAAATGCCATAAGAATCTTTTTCATATTTTCCTCCTGTTAATTAAATTGTAAGTCCATTATTTATATATGTCAAGTTTTTTTGATACGAATCTGTTTTTTTTGATATATATAAGTTTATTTCAATAGAGATGCCCGGAAGCAGCAATTTTCCGAACATCCCCAAATTTTTACTTCTCGCGCTTGTTTCCCCAGAAATATTCTCCTGTTTTTTCGCCGTCAAAAGCCGTGAAAGTGATTGTGCGGCGGTTCTTGCCCTTCTTTTTCGCCCAGTCCACGGCATTGAGAACATATCCGCGGAAATTTCCAACGCCATCCAAAGAAACGCTGAAAGTGTAGCCGTCGCTTTCGAGCTTCCATGTTCCTGAATAAGAGCCGGAAACCTTGCCGTCCGCCGAAAGTGAAATCTGCTTTGACTCGGTAGGAATTCCGTCCGCAGTCACCACGCTCACAGGGTCAGCTTGTCCGAAAGGCTTGTAATCAGCGACATCCACGCCACGAACTGTAAGAATCGCATCATAATTTCCCGCGATGTCCGAAGCCTTGATTGCCTCAAGCTTTTCAGTGAAGTTTTTATCCTCGTAATATTCGTTCTGATTCAAGACAGGCCATCCGTCATCAGTGAAGAAAAGCTGGTGAACCTGAAGAAAAAAGTAGTAACCCGGCAAGAAATTTGTTCTGGCATGGCACGCAAAAAGAATTTTTCCATCGTTTGAGCGCAAAATGCTTTGTCCGCCCTGACAACGGAAGCTGAATCCTTTATCAAGTACATGGCCGCCAATGATTTTGCTTCCGATTTCATGGAAATTGCTCGCCGTCATCGCATCGAGGTACATGTTTTTGCCGCTTCCATCAAGGTAAGGACCAGTTACATTCTTTGACCGCCCCACTCCGACTCGATAATCCCAGTCAAGATTTCCCATCGAAACAAAACAGTAATAATATCCGTTCTCGCTGTTGTAAATGACCTGTGCGCCCTCATAAGCAGCCCCGAATCCGCCCGCGATTGCAGTTCCAAATGCACCAGGAACAGTGTCGGCAGGAGCATCGATTTCAGTTCCGTCAGCAGGATTTACAGGCTTGAGCGAAACAGAATCCACATACATCAGCGCGATTCCGCCTTTCCATGAGCCGTAAGTTAAACCCCAGCATTTTCTTCCTTTGATTTGGTACTCGACATTTTTTCCTGTGGCAACATCTGTCACAAATTCCGGGTCGATTCCGCCGAAACCATAAGACCAGCCGCCGGCCGTGTCAGCTTCGGAGCCTGTATGAGTGTCGTAGTTCGCAAGATTGTTACAATATTGATTTGCAATGCTCGGATCGTCATCATCCCATGAGCGGTCGTACCAAGTGTAGCGCACAAGATTCGACTGCTTGTAAGAGACACCAAGTTTTTTAAGGATTTCAGCAATTTTCGGGTCTTTTGAAGCAGCCTGAGCTGCCGGCCAGAAAGGGCCAGTCGGACTTGAAGAAATTGTAAGCGCGATTGCCGCATCAGGATTTCCAGGGGCACGGCTGTCTGTGATGATTCCGTGAATGAGATAATAAAGACCGTTCTGCTTGATTACGGTCGGTGCCCAAGTTGAAGCCTGAGCCATATTGAAGTGAACCCATTTGAGCCAGTCTTTGTCCCATTTTCGCTGGATGGCAGATTTAGACAGGCTTTCCCAATGAACGAGGTCAGTTGATTTTCGGATTTGCAAGCCTTTCTGACCAGCCCCGCCAATTGCGGCATCAGTTGAATAAACATAGTAAGTTCCGTCGTCGTCCTGAAAAATCTTAGGGTCATGGCAGTTGAGAGGCCCCCAAACATCCTGCGAGCCGTTAAAAGAATTGGCATTGGCGTATTTTGTGAGCACGGCCTTGTCAACATCAGATTTAGCAGCAAAAGCAGAAGATAAAAACGAACAAGTGAATGCAGCAGCAAGACCTGCCCGAACAACTTTATTCATATTTTTTCCTCCAAGAATTATTGATATGTTTTAACTTTTATTGATATTCAGTATAGCACACCATGTTTTAGAAATAAAGCAAAATTTTTGATAAATATCAATTTTTTTCGTAACAAATTACAAATCCTGTGGTATAATAAAGCATATAAATGCCGTTTACGCGGAGTTTAATATTTAAAAGGAGAAAAATATATGAAAAAATATATACAAAAAGCAAAATTTTTGCCTCTTTTATACCTCGCACCACTTTTTTATTCCTGCGGCTCAGTTCCAACGGATTTAAAAAACTATTCCCCGGTCGCAATCGTCACCGTCTACTCGAATCCTTCCGTGCCTTGGTACGATGAAAAATCCGGCGGAGAATCAGTTGAGGACGGAATTCTGAGCGGAACCGTAAACCGCATGATAAACAAAAAAAATCCTGAGACCGAAAAAGAAGCCGCACAAAGCCGAATCGACTACGCAAGCGAACTTCTTTCACAAAGAATGAAGGATTTCGGACTTGAAGTGATTGACCCGGACGAGCACAGGGATTGCACCGTCTACAAGGACACGGAAAGCACATTTTACGACTATCTGAAAAATACCGTTCCTGCAAAAGGATATAACGCCATAACAAATTCCAACGGCAAGATAAACCGGCTGGTCTGCAAGGAAACAGGTGCGCAAAGCGTTCTTTATGTGAATTTCCGCTTCCAGAAAGTGATGCTGAAAGACGGCGTAAGGAACAAAGGCGTGGCTGCAAGACTTGTGATGAGCGTATTCGGCACGGATTCAAACGGCAAGAAAATCATCAACAAGGAATACAATGCAGTTTCTTCAGATTACACAGATTTGATAAAATCTTCGGACTGGGACAAAGAAAAGCTGGTCTCATTTTTCCCGGAATTGGAAAATCAGCTGATTATAAACTTCCTCACGGATTTCACGAACAACGCGGAAAGCCCGGCACTCTCTGATTTAAAACCGACGGCCATAAAGATAAAATCGACACAAAAAGATTCGGAAACAAAATCAGGCAGTTCAGAAAACACAATCCAAGATGATGCGGTTCTTGCAGAAAAGCGTGCGACAGCCAAAAAACTTCTTGACCACGGAATGAGTGCGCAGGAAGCAGCAGAAATCACAGGATTGACAGCAGAAGAAGTTGAAAACCTGAAAAAATAAACTTTAGGAAAATGCAGATAAACACTTGCCGCGATTAATCAAAAAGAAAGCCCGCCTGCCAAAAAAAAAGGAAAAAAAGCAGACGGGCAAAAATTTTTTGGGGGTTTTAATAGATTATTTTGTCACTTTGAGACTTGTAATCGTAAGGCCACTTTCATTGAATGTGAGTGCCCCAGCTTTGATTGCGGTCTCGTAGTAGCCGATGAATTCAGAAATTCCACCATTCCACAGTGAAGAGCTGTATGTTACCCATGTTGCTCCATCAAGGTAGAACACAATAGAATTGCTCGCAAAGGAAATCTTGATTGTATGCTCCTGTCCGTCAAAGGCTGAATTATAAGCAAGCCCTGAACTGAGGGAAGCACCTTCTATAGTTGGATACGCATTTTTTCCGGTGAGAGTTGAGCCAGAAATCGTGTTGTTCCACGGGTCAAGATTCGGAATCGTAACATAACAGCCACCATAAGAAAGAATTTTTGCTCCCCAATCATTTGTCGTTGAAGGAAGAGTCGCCTTGAATTCAAAACTGAATCCGTTGGCTGCACTTACATTGAAAGCAGGAACCGTAATATTCGAGGTCTTACTTGCTGAAGAAGAATCGTTGAATGTGAGCGTATTTCCGTCAGCTGATGTTGCCCAAAGATTCGCCACATTCTTTTTATTTCATAAATTGCAATAACAACTTGAAACAACAAATTTGTTAAGCTGTTTTTCTATAAATTTTATCTAACTCAGCTTCAAATAGTTGAGCTGGAGTTTTATAACCCAATATTTTTCTAGGAAGATTGTTCATCCA
>NZ_JAFRNB010000144.1 GCF_017430385.1 Treponema sp.
CATAACACATATAAGGCCCCAGCTTGTCAATAAGAATCCTCAAAAAATAATCACTTAAGGCTGTCTTTTTCAGGCAGTCTTCTTTTTTTGAGAAAAATGGAGCTTCCGTTCAAAATAAAAAAGCAAAGCCTGAATCGCAATTCAGAAAAAGATTCCAGGAAAAGCGTCCTGAATCAAACACATATAGTCGGTCACGTCAAACCTGAAAAAACAGATTTACGGCACGAAGAATTTCACCGGTACCCATGCCAAGCCTGAAGCAAAAATAAGATGGTCATCATACGATGCCGATAGTTATATGGGCAGGTCAAGGCAGGGACAGTCCGCTTATTTATTTTCAACAAAAACAGAATATAAAAAAAGGCGCAGTGGCAGCGTCTATTCAAAAGTTACGAAGTCACGGCATCCGGGACAGAAAGAATGAGAGGCGGTCTAAGCCGCATATAATCTTCATTTTTCAAAAGTCCCGCCGTATCCGCTTCAGTTATGCGAGAAGCTCGCCGCCACTGTCCTTATTTTCAATTTTCTTATCCCCATAAAACTTATCGGGATTAAAAGCCTCTCTTCGCTTGAGCATGTAATAAACCGTACGCCCGAGTTTCTGTGCAATGATGCTCATGGCTTTTGCTTTTCCATACCGCTGCACAAGCTTATCATGCCACCTCTGGCCACGTTCATTATTACGGAGAAAGAGAACTGCCCCTTCTGAGAATGCCCATTTGAGATGCACGTTTCCGATTTTATTATGGCCGCCTTTTTCCTTCTTGCCGGCAGACTCATGGGAACACTTTACAAGGCGGCAGTAAGAGATAAACTTACCGACATCTGAAAAACGATGGATGTCATCTATCTCGTAAAGGATTGTAAGTGAGAGGATAAATCCGAGGCCCGGAACTGAATTGATAATGCTGTACGAAACAGGATCCTGCACTTCCATGCTGTCCTCAATCTGAAACTCAAGTTTTGTGATTATGTCATGGTAAGCCTGGAACATGGCAAGATCTGCATTCACCATTTTGAGTGTCGCCGGATTATTGAATTTCTGAGGAATCGTATTTCTGTAAACTTCACTCCTCATTCGGGAAGATGTCAGAGGTTCGTTTATATTGTACTGATGATTTGTATTTTGCAGATGAACGGAAAGTTCGGCGCGCTGTCTGACAAAGAAGAGACGTCTTCTGAGCAGGTCGCGAACTGCACGCTTTGCTTTTGGATATGCATATGCAATCGGGAACATACCTCCGCGAAGCAGGTTTGCAATTTTCTCTGAATCTATTTTGTCACTCTTCGTTTTTCCTCCGTGAATTGACTTCATGTAATAGGCATGTCCCAGTGCAAAATCAATTCCCTGTTCCGCACAGAAATCTGCAACCCAGTACCAGGTGAAGATGCATTCAACGCCGACTACAATGTCCTTTCCAAAAGTATTGGTCACAAGCTCCAGATTATCTCTGGAACATTCCATGTTTTTGTGGAATACAGTTTCACCGATGTTGTTGATAACACAGATGTACATCGTTCTTGCGTGAAGGTCTATTCCAATGTAAAATTGATGCTGGTTCTTATAGAATCTCATTAAGGTCCCCCTTACGAATTAATTAGGATATTGTGCCCTGATGGACTTATCTATCTTAGCACGATAAACCTGGGGCCTTAATGATTTTCAATGGTCGTAATCTGACTTCCAACTTCCGGACCTTCGTAACCATTGTTTGAACTTTAGCCATACGGCTAAAGTTTAAGGGTTGGACTAAACTAATAACCGTTAGTTTCCGATACTCTACATATGAGCAAAAAGAATATCTCCCAGGAAAAAATCATACAATCATTTATTGCTTCGGCCTTTGAAAAAAGTCCCGGAGCAACTTCACTTTCTGATATCAGCGAAATCCTAGGTATAAAAAAAGCCTCACTTTATAATCATTTTGAAAGCCGTGATGCAATGTACGAAGCCACTCTTGAATTCTGTGCTTCTGAAATTGCCAAGGTTGGATTTGCTACAGAAGGGACTCTTGATACAATCATAAAAAATAAAACTTCTCCTCTCACATTGATAAAAAAACTGATTGCCCGCTTTTTTAATCTTTTTGAAAACGAACCGCTTTTTGAAATGTACAGTTTTGTGCGTACCGAGCAGTATTTTAATATTAAGGCGCTGGAAATTGTGCGAAAGGAAAATCAGCGTATTTATGATGATATTTATAAAATAATTGAAGCTTTTTGCGCGGTTGGAAAGATTAAACAGAAGAATGAGCGTGAAATTGCTGATGTAGCCAATATTTTATCTTCATATTTAATTCAGAGTCGTGATTTTTATATTGCAAACCGCAAGGAAACTGTCCGCCAGAATCCGGAAAGCGGTGCGGGAAGCCTTTTTGCCCTTCCTACCGATGATCAGGCATTGAATAAAATCCAGAAAAGTTGTGAAATAATTTTGAAAAATTTCCTGGATTTATAGTAAAAAAACAGCAGAAAATGGTTAGAAAATCGATTTTTCAGCGAAAATTAGACGAAATTCTCACAAATTTTGATGAAAATTCTTCAAAAAATGGCAAAAAACCGTCACTTTTGCTGCATGCCTGCTGCGCTCCCTGTTCATCTTATGTGCTGGAATATCTGGCAAAATACTTTGAAATTACGATTTTGTACTATAATCCCAACATTTATCCGGAAGAAGAATACAGGCGGCGCCTGGGCGAACTTGAAGATTTTTTGCCGAGATTTACGCCTGCTGTGGATGCTAAGGTTAAAATTGTAAAGGACTCCTACAAACCGGCGGAATTTTATGCGGCTGTCGGAACTGATAAAGAACCTGAGCTTGCCAGGGAGCCTGAAAAAGGTGAGCGCTGCCGCCGCTGCTACCAGCTTCGTTTACGCCGCGCTTATGCTTACGCGTCTGCCCACAACTTTGATTATTTCTGTACGACGCTTTCCATCAGTCCTTTTAAGGATGCGGAAAA
>NZ_JAFRNB010000145.1 GCF_017430385.1 Treponema sp.
CAAAATGGCAGATTTCGTAATCGAAGACAAAACCGAGCTTTCAGCCCTTAAAGAATGGATGGAAAGCCACGATTTTTGGACAAGCCCGGCAAGCACGCGCTTTCACGGAAATGTAAAGGGCGGATTGGCAGCACATTCTCTCATGGTGGCAGTCCAGGCCTTGCGATTTGCCGTTCCGTTCGCAGAGAATTTCGCACTTTCAAAACGAAGCGGCAAATTTGACTTTACCGCAGCAGATGTATTTATTTCAGGAATCGCGCACGATTTTTGCAAGGCCGGAGCATACGCAACCGAAAGCAAAAAGACAAAAGACTTCAACGGAAACTGGAAATACGAGCCGTACTACAAAACAAAGTCAGATTTGCGCAATCTCGGTCACGCAAGCGAATCTGTGCTTCTTCTGCTCGAATCAATGCCTTCCATGCTCAAACGCAGAATCGTAATCGAAGCAATCAAGTGCCACATGGGTTTTTCAGATCTTGCTCCAATGGAAACTTACAATTATTCAAACCTGCTTCAAAATCCGCTCGTGCTTTTGATTCAGCTCGCTGATCAGTCTGCCGCACAATGGTGGGATTTGTAAATTTTTTTAAGGGGGAAGTTCATGCACTTTGATCCTACGCTTTTTTTCGCAATTTTGGCTGGAATTCTGCTTTTGGTTGGTCTTGTCGGAACTGTCCTTCCGGTTTTGCCGGGGCCACCAATTGCATGGGCAGGGCTTCTTGCCGCCCACTTCTCGACTTATTCAAAAATTGAAATCTGGATTTTGATTGCGACAGGAATTGCGGCGGCTCTCATCACCGTAATCGACAATATTTTCCCTTCGCTGATGACAAAAAAAGCTGGTGGAAGCAAGGCTGCGACCTGGGGCTGCACAATCGGTCTTCTCGCATCTTTCTTTTTGGGGCCGATTTTCATTCTGATTGCCCCTTTTATCGGAGCTTTTATCGGGGAAATGATTCACGATTCTTCTGATTCAAAAAGAGCACTCAAAGCCGCGTTCGGAGCATTCAAAGGATTTCTGCTCGGAACCGGGCTTAAAATGATTACAGTAATATGCTTTATCTGGCTGTTTTTGTGGAGCATTTTCTGGAGATAATCGAGCGGCCTGTTCGGAGGCCGGTGTTTCCGCCCTCTGCCCACTAATCTGTTCCGCCGTGGTTACTTTTTCCAGTAATCCGGGAACAGGAAGATAATCAGATTGTAAAGTTCGAGACGGCCTGCAATCATCACGAAACAATACCAATATTTTAAGAACGGCGATATTATGCCGAAATTCTGGCTCGGATTGAGAGTGCCGAACGCAGGACCAATACTTCCTATCATGGAAAGACTTGCGGTGAAACTTGTGAAAATATCAAGTCCGCAGAAAGTGCTGACCATTGTTGAGATAAAAGTCAATCCAAAATAAACGAAAGTAAAAGCCGCGACATTGAAAACCAAATCTTTTCGGCCAGCTTTTTGATTGATGCTTACAGTAAAAATTCCGTGCGGATGCAACATTCTGAGCATTTCATTCCATGCCTGTTTTTTGAGAACTACCCAGCGAATAATTTTGAATCCGCCTGAAGTTGAGCCAGAACAACCGCCAGTGAAGAAAAGCAGGAAAATGAAAAACTGAGCCGCACTTGGCCATGTCGTAAAATCATCAGTCGCGTAGCCGGTGGTTGTCATAACCGAAGCGACCTGAAAGCTTGAATATCGAAGGGCTTTTGCGAAAGAGCCGTAATGAGGAATCAAAACTAGCGTAATTACGGCAATACAAATCAAAAATAATGAAATATAAGCTTTTAACTCAGAATTCTTTTTGACTTCATCAAATTTGCCTGTAATCACATAAAAATACAAGCTGAAGTTGACTCCAGCAAGGAACATGAAAATCGTGCAGACAATTTCTACGGCAAGCGAGTTGTACGCACCGATGCTGGCATTTTTTGTTGAAAAGCCGCCAGTTCCCAAGGTTGAGAAAGCATGACAGATAGAATCGATGAAATCCAGTCCGCATACTCTGAGCGCGAAAATTTGAGCAACGGTAAAACCTGTGTACAAAAACCAAAGTGTTTTTGCCGTGTTTGCCATTTTCGGAGTAATCTGCCCCTTTTCCGGGCCGGTACTCTCGGCCTTTATGAGCTGGAAGCTGCCCACACCCAAGAGCGGAAGAAGTGCTACCGTGAGCGCGATAATTCCCATGCCACCGAGCCAGTGCATCTGACATCGCCAGAGATTTATTGACCGAGGAAGACATTCAACATCACCAAGGATTGTAGCTCCTGTTGTTGAAAAGCCAGAGACACTTTCAAAAAGTGCATCGTGAAAATTTGGAATTACGCCTGACATCAAAAGCGGAAGCGAGCCGAACACGCTGATTGAAAGCCATGCAAGAGCTACAAAAGCAAAAACGCTCCTTGTTGAAAACTTGATTTTTGTTTTTTTGCCGGCAAAGTAAAAAACAGCCCCAAGCACGAGGGAAGAAAGAAGCGGAAGTGCGAAACTTGGAATAACGCTGATTTCGCCACAAAAAAGAGCCGTAAAAATTGGAAGAATAAGTGAAAATCCCACGATTGCGAGAATGATAAAAATCAGCCTGGCAAAAACAAAGATTTGCATTTATTCCGACGCTCCGAATTTGTGCATTACATGGTCATTTTCAGTGGCGTTGATAATCAGGATGATTTTGTCGCCTGATTCCAAAACCGTGTTTCCGCCAGGAATGGAATACTTTTCTTCGCCGATTTTTTGCACCTGGAGAACCAAGAATTTTCCGTTCTCAGCAATATCTTTGAGAGCTTTGCCTTTGACTTCGCTTTCTTCGGGAACTGTGATTTCTGCGATTTCGAGAGAGCCGCCGTTTACTGAATGGATTCCGGTTACGCTGTCTCCGCGAAGATGGCTCATGATGCTGTCGATGACTGAATCCCGAATTGGAACCGCAACTTCGATTCCGATTTTGCGGGCAACTTCTCCAAAGGCTGAATTTGCGACCAGAGCGATTGAATTTTCAACGCCAAGAGATTCGATGTAAGCCGCCATGACCATATTCAGCTCGTAGTTTTGAGTGGTACAAATTACGAGATCGAATTTGTCAATTCCTTCTTCCTCGACAAAGCCTTCTTCGGTGATATCCGCGCAGAAAACTTTTGTATTCGGGAATTTTTCGCTGGCAGCCTTTGCGTTGGCTTCGTCAGTATCGACAATCACGAAATCCTGGGAAATCCGTGATTTGAATCCGAATAATTTTTTGATTCGGCTGGAACTTTCTTTTTTAATCAACCTGTCGGCGACAATCATGCCGATTCGGTTGGCTCCAACAAGAGCAATTTTTTTGACATCTTTGAGCTTTGAGCCGCACAAGGCGAGCATTTCTGGCAAATCAGAACGCTGCATGAGAACGCCAAGACAATCGCCACCATGCAATATTGTGCCGCCGCTAGGAAGTGAAGTTTCGCCGTTGCTTTCGACATAACCGACCAAAAATTGTTTTTCGGTCATTTTGCGCATGTTCTGCAAAGCGATTCCGTCAAGCCGGCTAGATTTTTCAACAGTGACGCGGATAAGTTCATAAGAAGAATTTTCAAATTGAAGCGAATCAGTGATTGCACCATGCTCAACAGCTGCAACGATAGCTTCTGCAGCCTCGACATCAGGATGAATCATAAAATCGATTCCATAAAGATGCCGGTTTTCGTTGGAAAGTTTTGTCGCGTGTTTTTGGGTTGCCGTACTTGTGTTCATGTAGTAGGCGTAATTTCGGACACGGGCAATTTTTAGGATTTTTGGATAAACTGAATCAACAAGGGAACAAGTAATCATGTTCACTTCGTCATTTGAAGTGACACAGACAAGGGCATCAGCCGTCTCGATTCCGGCTTCTTCAAGAGTGTCGAGATTGTTTCCGTCAGCAAGAATTACATTG
Source organism: Treponema sp. (assembly GCF_017430385.1). Lineage (GTDB taxonomy): Bacteria > Spirochaetota > Spirochaetia > Treponematales > Treponemataceae > Treponema_D. The sequence continues at coordinate 3,914 of NZ_JAFRNB010000145.1, forward strand.
CAGTCGAGCCTGTTAGATGCGTGGCGGACGGTCGTTTCATCGTTATCGATTAGGACGACATCATTTTTTCCATTAATAAGACGCTTCGCAAGCTGAGTGCCAGTAAAACCCGCGCCAACGATTACGATTTTCATTTAAAAATGGGACATCTTGGATTTGAACCAAGGACCAAAGGATTATGAGTCCTCTGCTCTAACCGCTGAGCTAATATCCCTAACTCCTATAACGAAGTGCATTTATTATATCAGAAAAAAGAGGGTTCGGTCAACTTAGAAAATAATTATTCCTGTTATTTTTGAAAAACCGTGTATTCGTCGTCGATTTCGGCATTCGCGCTTTCTTCAAGCACACTCTCAACCTCAAGGAATGGGCTTTCCGTGCCGCTCATACAAGAATCAGAAAGAACTTTGTATTCCGGGAAACTTTCTGAAATCTTCTTGATTTGTGCGGCGGCAATTTTGGAATAAGCGTTTGCCCCTTCCGGGCGAAGATGGCTGTTGTCTCCTCGACCGAGCGGAAAATTTTCATAAATATTTGAATCAAAATTCATATAAAAACGACGGCTTTCTTCAAATCCTTTTTTTGCAAGGAAATCGAGGGTGAGCTTGTTCATGTCGATGCAAGGAATATTTTCTTCGGCGGCAGTTTCGATAATCGCAACAGAATATTCTCCGTGACTATCCTTTACTTTGCCGTTCTCATCAAACATTCTGCGAGCCATCGGTGTGAGAAGAACCGGAAGAACGCCCTTCCCTTTCAGCTCACGCACAAAATATGTAAGATTTTTTCGGAATGAACCGCCCTTTTCCGGGCTTGTATGGCGCAAAGGATCATCTTTTTCGTCATTGTGACCAAATTGAATGAAAGCAAAGTCGCCATCTTCAGCTTCGGCCATAACGCGCATAAAACGCCCTTCGTCGATAAAAGATTTTGTGCTCCGGCCGTTCCGTGCAAAATTGAGCCACTGAGTGCTTACCGGGAAAAAGCGGGCAAGTTCCTGCACCCAGCCGGTCTGCGGAAAGGTCGAGAAGTCGTTATACTGCATTATGCTGTCGCCGAGACAAAGGACTCTCATCATTCCACTGTTACCGATTTAGCGAGGTTGCGAGGTTTGTCAGGGTCGTTGCCACGCAAGATTGAGCAATAATATGCGAAAAGCTGCGCCGGGATAATCGAAAGCATAGAAGCAAGTGCCGGTTCTGAATCCGGGATTGTGATTACTGAGTCACAGCAATTGTTGAACGCACCTTTTTTGTCGAGCGTGATTGCCATTGTGACAGCCCCACGGCTTTTTACCTCAACGATGTTTGAAGCAAGTTTTTCGTATAGCTCTGGCTCGGTGGCGATTGCGACTACGAGAGTATCCGGATCAACGAGAGCAATCGGGCCGTGCTTGAGTTCTCCTGCGGCAAAGGCCTCACAGTGCATGTAGCTGACTTCTTTGAGTTTGAGCGCGCTTTCGAGTGAAGATGCAGAGTCGAATAAGCGACCAATATAGAAGATTTTTGATTTATTGAACTGCTGGCTTGCGAATTTCTGGATTGAAGCCTGATTGTCAACAATCTCCTGTGCTTTTGAAGGAATTGCAGAAATCTCAGAGAGGAGTTTAGAATATTCGGAAGATGAAATAATTCCGCGCTCTTTTCCAAGTTTGATTGCAAGGAGATAGAGACACATAAGCTGAGTTGTGTAAGCTTTTGTAGAAGCTACGGCGATTTCCGGGCCTGCCCAAGTGTAAATCACTTCATCGGCCTCGCGGCTTACAGTTGAGCCTACGCAGTTTGTGATTGCGATGACTTTTGCACCAGCCTGTTTTGCAAGGCGGAGAGCTGCAAGTGTATCGGCTGTTTCGCCAGACTGTGAAATTACGATGAAAATATCATTCTTGTTGAGGATTGGATTTCGGTATCGGAATTCTGAGGCAACATCAACCACGACAGGAATGCGAGCGAACTTCTCAAAAGCGTATTTTCCGACAACGCCAGCATGATAAGCCGTACCACAAGCTGTGATTACGATACGGCCGGCCTGCTTCCAATCCTCGCCGAAGTTGATTTCGTCAAATTTGATGTCGGTTGGCTTGTCACCTTCAAAAACAAGGCGCGGACGGAGTGTGTCAGTGAGAGCTTTTGGCTGCTCGTGGATTTCTTTGAGCATGAAGTGAGCATATCCACCCTTTTCTGCGCTGGCCATATCCCATTCAACATGAGATGGCTCGCGGACGACTTTGTTTCCGTCTGAGTCGAACAAATCAACATGGTCGTTATAAAGAACAGCAAGCTCATTCTGGTTGAGATAGTAAACATCGCGTGTGTATTCAAGAACGGCAGGAACATCCGATGCGATGAAATTCTCGCCTTTGCCCAACCCTACGATGAGAGGACTTTCTTTGCGGGCTGCAATCAGGCGGTCAGGATATTTCGTGCAGAGAACGCCGAGCGCGTAACTTCCTTCAAGACGATGAAGAGTCTCCAGAACAGCCTTGAAGATTTCACCTGTCTTTTCGTAAAAATAGTTGATGAGGTGAGCGATAACCTCTGTGTCAGTCTGGCTTTTGAAAACAATGCCCTGATCCTGAAGCCATGCTTTGAGTTTGGCATAATTTTCGATAATTCCGTTGTGAACGACAGCGATTGTGCCAGAGACATTTGTGTGCGGATGAGAATTGAGGTCACTTGGCTCGCCATGAGTTGCCCAGCGGGTGTGACCGATTCCGACGGAGCCTTTGATTACTTCGTCAGCAATTTTTGCTTCAAGGAATTTGAGTGCACCTTTTGATTTGCGCACCAAAATTTCATCAGAATCTTCTGACAATACCGCGATTCCGGCTGAGTCGTAACCACGATATTCCAGCTTTTTCAGACCATTAATAAGAACTGGAGTTGCCTGCTTTGCACCGACATATCCGACTATTCCACACATATTCTCACCTGCTTAAATAACTTATAAAATTGAATCCAAAGTTTTTACGACATCAGCATCATAAAGATTTGGTTTCGACAAAAGTTCCTTGATTGCTGTTTCCTTATCCATAATCTGCTTGTAGTTTCGGCGGCTGATAAGCGAGTTGTAACTTTCTGCGACATGGATAAGCCGGGCGATATGAGGAATATCAGGCCCCATAAGAGCATAATAACCAGAACCATCGTTGTTTTCGTGATGATACATTGCGGCATCTTTGAAAATCTGCCAGTATTTTCGCGGAACAAAACCAAGATACTGCTCGTAAAGCTTTACATGCTCCTTAAGCTGCTTTCGCTGCTCATCAGTTAAATTTTCAGCTTCAAGAAGCTCTTCTGGAACAGCAAGGAAGCCTGCATCATAAACCATTGCCGCCGCAAAGTAAATCATTGATGAATTCTGGTCAAGGCCAAGCCGCATTGCAAGTTTGTAAACAAGTTCGCTGACATTCTTAGAATTGTTTTTGCGCCTTGTTACAGCATCAATTTCGCTGCCAAGTTTTTCACAATCAATAACGAGCTGTTTAAGTTCAGCTTTTTCATCGTCGTTAATTTCCGGAGCAGGAAGCGCGTCCATGCCCCATCTTGAACTGCCGGCTGATTTTAAGCCCATGCCGCCAAAGTCCGTGACTCCGCCAAGAAGAAGCTGATTGTTCGTCTGCTGCATTCCGGCAATGAGTTTGAGGGTAGAATCAAGCTGCTCAGCCTGCATTCTTGTGGCACGGCTTGAAGCACGGATTCCGACCATCACAAGAATCAAGAATACGATGAAACCGACGGAACCGAGAATAACAATAATCCAGATTGTCTTGTGGCTGTTCTCGCTGAGTTCCTTAATTGTATTGTTAGTGGTTTCAGAAACTTCGCGGACAGCATCGGCTGTTTTTTCGCCAGCAGATTCAAGGCCCTGCCTGATGGCTTCTTTCATTTCCTCGTTACCAGCCTGCTGAGTAGCCGCAATGCTCTCCATTATTTCTTTATTTTGAGCCTGCTGTTTGTCCGCAATTGACTCCATTGTTTTTCGGGTCTCGGCATCACGGGCAGCTTCCTTTATATCAGACTGAATCTGCAAAATCTGCTTTACATATTTTTGAACCTGCGGATCTTCTGCAATTTTGGGATAAGTCTGAAGATTCATTGTGACATCGTTGAACAAAGTAAAATCCTTTGTTTTTGTCATTTTTTCGAGAAGTTTTGTGTAGATTTGAGTCGCAAGAAGATAAACATTGCCAGGAATCTCATCTTTGTTCTCTGACAATTTCAGTGCTGCATTTATTGTTTTAAATGCCTCTTCATATTGCATGTTAGTATACTGGTCATCGGCTTTCTGAAGATATCTTGTGACCAGACTTGATGTTTGCGCGAAAATGAGGCCGGCAATAAAAAAGCAGAGAATCCCCATCAGGTATTTTTTATTTTGTAACATTTCCAACTCCAATTGCAAATGTGATTTTTGACCGGTTTTCCATCTCGCTTTCTTTTTTGAGAAGAAGCAGATTCTGGAAGCCAAGTTCAATTCCGAATTTAGTTTTGTCATTAACTGCCATTGGAAGAAGTATAGAGCCTCCGAATTCCATGGCAGAAGTCAGTTCACTGTAAGCAAGATGTCCTATGTCATAATCGTAGAACATGCGCATCTGAACATCACTGAAATGAATATTGTCAAGGGCAAGGCCAAGGACAGGAGAAACAAAAGATTTCATTGAACCAGTGCGCTCCCGCTCATTTGATGCCAGCATATTGGCAGAGATGCCTGCACGAAGGAAAAGATATTTGCTGAAATCAGAAAAAGCGAATTCTGGAACAAAACGCCCAGAGAAGAAGAATTCCTGAACCTCATCTTCATTTGATGTATTTGTTCCTTCCTGCTGCTTTTTTAAAGCGCCATCCGATGACAAAGTTACGATGTGCGCGTCGGCAAAAATGTCAACGCCGGCAATAAATCGTTCTGTAGGATAGAAGACATTTGCTCCGACACCCAGGCCGTATTTTAAGTTTGTATAATCAGGTTTTGAGACTTTTTGATATGCAAAATCAGCAAGAATGAGTTTTATCGTCCAGATTTTTGATGAGAACGAAGACTTTTGCTCATTGACATAAACTTCGCGCCCAGAAGCAGTGCTTACAACCTGATAGTTGCCACGGTTTTCAAGCTGCTGCTTAGACCTTGCATTTCGGGCAGCGATACGCTCTTCTTCAAGCCGGCGGCGGTTTTCGGCAGCCTGATTTGCGGCCTGCTGATTCAAGATTGCCTTGTCGATGTAAGAATACAACTCAACGGCATCGAAATTTTCAAGATTGTTGTCGATTACAGCCAAAGAAGTTTGCCTTGCCAGCTCCAGGTTGTCCATAATGATAAGCTGACGGGTCTTTTTGAGGGTGTAATTTTCAATCATCTGATAATTTGGAGAATATCTGTTGTCTGCAAGAACTTTTGAGATAGCTTCAGATGATTTTGCGGCAATCGCCATGTCAATTCGTTTGTAAACATCGCTTAATTCTTCTGAAGCCTGGGCAAAAACAGAGAAACTGCCCAAAAAGCACAGGAAGAGCGCAAGCAATTTAGGATTTTTCTTAAATATTTTCACGCGACAACCTCTTTAGTAAGTATTCATTTTAGCAAACATAGAGTGATTCCGCAATCAACTTTTCTAGTTTGCACCCTTTTTTACTACTTTCCGACACAGAAGTGCGAGAAAATTGAACCAAGAACATCGTCAGGGGTGACATCGCCTGTGACTTCTCCAAGAGC
>NZ_JAFRNB010000146.1 GCF_017430385.1 Treponema sp.
CCTCAAATCCCTGGGCCACAGCACCATCAACGAATTCCTTTTTTTTTGCCCATCATGACTTCAGGCTTCTTTTTACCCATAGCACGACGGAGCATGTCAGCTCCACCAAGAGAGAATCCCGCAATTTTCTGCGAGACCTGCATAATCTGTTCCTGATAGACCATAACGCCGTAAGTTTCCTTAAGAATCGGCTCCAAACAAGGGTCAGGATAGTGAATAGTCTCAGGCTTCCATTTGCCGTCGATGTAGTCAGGAATACAATCCATTGGACCCGGGCGATAAAGAGCGTTCAACGCAACCAGGTCTTCAAGTTTTTCCGGCTGGAACTGGCGCAAAATCTTCTGCATACCAGGAGATTCAAACTGGAATACAGCTGCAGAGTCACCGCGCTTAAAGAGCTCGAAGGTCTTTGGGTCAGTTTCGCTCACCTTTGCACAGACAAAATCCGGCTCTCCGGGCTTTTTGTGCTTGTTGATGATATTTTCGGCATATCGAATCAGAGAAAGTGTTTTGAGTCCGAGGTAGTCGAATTTTACAAGACCGCACGGCTCGATGATGTCCATCGTGTACTGAACGCCGACTTTTCCTGTTTTAGAATCCATGAAAACCGGAGCCCAGTTCGGAAGTTCCGTGAGACCGATAACCATTCCCGAAGCGTGAAGACCTGTGTTTCGCTTACAACCTTCAAGTTTAATGGCAAGGTCAAAAAGTTTTTCGTATCGCGGATCGTGCCTGAATTCCGCAAGCTGACCGCCATCAGGGAATTTTTCGGTCGGTGGCTCAAAGCAGTTTTTGAGCTTGGTTTTTAAGTTCTCAGAGACTTTTGACTTCAGCATGTTGACTTCAGAAAGCGGAATGCCCAGAGTGCGGCCAACGTCGGCGATTACGTTCTTTGGCTTTAAAGTTCCGAACGTTACGATGTGGCCGACTTTTTTATCGCCGTACAAGTCGCGTGTGTGCTGGATAATGTCCTGGCGATAGTCGAAGTCCATATCAACGTCGAAGTCCGGCATTGAGACTCGCTCAGGATTCAAAAATCGTTCGAAAATCAGTTTGTAGCGGAAGGGATCTATGTCCGTAATCGTAAGACAGTAGGCTACGAGAGAACCAGCACCAGAACCTCGGCCAGGGCCAATTGGCATGTAAGGCTTGGGGCGGTTGTTTACGTTGTCATAAGTGGATTTTGACCAGTTGATGAATTCCCAAACGATGAGGAAGTAGCCCGAAAAGCCCATCTTCAGGATGATGCCCATTTCATATTCACATCGCTGGCGGATTTGCGGCGTGATTTCCTTGTAACGTTTGCGCAATCCTTCTTCAACAAGGTGACGCATGTAGTCGTCCTGATTTTTCGCGTAATCTTCGCCGTGAGTCTGGAATTCTTCTGGCAAGGCAAATCGAGGAAGCGTGCCTTTGAGCTCCATCGTTTTGTACTGATGAATGGTAAGGTTGCACATATTGGCAATCTTGATTGTGTTGTCGTAAGCTTCGGGACAGTCCGGGAACAAAAGCCGCATTTCTTCTTCAGTTTTGAAATACCACTCGTGTTTGTCACCGCCCATTGTCTGATGCGGCTCGTTCATGTTCTTTTTGAAGCCGATGCATCGCAAGCAGTCCTGGGCTTCCCAGTCTTCTTTTTCGATGTAGTGAATATCATTCGTGACGACAAGCGGAATATCAAGCTCGTGGGCCAGCGCAATCAGTTTTTTGTTGACGATTTTCTGGTCTTCAAGGCCGTGATCCTGCAATTCAATGTAGTAGTGGTCTGGGCCAAAAAGATTTTTGTATTTTAAGGCAAGTTCTTTTGCCTCTTCGTCCTTGTTTGCAAGCAAAAGCTGTGGAAGTTCGCCTGCGATACAGGCAGAGCAGCAAATGAGGCCTTCATGATATTTTTCGAGAAGCTCAAAATCGATTCGAGGTTTGTACCATGTTCCTTCGGTATATGCGATTGAAGAAAGCCAGCTCATATTTTTGTAGCCGGTTTCGTTTTCACAGAGTAAAATCAAGTGGAAGTAGCGGGCCTGGCGATCTCCGTCCTCGCCCTTGTGTGAATATGGAACGGAATTTTTCTCTAAATGTGAGCCGTAAGCGACATAAAATTCTTCGCCGACAATCGGGTTGATTCCGTTTACATGGCAGAGATGCTCAAAGTTGAGCGCGCCGAACATATTTCCGTGGTCAGTGAGCGCAAGAGCCGGCATATTGAGCCGCTTGGCCTTTGCGACCAAATCATCGAGCTTAGCACAAGAATCAAGCAAAGAATAATCAGAATGAACATGAAGATGAACAAAATTAGCAACCGGCGTGCCCTCAGGAGCCGGGTCAAATACATGATAATCCGCCAAAATATACCCCAACAGGCCCTGCATGGATGCAGGGAAAAAGCAAAGAGAGAATTTTTGGAACAAAAATTCTCGTACGAATCAGAAAATCCATGGATGGATTTTCTGTTCGAATTATTGTAGCACGATTTTTAGGATTTTGTCTCTGTCAACTGAACTTACCGCATCCTGCAAAGCCTCAAAATGCTCTTTCTTCATCGCAGGAATTTTGTAATCCTTCATCATCGCAATAATCTGGTCGGCAGTATCAAAGTCAAAGGCCGTTATACATTCCTTAATATTGGAAACAGCCTCATTATACTGCTCAACAGGCATCATTTCCTTTTCGGAATCGTCCTGATTTTCGCTGCAGAGCGGAGCAAGATTTTTTTTGTATGAACGGTAAAGTTCGAGAAGAGCAGGAGTTTTTGAAAGAATCTCAGCTTCACTTTCATCATCACCGCATTTTTCGAGATATTTTGCATCTTCCGACAGTTTATCCGCTCCAATCAACCTTGCAGAAGATTTCAGTGCGTGAACCCAAATCGTGTAATTCTTCCAGTCCTTTTTGACCGCAAAGTCCTCAATTTCGGCAGATTTTTTATCAATATTCTTATAGAATTCTTTTAAAGTCTGCTCCAGGATTTCCGCCCCGCCAGTGTATTTGAGCGCGTCATCAACAGATATTCCTTCAAGATTTTCAAACATCTTCTTTTCATCATCAATTGTTGGTGGAGCAATCTCGCCGTTTTCATCAAGAGACATAAGCTCTTCTTCGGAATTTTTGATCTCAATCTTTTCTATGAGATTTTTTGGCAGGTATTTTATGATTAATTCTTCGAGTTTTTTGCCCTCAATCGGCTTTGTCATGTAATCAGAGAAGCCTTTTGCCAGGAACATTTCTTTTGCTCCCGAAACTGCATTTGCCGTAAGCGCGATGACAGGAACGCCCTTGCTCTGATTTTCTTCGAGACGAAGCATGTTTTCGTAAGTTTCGATTCCGTCCATGCCCGGCATTCGGTGATCAAGGAAAACAATGTCGTAATGATTCTTTTTAAGAGCCTCAAGCGCATCAAAACCGCTGAGAACGGTGTCAATCTGGATTTTAGTCTGCTTGAGCAAGCCTTTAACAACAGTAAGATTAAGCTCCGTATCATCGACGACAAGGATTCGTGCTTTTGGAGCCGTAAACAATTCCTGATAACTTGCCGTTGCTTTGAGGGATTTTTCGTAAGATTCCTTGAAATCTCCGATTGGCTCCCAGTCAATAACTCCTTGCAATACAGAGAAATAAAAATCAGAACCTTCGCCGTAAATACTGACAACTTCAAGCCGTGAATCCATGAGCGTAAGAAGACTCTGCACGATGTTCAAGCCCAGGCCAGTTCCTTCGATTGTTCGGTTACGCTCTTCCTCAATTCGCTGGAAAGCCGTGAACAACTTTGGGATATCCTTATCTTTAATTCCTATGCCAGTATCAACGACATGAACGGTAAGCAAAACATGAGAATAATCAATCTTTTTTCCGCTGATTGAGAATGTGACCGAGCCTTCGTTGGTGTATTTGATTGCATTTGTAAGAAGATTTACACAGCACTGACACAATCGGACATCATCACCATAAAGAAGATGCGGACAATCCTTTGCAATATTAACATTGAGCGAAAGATGTTTATCCTCGGCCTTTCTGGAAATCATGTTTACAAGGTTATTAATAGAAGAACTTAAATCATAGTTGGTAGGAATAATTTCAAGTTTTCCGGCCTCAATTTTTGAGAAATCAAGAATGTCATTAACGATGTTAAGCAAGCTCTTTCCTGCGTTCTCAATATCCCGCGAGTATTTTAAGATGTCTTTTTCGTGACATTCACGGAGAATCATTTCGTTGAGGCCAAGGACCGCATTAATCGGCGTACGAATTTCATGCGACATATTTGACACGAATTCACTTTTTGCCTTGTTAGCCGCCTTTGCCGAAGCAAGCTGAGTTTCAAGAAGCTGGGATTTTTCAAGATTTTTGATGTAGCTCTCGTTTGTCGAAACCATCTCGACCAGTGAGCGATAGAGAATCCCGATTTCACCAGAAGCCTTTAATGACAGAGTTTTTATATCAAGTCGCGGAACATTTCTCGTATGCTCGGTTATATTGCAGACATTTGAATCCTCGACCGCCTTGGTAAGAAGCTGCAATGGATGTGTGATTGAAATATTTGTGTAAGAAAAGGCCACAAGAATTACAGGAGTGGCAATAATCGACATTAAGATGACAAGCCTTGTCGCAAAAACAACCTGCTGCCACGGAGTTATATTCCTAAAATTATTCAGCAGGAAAGTCGCGAATCCGAAGCCAGAAACCAGAAGAATAAACGACACCGCAAGAATGAGCCATGTAAGTTTTGTACGGATTCGACCGCCTCTCTGCTTGGCGAGTGCTTCCCTCAGTTTTGTAATATCCTCGGAATCATAAACACTCGTAAAGAACAGTTTTTTTACGCTTTCAGGGAAATAATTGTAATAAATGAAACAAAATACAACAATAATTGCGGAAACTGGGAAAGCTATAGAAAAATGGAAAAGTCCCGCCATAAAACTAATCGGCCGGTCTTCCAGAAGTGAAAGCAAAACATTCAATGAATTTCCAAGCAAAACAGAAAACAGAATAAGCGCAAGTAATGATTTGAAGTAAGATTTGTACCAATGATGAAAAATCGGGGTGTTAGCGATAAGAGAGCCAATCAGAAGAACAAAAGCGTGATAAGGAACCAGATGACTTACAAAAACTTCAGTAAGGAAAAATAGCAGGACAACAAAAGTACCAACTCCATATCCCGAAAGCGAAGTTAGCAGCATGACGGGAATAAGCTGATAATACACACGGACTTTATAAAGCATCAAGCCCTTAAAAGAAAAATCCGGCACACCAGTTCCGCCCAAATGCTCAATCAAAAGAAGGAGCACAAAGCAGATTAAGGTTGTTAAAGGAATCGTTATCCTGAAATTCTTATTATCCAAGAAGAAAAATGCACCTAAATCTTTTTTTGGCATGCAAACTCCCCGCTGAGCGACAAAATCTACTAACTACTTGCCTTTGAAGAAATCGTCAACAGTTCTGAGCAGGCTGTCAGGCTCTGAAGATTTAAGAAGATATTTTTCTGGACCGGCAGCAAGAACCTTCATAACCGTTTCTTTGTCATCCTTAGATGTAAGGAAGATTACCGGAATATTAGAAAGGTTGACATCGTGCTTGAGCATTTCAAAAATTTGAAGGCCGGAAGCAACTGGCATTTCATAATCAAGAAGAATCAAATCAACATGATTGCTTGAAAGGAACTGTAGCGCGTTTAATCCGGAATTAGCCATATAAACTTCATATTTTTTTGAAAGCCAGATCTTCATTGTACGGAGCATAACGCTGTCATCATCAACAACAAGAATCTTTTTGCGGCCAGGCGTTCCACCAGCTTCACTCGTGATAAGCATATTGAGCTTTTTAATAACATCCTGAATATTTACAGGGCGGCTGAATGCTGCTGAAACAAGGGATTTTGGATAAACTTCATAAGCAGCCTCAATTTCCATAGGGTTGCCGATAAGATAAAGAATTCTATCATGTCCCTCTTCCGTTACCATTTTTTTGAGATACTTAAGGGTTCCGTTAAATTTATTTAGATCGCCTTCAAGATAGACGATGTAAATATCAGGAATATTTTGAATGAGCGAAATTTCAACCATGTCCGGTTCAGCGGTTGAGACATCAAATCGGGCTTCTTTTAAAGCCTTTATCATCGCAGTCACCAAGAAATTCTGAGCTTCGCTTACAAATAAAATACTTCGTTCCATGTAGAAAATCCTTTATAACATTATAACACATACCTGTATTTTTTCATAGAAAAAAAATGTTGTAGTAAAAAATATTTTTCTTGCCGATTCATAAAAAATTCTATATTTTTATTGTATCAAAATGTATTAATTTTGGAGGAAATATATGAAACTTAAACCATTGGCAGACCGAGTTCTTCTTAAACAGGAAAAAGCCGAGACAAAAACAGCATCAGGCATCATCATTCCTGAGACTGCACAGGAAAAAACACAGACAGCAACTGTTGAAGCTGTTGGTCCAGGAACAGAAAAAGACCCGATTACAGTAAAAGTTGGCGACCGAGTTATGTACGATAAATACGCTGGAGTTCAGGTAAAAATGGACGGCGAAGAGTATCTTATCGTAAAGAACTCAGACATCATCGCTGTAGTTGAGTAATCGGAACAAAAATTCTGCTTTATCCCCGCCTCAATGTTTGAAGTGCGGGGCCTTTTTATTTATTTTCGATTTGCCTGCGAAGAAGTTTCGCATCCGCATTGCTTTGATCAAGCGAAATGCTGTATTTGAGCGAAGTTTTAGCCTTATCCAAATCACCCATATCAATCTGAATTTTAGCAACCCTATAAAGCAATTTTGATTTTATTTGCGAAGATTTTGTCTTTCCTGCAGCAAGCGTGTACAACGACATTGCCTTTCTGCGTTCGCCCACGCTTGAATAAATCATCGCAAGATTTGCCGTACTCGAAGAAGCCGCAAGCGGAGAAACAGCCGTTATGTCTCCGGTGACATTCGCAGCTTTTACACCACCTGTTTCAAAATCCACATATTCATAAAGTCGTTTTGCCGCTGAAATGTTCTTTTCAAGCAATGAAAAATATGCCGCGAATTCAACTTCCCAGATTTCCATTCTTTCAGTTTTATCAGCAGCCCTGTCTCCAAATGCAAGTCTTGCCACACTCTCCGGGATGACCGGCGCAACAGTGATTTTTTCGCCACCAAAAATATCAGTTTTTACAGTCTCTGTTGTTCCAGCCTCAGTCTGCTGCTGGCGGTAATTCAAATCAAATTTCGCATCGATATAATTCATAAAAAGCGTGCGACCTTCATCAACCAATCCATAAGAAAGGAATTTCTGCACGGCAAACTGAACCAAATGCGGAGGATACAAATTCGTTCCAATCTGATTTTGCTCAAGCTCGCTCCAAATAATTGCGGTTTTCTGAACGAGATTCAAATCAGGATTGTTTTTGAGATACAGCGAAAGCCGTTCGACAATCAAATCATCATTGTGACGAAGCCCAGCTCTGCTTTCACGCTCCAAAGTTTCTTCCATTCTGTACAACGCATCAGTAATCGTGAATTTTGGTCGTTCGTCATATTCACGCATTTTGTTTGTACGCAATGTTGTTTTTCGCAACGCCTTTTCAAGCTCGGTCATCTGCAACGGCTGTGAATCCTGCCAAGAAAGCTTTCCGTAAGAAATCAATGCTGGAATAAAATCTGGCTCGGCAATCAATGCTTCCAAAAGATATTCATAAGACTGACGGTATTTCTCATGCCTGAAAGCGTACAAAGCAGAATTCACATAAATTGCCGGCGGAATTTTCGTGCCGGAATTTTTTGCCTGATTTATAAACTCTTCGCGGTTGGCTTCGGCACTTTCCTCATCATCAAGCATCATGTAGGCATCAGAAGCAAGCATTGCCGCACTGCTTCTCAACAAAGGAGAACTAACCTGTTCAAGATTTTGTGCCGCAATATCGTAGTTCCCGGCATCATATTGAACAAATCCCCAGAAAAGCGCGTCCTGTGAATCCTCAAGCTCCCTCTGCAGCGAAGAAGCCATTGCATAGTCACCAGAAAGAAGATAAATAAGCGCGCAGTTTCTTAGCCAGCGAGAATCGTTTGTGCCAACATAAGTGTCGTAATAAGCAGAGGAAATTTCGCGGGTAAAAAGCGGAGCAGAATTTTCTGCCAAATTTTCGCTTTGAAGAAGAGTTTTCATGAGAGCTTCGGAGCGGATTGAGCCGTATTTTGTGCCCTCAAGAATTTTTGTAAGGTCAAGAGCTTTTGAAAGCTGCCCGTGCCGAATCAAAAAATGACCGTAAACAGCCGTAAGCTCAGGATTTTCCGGAAGTTTTTTGAGTCCTTTTACAAGAACATTTTCCGCGCGTTTTTCCTCACCTAAAGTCATGTAGCGGCGGTAAATTCCAAGCCGCGCAAAAGAACTGTAAGCTTTTTTTTCGGATTTTTTTAGAAGCCGCATTGCTTCAGAAGTGTCACCATTCTTGATGAAGATATCAATGCTCTCCATCGTGCTCATGAATGATGAATCATCAGATTTTGAGCAGGAAGCAAAAAAAATTCCTGCCAGAAAAAGAATTGAGCAAAAAGCGAATATTTTTCTTATGGCAGGACATTTTTTCATTTGGAACTCCGATTTAATTTGTCATTCCATTTTATATCGATTTTTTTATGTTGTCGAGGATTGCATTCACGAATTTATACGAATCATCCGGACCGTAATTTTTTGCGATGTCAATCGCCTCATCAATTACAACCGAAGCATCAATTTCTTTCGTGAACATAAGTGAATAAACACTCATTCGAAGAATTGCGATTGTAACCTTGTTTACGCGGTCAAAATCCCAGTTCGTAAGATGAGCTTTTATCATCTCATCAATCTTTACGATATTTTCGATTGTACCGGCAATGAGCATTCTTGAAAAAGCCGCGCTCTCATCATCAATTTTGACTTTTGGAGCTGACTCTTCAGACTTTTCCTCTTCTTCGTTGATTTCAGCTGCTTTTGAATCAACCCAACCAAGCTCGAGGACATCCTTTTCGCTCATTCCTCCGACATCCCAAGAGTAAAGCCCCTGGAATGCGATAATTCTAGATTTTCTTCGTGACATTATTTTTCCCAACTAAGTAATTTCTTGAGTTTTTCCTCTTTCTGCTTGTACTCAAAATTACTTGGAGTACGCAAGCTTTTTGTGATGTCCTGAACAGCAGAAACGAGAGCCTGACTCTGCATCTGATTTGTAAGATTCTGCTTGATATAATCGTAAACAGTGATTGTTGTTTCCGGCTGAACCAAATCAGAAATTGTGAGCATCTTTGCAGCATATTTCTGTCTTACGACATAGAACTGATAATCAGTTGAAGTCTCATTAAGAGTTGAAATATAATTCAAGTCTTTTTTGAAAAGGTCGAGCAAATCATCATAAGAAATTCCGAGCTGCTGAGCATGCTGTGGAGTTTTACCAATCAGCAAATCTCCGCCCTGATAATCTTTGCCACTGTCAGCCTTGATTTTATCAACAGAAAGAGACTTATTTTTGATTCCGTTGAGCAAAGCCTCTGCCTTGATTTTTGCACCTTCCTGATTGCTTCCTTTTGGAACTACAACAAGGAAAAGCTTAACCATATCGTTCTGAACGAAAGAAGCCTTGTTTAAATCGTAGAATTTGCGGATATCTTCGTCTGTAGGAGAAACTTTTGTAAGCTCGCCCTTCTTCTTTTCAATAACATACTGCTGAGCAATGAGCTGGTTTTTAAGATAAGCCTTGTAATCGCTTACACCCATGCCAACCTGCTGCTTCATGAAATCATCAAGTGAAAGATTTGTTTCTTTTTTGACGATTTCTGAGAATTCCGCCTCTGTAACAGAGCGTCCAACCTGCTGGCTGACATTCTGCAAGAAATACTGATTAACCTGAGTGTCAGTGATGTTCATACCTTCTTTTTGAGCAGCCTGAACAACAAGCTTCTCATCAATCATGGCATCCAAAATTTCTTTTTTTTGCTCAACCGTGAAGCTCGCGATATTATTCTGCTTCTGATAAGTCTCAACGCGGTTTTTGAGCTGTTTGAGAGTGATAGTCTCGGTTTTGTTGAGTTTTACGACAGCCAATGGCTGCAAATCATCCGACAAAGCAAATGCACCGAATGCCATTGAAATTGCAAGTGTTGCAGCAAGTACAAGTTTTTTCATTTAAATTTCCTCTAGGAATAAGAACAGTCTTATTCCTAATTAGTTACATTAAAAATTATTGTGGGTCAAGCGGAAGACCACCGCTGATTACAGCACGGATTCGGCGAACGCCAGCAGAAGATGACTGCTCTTTCTGGATTTTGAATTCACCAATCTGGGCTGTGTGCTGAACGTGCGGGCCGCCACAAACTTCTTTTGAGAACCAGTCAGTTTTAGCATCTTTACCGATTGTGTAGACTTTAACGTCCTCGCCATATTTGTTTGTGAACAATGCTCGTGCACCTTCTTTCTGAGCTGCCTCAAGCGACATGATTTCCATTGTTACAGGCAAGTCTTCTTTAATCTTGGCGTTTACGATGTCCTCGACCTGCTGGATTTCTTCTTTTGTCATTGGACGCTCGAAAGTGAAGTCGAAACGCATACGCTCGTTATTGATATTTGAGCCCTTCTGAGCAACCTGATCGCCGAGAACATTGACCAGAGCCTGCTGCAAAAGGTGTGTTGCGGTATGATATTTTGTTGTTGTGTCGCTCTGCTCTGCCAAGCCACCCTTAGCCTTTCCTGCATCGAGTGATTTTGAAGCTTCCTGATGCTTGCGCTCAGCCTCTTTGAAGCCCTCGACATCAACTGTGAAGCCGTTTTCTGCACCCAATTCCTGAGTAAGCTCAAGCGGGTAGCCGAATGTATCGTACAAGCGGAATGCAACTTTGCCAGAGATTTCTTTTTTAGGATTCTTCATGAGATTTGGAAGAAGTTTCTGGAATTCTGCCTCACCCTTTGAAAGTGTAACGCGGAATTTTTCTTCCTCGGCAGTAAGTTCTTTGCGAACTTTGTCAGCGTTCTGCTCAAGCTCTGGATATGCGCATTTGAAGTTTTCGATTACAACATTTGCGACTTCTGCAAGGAATGCCTTTTCGATACCGAGCTTCATTCCGTGTCGGACAGCTCGACGGATCAATCGGCGGAGAACATATCCGGCACCTACTCGATCCGGGCTTACGCCACGAACATCACCAATGATGAATACTGATGCGCGGGCATGGTCAGCGATGATTCGAACAGACTTGTCCTTTTCTTCATCGCTTCCATATTTATAGGAAGAAAGCTCTTCGATTTTTGCGATGATTGGCTGGAAAACTTCTGTGAGATAAACAGATTTTTTGCCCTGGAGAATACAGTTTGTACGCTCCAAGCCCATACCTGTGTCAACATTCTTTTTTTCGAGCGGAAGAAGTGTCTTTTCATCAACACGATTGTACTGCATGAAGACGTTGTTCCAGATTTCCATCCAGTTTGCAGAATCTGTACCCTTGTTTGAGCCAACAGGAGGCAAACCTTCGCCAACCCAGTAGAAAATTTCTGTATCAGGGCCACAAGGACCTGTTGGACCTGCTGCCCACCAGTTGTCAGAAGCCGGAAGATATGCGATTTTGTCTTCTGGCATGCCGTTCTCTTTCCAGTAGCCGGCAGCTTCTTCATCACGAGGAGCATTTTCATC
>NZ_JAFRNB010000147.1 GCF_017430385.1 Treponema sp.
AGGCGCTTAAGGGCAAGACAATCATTCCATTCTGCACGTATCAGGCTACTTACCGCGCGGAAACGCTTCAGGCAATTGTGGATGCAACTCCAACTGCCAGTCATAAGGAAGGCTATGGTACGACAAATCCAAATCAGAACGATGTAGATGCATGGCTTAAGAAAATTGGGTTAGGAAAATAAATTTTTAGGGAGAAATTTTTATGGACTATGTAACACTTTCAAACGGAATCAAGATGCCACAGTTGGGCTATGGCGTGTATCAGGTGACAAAGGAAGAGGCTGAACGCTGTGTTTCGGATGCGCTGGAAGTCGGCTACCGCTCGATTGATACGGCGCAAAGTTACTTTAATGAAGAGGAAGTAGGAAATGCAATCTCAAAATCTGGAATTGCCCGCAGTGATATTTTTTTGACTACTAAGGTTTGGATTGAGCATTACGGCTACGAGGCGTGCAAGAAGTCGGTGGAAGAGTCTCTTAAGAAACTCAAGACTGATTACATTGACCTCATGCTTCTTCATCAGCCTTTTGGTGATGCTTACGGTGCATGGCGCGCTCTTGAAGAGTTTTATGAACAGGGAGTTTTGAAGGCAATCGGAATCTCCAACTTTTATGCCGACCGCATGGTGGAGTTTGCGTCCTTCAACCGCATAAAGCCTATGGTGAATCAGGTGGAATGTCATCCTTTGAATCAGCAGATAGAGGCAAAAAAATGGAATGACAAGTACGGTATTCAGCTTGAAGCCTGGGCCCCTTTTGGCGAGGGACGTGGTGGTCTTTTTGAAAATCCTGTGTTAAAAGAAATTGCCGCTGCACATGGAAAAACTACAGCTCAGGTTATGTTGCGCTGGCACCTGCAGAGAGGAATTGTGGTTATTCCAAAATCAACCCACAAGGAACGCATGGCAGAAAACCTGAATGTCTTTGATTTTACCCTCACTGCCGAAGAGATGGCAAAAATTACTGCTCTCGATACTGCAACAAGTTCTTTCTTCAGTCATCAGGATCCTGCAATGGTGGAATGGTTCGTAAAAATGGTTGAAGAGCGGAAGCAGCAGCAGGATTCCAGTAAAGAGAAAAAGGCCTGGTAATATTTCTGGATTTTGTAAAAATGCTTACAAAGTCCAGAGTTCTGTAAAAGGTTTTATTCTACCCGAATCCAGATTCCATCCCGTTTTTTGTAAGTGTTTTCTCCACCCATAGTCCAGCTGCCGCTGATTCCATAAACCTTCGCCGTGAGCGTGTGGGTGACTTTCATGCGGGCGGTGTCGCCATTTACGCTGATTGAATAATCCTTTGTATCCACTTTGAAGTAGTTTAGAGTTCCGTCCATGATTTCGCCGATAAACTCTTCGCGAGTCTGCTTTTTTCCGCTCATGTGGGTGAAGGTGAGCTTTTCGTCAAAGTAGAGTTCCAATGCGGTCTGGTCTTTTTCAATCATAGCCTTGTTGATCGCTTCGTAGGCAGAGTATACCTCTTTTTCTTCTGTGGTCATTGGTGACGTCCCATTTCTTTGTTTTGATTCCTGGCCCGTGCAGGCAGTAAGTACCAGCACGAGCATCGCAAAAATTGTTGTCAGCTTTTTCATATCAGGCCTTTTCAAAGTCTGGCTTCCATGCAGCAAATTGAATTAACTGCTCTTCTGTTCGGTGGTAGTAGCGTTCGCCTTTGTCGAGTTTTGCGATTTCTGCCATTTCGTCGTCGGTCAGTTCAAAGTCCATGATGGCAAGGTTATCCCTGATGTGGTCAACGTTTTTGCTTCCGGGAATTACGACGAATCCCATTTGAACATGCCAGCGTAAAATCACCTGGGCAGGAGTCTTTCTGTATTTTTTGCCCAGTTCAGCAAAAACAGCTTCCTGAATCAAAGACTTGTCGCCGTGTCCAAGAGGGTACCAGCTCATCAGTTTGATGCCGTACTTGTCCAGAGTTACGCGCAAATCCTTCTGCGTAAAATATGGATGGGCTTCCACCTGAATGAACTGAGGGGCAGTTTCCCATTTAGTCTTAAGTTCTTCTATATATTTACCTTCAAAATTAGAAATGCCGATAGAGCGGGCTTTTCCTTCTTTCAGAGCCTTTTCCAGCTGACGGTAACCTGCAAGCCAGTTTCCCGCCGGCTGATGGATGTAGAGCAGGTCAACGTAATCTACCCCAAGACGCTCAAGAGTTTCGTCAACAGCGTTCGGGTTTTCGTATTCCGACGGCCAGAGCTTTGTAGAAAGAAAAACTTCGTTTCTTGCCACGCCGCTTTCTTTGATTCCCCGACCAACAGCGCGCTCGTTTACATAAGCATTTGCTGTGTCTATAAGGCGATAGCCCATCTTAAGAGCCTCGCGGGTGCTGTTTTGGGCATCTGTTGGTGAGAGCATAAAAGTTCCAAGTCCGATTACCGGGCAAGTGATTTCATTGTTTAATTTGATTGTTTCCATAAAAGTTCCTCCGTTATGGTATTTGTCTAATTCGTGTCAATCTTGCTGACGAACTATTCGCGCATCTGATTATTTTTCACTCATGTGTGTAAAGATGACTTTGCCTTTTGCGGCTTTAAGGGCATCTTTCACCCCCTCGGCTTCTACTATGTGTCCGATTTTTGCATATCCTGCAGTATTCTTTGTGTCAGCATAAAAAATCAC
>NZ_JAFRNB010000148.1 GCF_017430385.1 Treponema sp.
CAGGTCGGCTGTTCCGCCCTTCCGCTGGCGCTTCATTCCTACACTTCGTTACGGAACGCTGGCGCGGGGCTCCATAGCCTGGCACTTGTGCATGAACGCCAGTCTTGCTTTTTCAGGTAAGGCTGGCGTTTTTGTTTCTGGTTGAGATTTTCGTTTTTTCCTTGCCTAATGTAACAAAATCACGGAAGACGCGTTTTTAATGTGTAATACCTGAAAGGAAAGTTCGGAGGTCATGATGAAAAAACTTCTTCTTGCAGGAATGGCTCTCGCGTTTTTTGGAGCCCCGCTATTTTCAACAACAAAATACTCCACAAACCCCGACGAATGTGTGGACGGCGTTTGCTTTGTTCCCCAGTATGCCGACGACGGTCGTGAAAACTATGCAATCGTTTCCCCGGTGGGCTATCACGATGTACCAATGATTAAACAGGCAAAAAGACTCGACAATCTCAAAGGAAAGACAATCGCGCTTGTGGGTGGCTCTTTTATGGCAGTCACCACCCACAACGAGCTTAAACGCTGCATCGAAAAAGAATTCCCCACAACTAAAATCTACATGTTTGACGACATCGGTCAGGCCGGTCCTTATTCCGTGTTCGGGCAGACAGAGAAAACAAAGGCTTTTCAGGAAAAACTCAAAGAACTTAAAGTTGATGCCGTAATCGTTGGAAACTGTGGCTGCGGACTTTGCACCACAAAAGAAACTGGAGATTCCATCGCAGCAGAATATATCGGGATTCCGACCGTAACCGTTGCCGCTCCAACTTTCGTGGCTCAGGTTCATTCAACCGGCGTAAACCGCGGCGTTCCAGTCCTTCGAACGGCTGAATATCCGGGAGCCTTTGCTTCCCATTCCACGGACGAACTCAAAAAAAATGCACGGGAAGTTCTCTGGCCACAGATTAAGACCGCCCTCACAACTCAGATTACAAAAGAAGAAATCGCAAAATATGCTCCTGAAGGAAAACGGCCGGCCGATGAAATCATCTACTACGGAAATTACGACGAGATTCAGGAATACATGCAGATTAACGGCTGGACTGACGGACTTCCAGTTGTTCCGCCAACTGATGAAAAGATTCAGGAGTATCTTAAATTCACAGGCTTTAAGGGAAGCGATGTCCTCGGCACTTTTGCACTCGCGTATCGGGAATGCTCTGTTTACACGGTGGCGGCAAATGCTGTAATGGCAGGAGTCCCGCCTGAGTTTATGCCAGTCTGCATAGCCTTCGTGCAAGGAATGAACAACGGAGAATGGCGAAAACCCCTTGCCTCAACTCATGGCTGGACTCCGTTTGTATGGCTCAACGGCCCGCTTGCCCGACAGCTCGGAATCGACAATCAGCAGGGAATGATCAGCGAAAAAGCAAACAAAGCTCTGGGGCGATTCATTGATTTGGCCATGCTTAACATTGGCGGCTACTATGTCAAGGAAAACCGCATGGGCTCTTTTGGCTATCTCACGCCATTCACATTCAGCGAGGACGACGAAGCCTGCGTAAAAATCGGATGGAAGCCGTACCATGTTCAGCAGGGATTCGATTTGAACGCGAATACAATCACTGCGGGAAGCGCGCTTGCATGGGGAAACAACATTACGCCAGCTACAGACGATGCCGAAAAAATCATGAATCTTATGGCCTTCGACATCACAGAAAAACAGCAGAATGGGCTTGGAAACACAAAGCCGCAGGTTCCGCGCACCGTTTTCATCACCGAATATGTAGCAAAGGACCTTGCAAAGGAATACAAGACAAAATCGGATTTGGAAGACGCGCTGATTGAGACCGCCCGCCGCCCGCTTGCACTCCGCACCTACGCTCACTACTGGGCGAACACAGGAAGCCAGCAGTTTAAACGGCGTACCTTTGACGAGCATTACGAAATGCTTGCAAAAGACGAGGCGGAGCAGGCAAAACTCACGCCCACGCCCGAATGGTACAAGCCGATTATCGCCGAAGACGAAATTATGACAATCGCCACCATGAACAAAGGCGACACGGCCTTCCTTGTTACAGGAGATGCAAACCGAAACAAAGTGCAGGTCATGCCCGGCGGCGGATTCGTCACCACAGAAATCAAGCTCCCTGAGAACTGGAACGAGCTTGTCGCTCCTTTGGGCTACCAGCCGATTGAAAATTTCTATCTGAAAGCGAATTTTAACACTGACGAAGGCAAAAAAATGGATGCGACAAACAAAAGCAAAAAGCAGCCGACTGCCAGTAAAAAGCCAAAACAGCCGAAAAGGCCTTTGACTCCAAAGAAAAAGTAAAAAATCTGTGGTAAAATATATCGGATTAAGAGAAAAATTATTATGGACTACAGTTACATTTTTCGTTCCGCCGTGCCAGATTATGCTAAGTTTGCATCCTTTGGTTTTGAAAAACGCGGCGATGCTTACATATGCAAAAAGTCTCTTTCTGAAACAGGTTTTTATGTAAAACTTCTTGTAAAAGATGAAAAATTTACTGCAGAAGTTTATGAGTCCGCGGACGATTTTCCTGATTCAAAATATGCTCTTTTTGATGTAGAAAGTGCGAACGGCTCTTTTGTCTCACAAATCCGCAGTCAAGTTCAGGGGATTGTCGAAGATTTTCGTCAGGCCTGTTTTGAGATTTCTGATTTGCATGAAAAATACATTCATTTTTTGGAATCTGAGTTCAATTGTAAGCCTGATTTTCCCTGGGCGGCTCCAAAAAATCCGGGTGAAGCTCAGTCATCATTTAAATCAGGCCGCTATGATGACGCTGCCGTATTCCGCTGCCCGAATCAAAAATGGTTCGCGCTTATCATGAATATAACCTACAAAAATTTGGGTTTTGAAAATGATGAAAATGTATTTGTCGTGAACTTGAAGGCTGACAAAGAGCAC
>NZ_JAFRNB010000016.1 GCF_017430385.1 Treponema sp.
ACTATATATATATATATATATATAGGTGTTTGTATAGGTAATCAAAAGTTCCTCGACATAAAATGTGATTAAGAGTAATATCTACGCATGTTTAAAAGCCCGGCAAATTACGAGTCTCTGGCAGAAGCACTTGTCTCACTTTACGGAAACAGCATCGCAATCGTCCAGACGGACAGGCTTTCTGGCGGAGACATAAACAAAGCATACGCCCTGCACCTAAATAATGGCGAAACAATCTTCATGAAAGCAAATGCCAAAGAAAACGCGGCATTTTTTACGGCCGAAGCACTATCTCTCTCAGCAATCGAATCAACTAAAACTATAAAGACCCCGAAAATTCTCTGCACCGGAACAGATGCAGGTGAGCAGGTAGGCTATTCCTTCCTGTTTTTGGAATACATTGAGAGCGCGCCCAAAATCAAAAATTACTGGGAAGTTTTCGGTCAGGAACTTGCGGCCATGCACAATGCTGCCACCCAAAAATTCACCGATGGCAAAAAATTCGGATTCGTGCAGGACAATTTCATCGGCGCAAAATCACAGAAAAATGTTAATTCAGACAGCTGGATAACATTTTTTAGAGATTCACGACTTGAACCACAATTCAAAGAAGCCGACTCTTATTTTGACACAAACGAACGAAAGTTAGTTACAAAACTTCTTGACCACCTTGACGAATTTTTGGTGGAGCCGGAAAATCCAAGCCTCTTGCACGGCGATTTGTGGAAAGGAAACTCAATGTGTGGCTCGGACGGCAAGGCCTGGCTGATTGACCCGGCAGGCTATGTCGGACACGCAGAGACAGATTTAGCAATGACAGAGCTTTTCGGCGGCTTTCCGCAGGAATTTTATGATGCGTACAAGGAAGCCAATCCCTTGCAGCCGGGTTATGACGAAAGGCGGGATTTGTACAATCTTTATCATCTTCTGAACCACCTGAACATGTTCGGAACCAATTACTTAAATCCAGTGAAATCAATTCTTGAAGAATATACAAAATAGCGAGGTAAAAATATGAGCGAATACAATTTCGATGTAGCAAAAGTCACGGCAGAAGTCGTTGAATGGATTCAGAAATGGATTAGCGAAAACGGAAACGAACTAACGAAAGTTATTGTTGGTGTTTCTGGCGGAAAAGATTCTTCTGTCGTTTCGGCACTCATGGTCAAAGCACTTGGAAAAGACCGCGTTATCGGCATAATGATGCCGAACGGTGAGCAGAAAGACATTTCTGACTCACGAACGCTCGTTAGTCACCTGGGAATCAAAAACTACACAGTGAATATCGCGAAGGCTTATGAAGGACTTCAATCAGCTTTTGCCGTCGCAGGGGTAGTTGATATTGATGAAAACACTCTCTTCAATGAGGATAACCAAAAACTAATTAACGATAGTTTCTCTCCTGTATTCAGAACAAACACACCGGCACGAATCCGCATGGCAACTCTCTACGGAATCGGAGCACAAATCGGAAACTGCCGCGTGGCAAACACATGTAACCTCAGCGAAGATTTGGTCGGCTATTCGACATTCTACGGAGACGCAGCCGGAGACTTCGCGCCAATCAACAAACTCACGACAGAGGAAGTAGTGGCAATCGGTGATTATCTCGGTTTGCCTAGCTCACTCACGCACAAGGCTCCGAGCGACGGAATGTGCGGAAAAACAGACGAGGACAATCTTGGCTTCACTTACCACGAAGTCAATGAGCTTGCACGCAAAAACATCAAGGGCGAAAATGCCGAAAAAATCCTCGCGAAGTATAAGACAAACTTGTTCAAGGTAAAGATTATCGATTTGCCTTGTTACAGGCCGGATTTGCCTTTGTTCCTGGAAATATAGGCCCGCGCCCGCCGTGTAGGGGCTTGTTCCGTAGCGAAGCGAAGGAATGAGGGTGACCGAACCCCGGAAGGGCGGTTGCAAGTTGATTCGCGCCAAAAACTTGAAATTCCAATCTGCCGGGATTATAATTATAGGATATACATCTAGGAGGATTTTTATGAAAAAAATCGTTTTGCTTCTTGCATCTTTGCTCACTTTGTTCGGAATGGTCGCGTGCACTTCAACAAGCACAATGGATGATTCCGCAAGGAAAAAGCAGGCTGCCGTAAACAAGGCTTTCGATCAGGTCTATTCAACACACGAATCTTCACTTGTCCTTGAGGGCGCAAAATATTATCAGGTCAAAAAAGGCGACACTCTCACCTCAATCACAAAGAAGTTCTATGCAGGCCATGACGCAAACGGATATTACTTCCCGCTCATCATGCTGGCATCTCACAATGTCGTAAGCGATCCGGAACTTATCACTCCGGGAATGAGGCTTACAATTCCTGATTTTGAAAAGAATATCAACGACAAATCAAAATCACAGCAGTTCAGCGCTTACTTCAGGGATTTGACTGAAGTTTACAAGCAGAAAGATACACCAGCCGCAGCCGACATTCTTCCGCACCTTTTTGAAATCGCCGACCAGCTTGCTGCACAGGCTCAATAATAATTTCTTGTTAGAAACGCTGAATTCTTACGGGTTTTCAGCGTTTTTTTCTTTGTGAATTCAGCTTTTTAGGTTATCTTTATTATATCACATGGTAAGGAGACCAATTTATGGAAATTACACTCACCGAATCAAACTTCGAAACAGAAGTTCTCAAGTCAGATAAGCCAGTTCTCGTAGATTTTTGGGCATCTTGGTGCGGTCCGTGCAAAATGCTTGCGCCTACAATCGAGCAGATTGCAAACGAAAACGATACAATCAAAGTCGGAAAAGTAAATGTTGATGATGAACCGGATTTGGCACAGAAATACGGAATCGTTAGCATCCCGACTGTAATTTTGTTCAAGAACGGCGAGGCTGTAAAAACATCAACGGGCTTCGTTCCGAAAGAAACTCTTGAGGCAATGTTCAAATAATGCAGTACCGAAGAAAAGAAATCGTAGATGCGATTCAATGGAACGGCTCTAACCAGAATGACATCAAAGCTCTGGCAGGGCAGTTCGCAATGTTCGACTACGCGGATACAAATCATGATGGAAAAACTTTCGACGCGGTTCTGAAGGTAAAAACTTCTGAAAAAATAGTTCCTGCTCAAATCGGGGATTATGTCGTTCGCGGTCAGAAAGGAGATTTTTTCATCAGTAAAAAAGCTGATTTTGAATCATTGTACGAGCCGGTTTAATCTTCCGTTTTATTCTCCAGGCCGAACTGAGTCCACAAGTCGTGAAGCTCGTCGCTGGAGAACACGAAAGGCAGGTATTGTGAGAGGTCGGGATAACCTTCAACATCGGGGGTTTCGGCCTCTCCACGGCTTTCACAACCTGCCTCAATCAATTTTTCTTTGAAAATTTCAAACTGTTCCTGTGTGCAAGCATGATTCAGCTTAAGGCTTGCCTCGATTCCCGCAAAATTTCCGCATAAAACGATATAAACTCTGTCTTTGAACTGGCTTGCGTAGAGCCTGCCCTGATATTCTTCGTAAGTGAAAACGCTCCAGGAATCAAGCTCCGGCTCGGCGCGGTGGCAGGAAATGGCGAGGAAAGAAAGAAGAACAGCGATAATAAGGAAAAATCTTTTGCACATAAAAAGGGTATTTCGAGATGTCGGCGCGCTCGCTTCGGAAGTCGGTTCTCTGCTACCAACAACAATTTTCGAACAAAAAAAGCTGTGCCAATTACACGAAAATTACTGGAGACGATCGGACTTGAACCGACTACCTCTACAATGCCATTGTAGCGCTCTAGCCAGGTGAGCTACGCCCCCGAATGAAAATAGTATGATGTATTTTTGAAAAAGATTCTAGTGCGGGGGAGGGGAGGGGGAGTGAGGAAAATTTTTTGAACAACAAAGTTGACAACTCGATATATAATAAAATTATGATTCAGATGATGGTCGCGGATTTTAAAGCTGATTTTTCCTCGGTTTTGGCACAGGTTCAAATGGGCGAACAGTTTCAGATTTTGTTTGGTCGCACAAAAAAACCTGTAGCAGTCCTTTCCCCGCTTAAAAGCGAAGCGGCTAAAAAACGCGTTTTGGGAACTTATGAAGGAAAAGCAAGTTTTTCGGAACATGATGACGGCAAAATCTCTCTTGAAGAATTTTTAGGGATTAATGAGGGAGAATAATTTGTACTGCACATCAGAAAACGAATCGGTCGGATATCTTTTGGACACGCACACTTTCCTCTGGGCATTTTTGGATTCAGGTCAGCTTTCTGACAAAGTCCGTGAAATTTTGGAATCAAATGAGCATCCAATTTATGTAAGCACAATTTCTTTTTGGGAAGTCGCAATTAAAGAGCAGATTGGAAAATACTCACTAAACGGAATCAATTCAATTTTGCTGCCAAACATCGCAAAAGAATACAATTTTCAGATTTTGAATCCTGATGCATACGATTTTATCACATACAAAGAGCTTCCGCTTCAAAAAAATCACAAAGATCCTTTTGACCGAATGTTGATTCATCTTGCAATTCGGAAAAACCTTGTAATGTTAAGCCGCGACCATAATTTCCCATTGTACGAAAATGACGGATTGCAGCTGGCGTGGTAAAAATATACCCGATAAGGTGTAAATTATACAATTTTCCTTGAAATTATACCCTTTCGGTTGTAAAATCACTGTATGAACCAAATCGCTCAATTCATTAAATCTGAACGGAAAAAATCAGGTCTAACGCAGGAAGATTTCGCCATACGAAGTGGATTGGGTTTGCGTTTTGTGCGTGAACTTGAACAGGGCAAAGAAACCTGCCGTATGGATAAAGTAAATCAGGCTCTTTCGATGTTCGGCTGTACGCTCGGTGTCGTGAAGAATCAAAACTCTGAAAAATGAGGTGAAATATGGCTGCATCGTACCGGCAGGGATTTGTTTTTGTTCAGAATGTTTTTTCAGGAATTATCCGTGAAACAGATTCCGGATATGAATTTGAATATGATAAGGACTATCTTGCTTCTCTGAATCCACTGCCTATAAGCCTGACCTTACCTTTGCAGGAAGAGCTTTTTGAAAATAAAACACTGTTTCCTTTTTTTGACGGTCTGATTCCAGAGGGCTGGCTTTTGAATGTCGTTTCCAAAAACTGGAAGATTGACAAGCGTGACAGGTTCGGGCTTTTGCTTGCGGTGTGCAAAGATTCCGTCGGTGATGTTTCCGTGAGGAGTGAAAGATGAGTGAGTCTAAAAAAATCTGCCTCTGTTGTGGAAAAGAGATTGATTCAGAAAAACCCAATGAACTCAAAAATTTATGGCATTCAAAATGTGTCCGAAAATTTTTCGGGACAAGCCAGTTTCCTGAGATTTCAGTTTCAAAAGAGCAGTTAGAAAACCTTGCGACAGAAACCGTCTCAAAAGGATTCACGGTTGCAGGAGTTCAGAAAAAACTTTCTCTTCATCTTTCACAGGAAAAAAACTCACGGCTCACGATTGTCGGTTACCCGGCAGGATTCATTTTAAAACCTCAGACAGAAGAATTTCGCCATCTTCCTGAAATGGAAAATCTCGTGATGAATCTTGCAAAAATTGCCGGGATAAAAACCGTTCCAAATGCACTCGTGCAACTTTACGATGGATTTGCGTATATCACCAAAAGAATTGATAGGAAATCCTCTAAAAATGGCACGGAACTTTTTGCGATGGAAGATTTTTGCCAGCTTTCCGAACGCTTGACCGAAGAAAAATACAAGTCCTCTTATGAGCGGTGTGCAAAAATAATAAATCAGTATTCTTCAAAGTCAGGATTGGACATTGCGGAACTTTTTTACAGGCTTATTTTTTGTTTTGTAACCGGGAATTCCGACATGCATCTGAAAAACTTCTCACTGGTTGAGACCGCTCCAAAATCACGGATTTATGAACTTTCATCGGCGTATGATTTGCTTCCAGTGAATCTTGCGATGCCAGAAGATACGGAAGAATTCGCCCTTACGATGAACGGCAAAAAATCGAACATAAAGAAAAGCGATTTTTTGACTTTTGCCGAATCCTGCAAAATTCCTGAGCAGGCGGCGTTAAAGATGATTCAGAGGATTGTTTCGCTCGAAGAAAGATTCAAAGAAGCTGTAGGCAAGTCATTTTTGACGGAAGAAGAAAAGGCAGCGTTTGTTGAACTGATGTCGGAACGGATGGAGAGGATTAGATAAGCAAAGCGGTAAAACCTTATGCCGCAGTCGCATAGTTCACGACAGACAGTTCCTGAATGTGCTGTTTTGCGAATGCAATAAGTTCAATGGCTTCTGTTGTCGTAAAAAGGCGGAGATAATTGTCTCCGCCCTGGTTTGTTTATTCAACGATAAAATAAATTTCTGTTTTTAACATTCTATATCGAATCATTTTTATTTTTGCGGTACAAGAAAAATCAGAATCTTTTTTTGCCTTGTTAAATACTGATGCGTTTGAAAAGCCCCAAAGATAAGCATTACCATTTGTTCCGTAAATTTTATATGTATATAAATCCGGCGTATATCCCTCGACTTTCATATCGTTTTTGCTTACATCAAATACTTTTAGGTTTACATTTGTTTCTGTATTGTATAAATCATTTTCAGTGACAAAATCTTCTAACATTAAATCTGTCATATTTGGAACAATTGAAATCAAAAAATCAAGATTTGAAGAAACTTCTTTTTTATTTTTTGCATACTCTTCATCAGAAACAGTAAGATATTTCATTACATCTTCTGTAGCCATTTTTTCAATTTGCTTTCCATTTAAAATTTTTGCCTTTTGAAATTTTGACGAAGATGTCCAATTTCCATTTTTATCAACAACGGCAGTTAAAGAATTATTCAGTTTCAATGAAATATTTCCGTCGTCATTTTTAATTGTCCAATCGAAAATATGCAATGTATAACTCAGCAAAACTTTATCAATTTGTGTGGTTAAAATTCGATATTCATCATCCGCCAAATCAAAGCTGTTTCCTTTTTCAAAATCAAATGATTTTTCGTAAGTTCTTTCACCGGTCTTTGCATTTATTTTAATGTCATTTAAAATCTCGTTTTTCAAGAATTTTTCAATTTGCTTGCTATATTTGCTGACATTTTGATAATTATTTTCTTCTGCAAATTTCCATACCCCAACATATAAATCTCTGTTTTCTGGAATACTTTGTGCAAAGAGTGCACCCGACATCAGAAGTGTTGCAAGCAATGCTGCAATCTTTTTCATAATAAAAATCCTCCTACGATTTTTAATTGCTCTAAATATAGAGTTTCGATTCTTTAACTATAACATTACTCTAGATTTAGAGCAATAATGGATTCGGAAGTTGAACAGGTAATAGATAAGATACGCACTTTTAGAACTGAGAGAAAGATTTCGATTGTTCAGCTATCTGTCGATTCTGGAATTTCGCGCAGTCATCTTTTTTATATCGAATCCAAAAAGACAATTCCTTCGCTTGAGACTCTTTCAAAAATCGCAAAAGCTATGAATCTTACGCTGCGAGATTTTTTTGTGTAGCCATGCGCAAGAGATAGTAGCCACGCCGGAGGCGTTCACCGACATCCGTGTCGTAACGAAAAGTTTGTTTCCGCGGAAATCATCGGCTTTTTAAATACGAGACATCCTTCCGCGAACAAATAATTCAGACATGGTTGGCGGGGAATGGAGCGGTAGCGGAACGGCGGATAGCCCGACCGCCGAAGGCGGATGCGCCCAAATTTTTAAAACTTTTTTCTTTCCGTTTTCTCAAAATTTCATTATCTTTTCTATATATAAATTTCAAATAGAGGTATAAAAACCATGGCCGAATATCAGTTTCAAACGGAAGTAAACCAGCTTCTTAAACTTATCATTCATTCAATGTATTCAAACAAAGACATTTTCCTTCGCGAAATCGTTTCTAACGCTTCGGACGCTTTGGACAAGCTCAACTATCTCAAAGTTTCGGACGAGGCTTACAAAGGCGTTAAGAGCGAGCCTAGAATCGACATCACTTTTGATGACCCGAACAAGATTTTGACTGTTCAGGATTCTGGTATCGGTATGAGCGAGGAAGACCTGAACAACAACCTGGGTACAATCGCCCGCTCAGGAACAAAGGCTTTCATCGAAAAGATTGCGGAAGACAAAAATGCCGGAGAATCTAACCTTATCGGTCAGTTCGGTGTCGGTTTCTACTCTGCTTTCATGGCTGCAAAAAGAATCAATGTTTACACACGAAAAGCTGCCAGCGATAAAATCTACAAATGGTCTAGCGACGGCACAAACAGCTACACAATCGAAGAAATCAATGCAGACAGCGACGAGGCTAAAAAATACGGATTCGACAAGGCCGAGACCTGTGGTTCTGCAATCGAAATGCTCTTGAACGATGATTCAAAGGAATACGCTTCACGATGGAAGATTGAAGAGCTGATTA
This sequence comes from Treponema sp., assembly GCF_017430385.1. Classification (GTDB taxonomy): domain Bacteria; phylum Spirochaetota; class Spirochaetia; order Treponematales; family Treponemataceae; genus Treponema_D. The sequence goes on from NZ_JAFRNB010000016.1 coordinate 8,363, forward strand.
AACGCTACTCTGACCACATCGCTTTCCCGATTTACCTTCACTACACCCAGAACAAATACGACGACAAGGGCAACATCACCGGAAGCGAGGACAAAATCGATCAGGTAAACTCAGCAAGCGCCCTTTGGAAGAGAAGCAAGAGCGAGCTTAAAAAGGAAGATTACGACAACTTCTACAAGACAATCAGTCACGACGGTCAGGAGCCGCTTCACTATGTTCACACACACGCAGAAGGAACTCAGGAATACACAACACTTTTCTATGTCCCACAGAACGCTCCTTTCGACATGTATCAGGCTGACTACCAGAGCGGAGTCAAACTTTATGTAAAACGAGTTTTCATCACTGATGACGACCGCGAGCTTTTGCCGGCTTATTTGCGCTTTGTCCGCGGTATCATCGACTCAGAAGACTTGCCTCTCAACGTAAGCCGTGAGATTTTGCAGCAGAACCGAATCCTTGAAACAATCAAGAGCGCCAGCGTAAAGAAATTGCTCAGCGAATTCAAGAAGATGGGAGAAGCCGCAGACAAGGCAAAGAAGACTGAGGAAAGCAAACGAAGCGACGAGGAAAAGGCCGCAATCACAAAGTGGAACACATTCGTCAAGAATTTCAACCGCCCGATGAAGGAAGGCTTGTACTCAGACTATGCAAACCGCGAAGAAATCTCAGAAATCGTCCGCTTCAAAAGCACTGACGCTGCAGGAACCGGTGACGACAACTGGACAAGCTTTGCAGACTATGTTCAGCGCATGAAGCCTGAACAGAAAGCAATCTACTATATTACAGGCACAGACGAGAAAAACTTGCGCGCTTCACCACTCCTCGAAGCATACAAGAAGAAGGGATTTGAAGTCCTGATTATGGCAGACGAAATCGACGACATCGTAATTCCAAGCCTGATGAAATACAAGGACTTCGATCTCAAAGCCGTGAACCGCGCGGGAAGCGACGACGAGCTTGGCGTTGACAAGGACGAAGCCAAAAAGAAAGAAGAGGCGTTCAAGCCCGTTCAGGAAAAAATCAAGAAAGCGTTGGGCGAGCGCGTGAAAGATGTCGTTCTTTCAAAGCGACTTTCTGATAGCCCGTCGTGCATTGTCGTTGACGAGAACGACCCGGGAATCCAGATGGAGCGAATGATGCGCGCGATGGGTCAGGCAGGGCCAGGAATCAAGCCGATTCTCGAAATCAACGGCGACCACGCGATTGTCAAAACGCTCGAATCTTGCACGGACGAAGCCTACATCGCCGATGTGAGCGAAGTTCTTCTTGACCAGGCATTGCTTGTAAGCGGCGCGGAATTGAAGAATCCGAATGATTTCGTCAAAGCGATGAACAAATTGCTGAGTAAGTAACTGAATTGGGGTGGTTTCGATACGCTTCGCTACTCAACCACCGGTGATTCTTGTCATTGTGGTGGTTGAGCCTGTGGTGGTTGAGCCTGTCGAAACCACCGTGCAACAAATTGAAGCACTGTCTTTTTTAGGGCAGTGCTTTTTTTTTAAGAATCTGATGTAACATAATTCATAGGAAGAAGTTATGCCAACGATAAGTATGTTTCGTGGAATTAAGATTTCAATCAACTGGAATGACCATATGCCACCGCGTTTTCATGCATTTTTGAGCAATTATTAAAAATTGAAAATTTCAAACGAGTTTATATCGATGATTCAAATAATGTTTGTTGGGACAAAAATCCAGATGTAAACAGCGAGATTGAATGGAACAATAAAATTGATTTATCTTGCGATGTTTGCTATGTAGAAGGGATAGCTGATAAGAAAATATAAAAGACTGCCGCAAGATAATTCCAAAGATAACCCGCTTCTTCCTTTGTGGAGGGAGAGGCGGCTTGTTTTGTTATTGAAGGATTTATTATTTTTTCATTCACCCGGGCATTTCTTCAACTAAAGACAACAGACTTTATCTGCAATCCGCACTGACAGAATCTATAAGTTTGAGAATTGAAGTACGAGATTTTTCGGGAATAGATTCGAGTTTTTCAAGCGTAGGAGCGTATTTTCGGAAGATATTCCGCTCGTCAGAATTATTTTTGGAATTTTTCTTCTCGCCAGTTACAAGATATTCAACCGAGACATTCAGAACATTTGCGATTTTTACGGCTGTATCAGCGGACGGACTGCTTTTATACCTGATTCCACGGGCGACATTTGAAGCGTCAAATCCAGCTTTTTCTGCCAATGATTTTTGTGTCATTCCAAGATAATCAAGCTCTTCTACGACATTATCCCAAAATCCCATAATTTAAATTATGGATTATTATCAACTTTTTTCATCATTTTATGGTTGAAAATCAGTTTAATATGGTTTATAATATTGATTATCATCAACTTTTCTTTACTGGAATGGATTATTTTCAATTTAGAGGAGATTTTATGCAGAAATTTGTAAAACTCGCAGCATTGCTTTTAACGGCACTTGTCATCTGTTCTTGTACGACAATTGCTCCAAGCTACGGCGTAGGTATTTCTACCGATGCCCGCAGTGAAAAAAGGGGAGAGGCTTCATGCACATTCCTGTTTGGACTTATTCCCCTTGGTGGCGGTGATATCAGTGTCGTAACGGCTGCAGAAAACGGTGGAATCAAAAGAGTCGCAACTCTTGATACAAAAACGACAAATGTATTGTTCATTGTCACAAAAAAAACGACTATCGTTACAGGTGATGAAGGAAGAAATTCTGTAACAAATGCAGATGGAGCACAAAAACTGACAGAAGAACAATCCTTAAAGAAGCAGCTTGAACAGAGCAACGAGGGGCTTCAAACTTGGGAAGCGGAAAATGGAATTTTTACCATTGATGTTTCTAAGCTTAAAGGTAAAATCTTGAATGTCAATGATGAACTTCAATTTACAAATTTAACAAAAGAAAACAATCTTACACTTGCTGTAGACTTTCTTGAAAAGGGCAGAAATGAATGGGGAAAAACAAAACGGCTCAATTTCCTGAAGGCAGATGGGCGTATAAGTGAGCGAGAAGACATCGAACACGGAAAACTAATTAATTATGATAAAATTCGTATATCTACAGGACTGCAAGTCCCTCTAACTCTTAAAACAAGAATTGAAGATGATGACTTAAAATTTTTTATAGTTCAAGACAGTTCTCCTGCACAAAATCCAGATTTTGAAGTGGATACAAAAGGCATGGGAGCCGTAAGAAAAATAAAAATCAAAAATACGACAGCCTCTGTCTCAGCGGTAGATGTTTATGCCCGTGTCTCGAAGTCAGATTCATGGGAAAAAATCGGGGTCGCACAATTAAAAAATGGAAGTACATCAATGGAAACTTATGTGAATAAAATTCAGTTCTACCGATATTTTGCCTTTAGCGTGCAGGATAAAAAAAGCTATCAGTATTCTGTAAGTAAAAAAGAATCGGATCTTATTGTTGAAGTTTCAAATTAAAAGGATTCTGGAGGAAGCTACATGAAAAAATTAATATTTATTTTGTTCGCAATTTTTACAGTGTGCATTTTTATGTCGGGCTGTACCACGACAAAGCCTGGATATGGTTTCGGTTCAAATGCAGTCATTTCAGATGCCAACATGGAAAAACGGGGCGAGGCCACAGGTGTATTTCTGTTTGGAATTCCAATCGCAGCTGATGCAAGCATGAGCACAGCAGCGGAGAATGGAGGAATAACAAAAATTGCCACTATAGATACAAGAACGACCAACATTCTTGGAATCTTTATAAAAAGAACTACGATTGTAACAGGCGAATAATAATGAAGTTATTCTTTTGCGGCAGATTCCAAAATTCATTTTTTACCCCCCCCTGTAAACCTCATCGGCAGATGGGAATCCAACATAAGGTATGAGCAGGAATTGGCAGAATTATTCAGTAAGCACCCGATAATCCCACTTATGTTTGGGGTAGCGGCCTTTCATTTCCTTGCAGATTTCAAGCCATGCCCCTGTCCAGAAATTCTCCAGGTCGTCCGTGATTTGAAGAGGGCGGCTTGCAGGAGACAGAAGTTTCAAAAGGACGGGAACGCCCAAAATCTTTGGGGTCTCAAAGCAACCGAAAATCTGCTGAATTATGATTTCCAGCGTGGGCTGTATGCTTCCGTCCGCTTTTTTTTCATAGACAATTTTTCGCTTCCGTCCGTTAGCCAGATTGATTTGAAGGGGAACTTTTGAATCAGTCTCACTTCCTTCAAGATACCAGTAAAGGGCATCATAAATATCCTGAGCGTTGATTTTTTGTGACTTAACGAACGGTCGTAACCATTCTTGCGCATTTTGAGCCAAAGAATCAAACTTTTTCTGTAATTCTGATACTGAAACAAGCCCTGTCTGACCGTTTTGAGGCTGATTTTTGATATAAAATTCCACCCTGAGCAAAAAATTCTCTATTTTGCTATCGAGCGGTAGGGATTTTAAGCCTTTTTTGCTCACAAGGTCACAAAGCGCCAACGCAAAATCCTCGCTCTCGACCGGCATTTTCTTTTCTTTGAGAATAATGGCACCGTAAGACAGAATTTCTTTTTTCTGAACGAAAAGATTCTTAAAATCGCTTCCATTCGTTAGTCCCAAGAATTCCGTTTTGATTTCGGACTTTGCGTGCTTTTTCAAAAAGACTTCTGCCTGTCCGTCACTTATCGCCTCAAATGAATAGATTTTTCCAGTTCTCTCACCAGCGTCAACTTCTGGTGCAACAAGCCAGGTCGGAAAGCTGGGAATCCGTGCCTGAGACAAAAGCTCCCGGCTAAGCCAGGCCTTTCGTCCGCTGGGAAACTGATATTCAGCCCGGTCAGAGTTCGGCGTCGTTTCAGGGGAAAGCCGGGCAAGCCGATCCGGAAATCCTTCGAGAACAAAACTTTCACTGTCTGTCGTTGTCGCCATTGCTTTGCCCCGACAATCTCTTAATCGCCTCTTCAAGTCATCTACGAAAATTTTCTGTCGCTCAGGGGCTGCCTCCGCATATTCAGAAAATGGAAGAACTGACTCCGCTCCGCCCGCAAGAGCCACGCAGGCAAGTCGGGGATGCAGGCCAAGCTTCAGAACTGCCGTTCCTTTTTCAGTGATTTTTGTCGATTTTTTTCCATTTGAGTCTGTACACGATTCTAAGCAATCCAGATTTTCAAGCAAAAACTTTGCAGCGTTCCAGGCTGACTCACTCGGCTCTGTCAGCCAGTCAAGTTTTTCTATTTCACCAGCTCCCCACTGGGCACATTCAAGCACAAGACCTGTCAAATCAGCACGAAGAATTTCCGGCTGATTCTGCTCCACCCGCGCGTCATGCTCGCTCCACAGGCGGACGCATCTTCCCGCCGCCACCCGCCCGGCCCGTCCAGCCCTTTGTGCCGCACTAAAAAGGCTTTCATTTTCGGTCACGAGATGTTCCATTCCCAAAGAGACATTCATTTTATTGACCCGGCACAAGCCTGAATCAATGACCAGCGTGACGCCTGGCACCGTGAGCGAAGTTTCCGCAATGGCAGAAGAAAGAATGACCCGCCTCGGAGAGTCTGACTCGCAAGGCCGGAGAATCTTTCGCTGCTCGGAAACCGGCACAGAAGAATGTAAAATCAGAATCTCGCAGTCAAAGTTGGCTTCCGAAAGGTAGCTTTCAAGCTCGGATTTTGTCTTTCTGATTTCAGAGATTCCCGGCAAAAACACTAAAATCGTGTCGTTCCTTTGATTATCTATAAAACTATCGTTAGTTTTACTTGCTTTTTTCTCGCGTCCATGCCGAGAATCCTTCCCCAATTCTTCAAAAATCGCCCTGGCTACGCTTACATTCGGCTTATATTCAATCTCAACGGGGAACTGGCGGCCTGGAATCTGCATGACCGGGGCGGGATTTTCTTTACTCCCCAGATATTCGGCTATCGAGCGGTAGTCTATTGTCGCGCTCATCACAATCACAAACAAATCATCCCGAAGAAGCATAGTCTCTTTTAAGAAAGCCAGCGCCAAATCTGAATGAATCGACCGCTCATGAAATTCGTCCAGCACAATCACATTCACATCTTCAAGGAGCGGGTCCGCCTGAAGCCGGCGAGTCAAAATCGCCTCGGTAATCACTTCAAGCCGCGTTTTCTCCGAAACTTTTGAATCAAGATGAAGGCGATAGCCCACAGTCCCGCCAGTCTCTTCGCCAAGCAAATCAGAAAGCCTGTCAGCAATGGCAGATGCCGCCAAACGCCTCGGTTCCAGCATAAGGATTTTTCCCTCAAAATGCTCCAGCAAGGCAATCGGTACTGCAGTGGATTTTCCGGCAGCAGTCTCAGCGGTCAGCACGAGAAAGCGGGATTCTGAAGATTTGAGAGAAGAGCAGATTTCTGGCAGGAAAGGCGAAATCGGGAGAGAAGAAAGGTTTTCGTAAGCGCGGGGAAAATCAGGCATGGAGAAAAGTATAGCACAGACGAGAAATTTTTGATATTCTGCGATTCAGTGCTGGTTGACTAAGTTGGGAAATACAGCCTCACGCAATTCAATTTTTACAGGAGATTCACCATGTTTCACTACATCTGGCCGCTTGCCGTCATCGTTTTTTCAAACACACTTTATCAGATTTGCGCCAAGGGAATTCCGCCGCAGATGAACACCTACGCTTCCATGACCGTGACTTACGGCGTGGCGACGCTTTTTTCTGCGCTTGCTTTTTTCGTCACTTCAAAGGGCGGGAATCTTCTCAAAGAATTCAGCCTGGCAAACTGGGCGACCGTCGTTCTTGGAATCGTCATCACCGGGCGTGAAGTGGGCTTTATCTTCGCCTACAAGGCCGGCTGGAAAGTAAGCACTCTTTCAACTGTGGCAAACGGGCTTGTCGCCATCGCTCTGATTTTTGTGGCCATGATTGGCTATCACGAGGCAATTTCTCTGACTAAAATCGCGGGAATCCTTCTCTGCCTGGCGGGGCTTTGGCTCATCAACAAGTAGTAGATTCCTTTTCCCAGATTTCACAAAGTCTCTCGTCTATAGCTTCGATAATATGTCCTTTTTTAAAGCTGATTTTCTTTTCGGTGAGCAGATTAAGATAAAAGAAAACTTCCGTTAGTTTGTTTCCTACTTTTCCTTTTACTTTCATCTGGGGATTTATAATCAAGCGCGAGAGAAAAACCATTCCGACCAAGATTCCGCTCCTTCGTAAGCCAAGCAAAAGTGAATCAAGGGTGATTTTGAAACTAGCGACTGTTAGTAATACTTCTCCCGACGGTGCCAAAAGCGCAAAAAATGTAACAAAAATCACGATAAAGAGCGAAGGCAAAAGCCGAATCCGACGACCTTTCACACAGGCAACAATAAAAAATATCAGCACGAAAAGCCAGACAGTGGCTGTCAAAAGTATTTCAGATTTCATCAGATTTCTCCACATCAGATTTTGTGGCAGTCTCGGAAAAATCCGTCAAAAGCCCCTTGAACCAATTCGACTTCTGCATAAAAAGTTCGGCGAAAATTCCCAGAAGAAGACCTGTAATCAAACCTGATACAAGCAGAATCGGCGCGATATACTTTGCATTTTCTCCAAACAAAATAAATCTAGCCAAAAAAAGCTGGGCAAAAGTGCTTGCAAGCGAACCGAAAAGAGTTATTCCCACAGCGGAAACAGAAAATAACTTCCGTTCGTTAGTTTCATTCCTACGGTGATTTCCGCACAAGGCATACAATCCCATCATCGCAAGAGCGGAAGCAAATGACCCGCCCGAAGAAAACAAAAATATATATGAAAAAAGCGTTCCTGAAATAATTCCCTGAGCCAAGACTTTAAATAAAACCAAAAGCAAAATCTTTCTTGATGGAAGCAAAAAAAGCGCAAGGATTACAGGAAGATTCGCAAGTCCCAGTCGCAAGAACGGCAGAGGCTTAGGAATCGCATTTTCAATCGCGGCGAGGAAAAGGCAAAGCGCGGCAAGAAAAGAAACAAGTTTTTTCATTATTACTTGAAAGGATCTTTAGATTGGTCTACGGTCAAAAGTTCATCCACATTCACGCCAAAAGACATTCTTTGCATCGATTTTAGCACTTCCTGATAGCTGTTCGTCTGAGTTTCAGTTTTTTGCGCGTTCAGGGCTGCCAGAACTTTCTGACAAGGCTTATACTTCGCTGCTCTCGCAAAGAGTTCATTTCGGGGGACTGCCCGCTTCGTAACTTTCAATTCCTCGGCAATCTGGCTTACAACAATATCATCAATTTTTGTACTGATTGAAGCCGAGGAAACAAAAGCCTGGCGAACGGAGTTTTCAGCCGAATCATAAAAAAAGACTTTTATGGCATTTTGATTTTCAGAAGGATTTTCCCCTTGAGATTTTGAGACTGCAATAAGTGAGGCAAATTTTAGAGGACTCTGGGGGCTGCTCATTTTTTCGGTCAAAGCCGCATCTGAATACAAAAAGGCTTTTTCAATGGCCACTGCATTTTCGCAATTCAGGGCAAAAACTGACTTATCGAGCCAAAAATCCATATTCTCATGCACGACATGCACATATTCTATGCCCTTTTGGGAAGTTTGAGCGTTTTTGTCTGCGTTTTCAGCTGAATCAGAACTATCGTTAGTTCGTTCTAGCCCAACCTCCCCCTTTTCAGGAATAAATTTTTCATCAATCACGCCGTCAATTTCAAGAACAGAAATTTCTGCGCCGGCAGAAAGTTTAATCACAGGATGCATTTCAAAATCCCGCCCATAAAGACAAAGTTCGCCCTTTTTGGCAAGAATTTTTCCTTCAACGAAAGTCTCAACGGGAATCGGCTCAACGACTTCAGAATCTTCTGTAAGTGCAGATTTTTCACAAGAAATAAAAATGCTTAATATAGCCGCAAAAAAAATAAATGCATACGATTTCATGCTATTATTTTCGGCATTTTAAAAAGAATTGTGAATAAAAGGGCGCTCCCCTTCGGGTCAGGCTTTCCGCCGTTCCGTGCTAACGCACTTCATTCCTCCGGAACGCCTGCGGCGCGGCTACAATCCTTAGCGCAAAAAAAACGCACCCCGATTGAGGTGCGCCTTTTGCTTTTATTTTAACTTATTTGTTCCAAGGATTTGCACTTTTCTGCTCCGGCTTCCATGCCTACGCAAAAAGTGGCCGAGTTTTGTACCAAAACTCGCTTTGCTTTCGACCGCCTCCGTGCGGTCAATTTTCTTAACTTATTTGCTCCACGGATTGTTACGGATGAAAGTCTCGTTGCGCTCGTAGCCTACTGAGATAATTCCTACTTCGGTCTTGCAGTAGTCCTCGATGAATTCTACATAATCACGGGCTTCTTTTGGAAGCTCTTCGTAAGAACGACATTCCTTGAGGCTTTTTTTCCAGCCCTTGAACTTTTTGAGGACAGGTTTTGCCTTTTCCATTGCGGGAACGCTTGCCGGGAAGTCAGTGACGATTTTGCCGTCGATTTCGTAAGAAACGCAGGCTTCGATTTCGTCGAAGGTGTCGTAAATGTCGAGGTGGGTAAGGACAAGTGAATCGATTGAGTTTGTGATGCAGGCATAGCGGAGAGCAACCAGGTCAAGATAACCGCAGCGGCGGGCACGACCTGTTGTTACGCCATACTCACGGCCAGTCTTTCGCACATACTCGCAAAGTTCTCCTTCACTTTCGTTGTTGAATTCTGTCGGCATCGGGCCGTTTCCAACGCGAGTCTGATATGCCTTGAAAACACCGAGGATTTTGTCCAGGTCTTTCGGGCCGATTCCACAGCCGGTTGCAGCACCTGCTGAGCAT
>NZ_JAFRNB010000149.1 GCF_017430385.1 Treponema sp.
AATTATTAAGTCAAATGTCGAGTTTTGAAATTTACAGGCTGTATCAAAAAACGGCTTCCAGTCGTGGAAACGGCTTAGCGAAACCGCAGGCTCGCCTGCTGCACGCAGTTTGTGCTTGTAATTATATACATTTGCCGCTTACGCGGCAGCACAAACTGAGTGCTTTCGTAAGCCGTTTCATTCCTTCACGCCGTTTTTTGAAATATTCGACAAGTTCAAAACTCGCCATTCGACGGCTTTTTAGACATAGAATGGAAAAATGCCGAGTTTTGCATTTGCTGAACAGTGCAAAAACAAGCGTAGGCGGGGTTATGGCACGAATCCACTTTGTGCGAGCGAGCGAAGCGAGTCTAATTTCCAATTTCGCACAACCGTGGATTCCAGTGCCATGTTCCCGTCGAGAGCTTGTTTTTGTGATTATCCAATAATTTGCAAAACTCGACATTTGACCTATTAGTTCATTACTCAGCAGGAAATATCCGTTCTTTTCACTTTTTCCCAGTCAAAAGCAGAGACGGCTTCACTGAGCGACAAATTTTCTTCCTTTTCTAAGATTCCGCACAAAAATAAAATCTTTCCCAAGAGTTCTTCTCGCGTAAAGTTTCCCCGCAAAAATCCCATGTCGATGTCTTTGTCGCGCTTAGAAAGTCTGCGGCCGTCCGAACTCACTAGCAAAGGCAAATGATAAAATTCTGGTACAGTAAATCCGAGTTTTTCATAAAGATAAATCTGGCTTGCCGTGCTCGAAAGCAAATCCCTGCCACGCACAACCTCAGTTACGCCCATGAGAGCGTCATCAACCACAACCGCAAGCTGATATGAAAAATTTCCGTCAGCTCGGCGAATCACGAAATCCCCGGAATCATTTTGAAGATTGAATTTCTGTGTACCAAAATGACCGTCTGTAAACGAAACAATTTTGTCCTCAGTCAAGATTCGTTTTGCCGGAACACGCGTATTATATAGAAGATTTTTTTCAGATTCAGAAAGATTCCGGCATTTTCCTGAGTAAACTGGAGTTCCATCGCTGGCATGAGGTGCCGAAGAAGCAAGCAAATCAGCACGCCGACAGAAACAGTCATAAACCAAGCCCTGTGCGAAAAGAGAATCAAAAGCTTTTATATAGAAGGAATCTCGATTGGATTGGAAAAATTCAGGAGCAAGGCCTCCGTTTTCAGCCGAAAAATTGTCCCATTTAAGGCCAATCCACAATAAATCATCAAGAAGCTGAACGGAATATTCTTTTTTGCAACGCTGGCGATCAAGGTCTTCAACGCGAAGAATCCACTCACCGCCCTTTTTGCGTGCCGAAAGATAAGAAAGCAGGGCGGAATACACATTTCCCAAGTGCATCCGCCCGCTCGGAGATGGCGCAAACCGGCCTTTCATTTTCGCCTCTTATTTTGAAGGTTTTCCGTGAACTTTCTCAACTTCATCAAAGAATTTCGAGCCGCCTTTGCCATTGCCACGACGAGGTCCAAGAACTTTTGACTGAACTTCGCCAGTTTTTTTCATTGAAGAAGCAACGCCTTTTCCCGGAGTTGAAAGTCGGTTGTAATTAATCTCGTAAGTCACAGGATTTGACTCGCTGAAATGAAAAACCTTGCTCGAAAGCCCCAAAAATGTAAAAATTGCCGCAATCACGAGCAGAATCGCAACAGTTTTAACATTGCCAACGATTTTTGAGTCATCAATTATAATTGTCATAATTTTCCCACCTTAAAATTAGCATTAACGACATCCAGGCCGCTCGATTTTTTTTCGCAGCTTCAATTATTTTCTTCGTTTTTTAGAAACTTCGTCAAAAAATTTTGAGCCGCCGTGTCCATTTCCGCGTGTAGGTCCAAGGATTTTTGACTGAACTTCGCATGTCTTTTTCATTGAGTTTGCAACATGTTTACCTGTATTTGAAAGATGGTTGTAGTTGATTTCGTACATTACAGGATTTGTTTCACTGAAATGAAAAATCTTGCTGGAACCGATAAAAAATGCAAAAACAGCAATGATTACCAGAAAAATCGAAATACCTTTTACCTGCTGGATAACTTTTTGATCATCGATACTTTTTTTCATAAAATACTCCTTGCGTTTTAAACGCGTAATTTAAATCCACCCGTTTTTATTTTCGGAAAATTCAGGAAAGTTCTTAATTATTTGGACGAAATTTAATCGGCTACAGGCTGCTTTGGGTTCGCTAACGCTCATTGCTTCGCAACTGACGCCCGCCGCATCCTGCGTAGGCTTCACTTGTAAAAAAAACAATATTCGGGCAAAATTACACTATGTTTCCGCCATTTCCCCAGGAAAAAGCCGCAAAGATTCTCGAAAAATTGATTTTCTCGCTCCAAACAGGTGAAATTGAACTCGTACAAGTTGCCCGCCCAAGCGAAGAACGCAAAAATCAAGGCGTAATGCTCGGGGCACTTGTCTGCAAAGATAAAAACGGCGAAATAGTTAATTTGGTGACGAACTCTGGAAACGCTAAAAAACTGAAAGTGGAAAGCGGAAAGTGGAAAACGGAAAACGATTTTTTTGGGGAAGTTGTTTTTGTGGGAGCGATTGTTTCTGCTGAGGAAATTGAGGATGCACTTTCGGAAAATGATAAAGAGATTCATGAGCTGACAGAACAAATTAATAATGAGCAATTAGCAATTAGCAGTGAGCAATTAAAAGAATTGCGTAAACAACGCGAAAAATTGTGTTCGCTATCGCTTGAAAAAGTTCATGATTTGTACAAATTTCATTGTATCGATGGAAAAATTCGTTCGCTCAAAGAGATTTGTGAAATGTACAATGGCGGAAAATTGCCGCCAACAGGCACAGGCGATTGCTGCGCACCAAAACTTCTGGACTATGCTTTCTCCCACGAACTTATGCCAATCTCCTTGGCAGAACTGCAATATGATTTTTTCGCTAAAGAAAATGTGCCACATGGAGGTGGCGAAAAGACCGTTGACCGCGAGAATTCACTGTCCGAAGGGCAGGGAATTCTCGTCACGACAGGATGTCGATGCGGTAACGATTGTAGCACCGCCGAAGGCGTACCGCTTGCGGTATGGAGCGACAGCGGAAGTGCGGAAAGCGTGACGGCGAAGCCGGACCGCCCAACTGCTCCCTGCACACTGCACACTGCTAATTTAATTCCCCCTTGTGACGAGCGGTGCGGGATTCTTTTGCCGGCGATGCTGGGATTGCGTATTTTATATCAGGATGAGGCGATTTGCGTGGTGAACAAACAGTCCGGGCTTTTGAGCGTTCCTGGACGGGGTGAGGACAAGCAGGATTGTATTGAATCGCGGTTCAGGCGGCTTTTTGGCGACAAAGTTGAGATTAAACAGCCGGCGGTTCACAGGCTCGACATGGAAACTTCGGGAATCATGATTCTCAGCTTTACGAAAGAGGCTCACCGCGAGCTGAACAGGCAGTTTGAGGCGAAGGAAATTCAGAAGGAATATATCGCGCTTTTGGACGGAGTTTTGCCAAAAATGGGAATTGCACAGCACGGCACGATGGAGCTTTTTTTCAGGCTCGATGTCGATAACAGACCGCACCAGATTTGGGATAGCGAAAACGGAAAATCGGCGGTCACGGAATGGGAGATTTTGGGCGTAGAGCGGTATCATGCACCAGACGGCTCTACCCGGAATGCAACTCGTGTCCTTTTCATGCCGCACACAGGCCGAACACATCAGCTCAGGCTTGCAAGCAGCGATTCTCATGGATTTGGCTGCCCGATTATCGGCGATACGCTTTACGGCCATTGCGACGAGGGCGAGCGGCTCATGCTTCATGCAAAAAAAATATCATTCACCCACCCGATTACTGGCAAGAGAATGATAATTGAATGTGAAAGCGAGTTTTGATTTTCAGAATCTTTTTCTGAGTTTGATTTACCGATTTATCTTATCGCCATGGGAAAAGGAACGAAAGCAATTTTCGCGGGCCAAGTGATTCCATGTCCTCTGCCAAAAGTTCATCCCACGGAACTTCATTCCGTTTGTCGCGGTTAGTCTCAAAATCAGGATCTGTTTCTGACATTTTTTCAATCCAGTCGTACTTGTAAAGCCGGAGCCGGAGGGCATTTGTCGATGAAAGCAAAATTCCGTTCAAGCCTGGAATCAACATGAAAAATACGCATGAAAGCACGAGCAAAATGATGTTGTACAAAAAGACACCGATTGAGAAGAAAACATTATCATAGAAAATGATGAATGACTTTTTGAAGCATTTTGAAAAATTGTTGTTTCCCTGCAAAAAATAGAGCGGAATGAACCATTGGAGCGCAATCACGGCAACGAGCAAAAACCAGCCCAATGCGGCGGCAACCAGAAGCCCGACGACGTTTCCGTCACGGAAATAGAGCATAAGATAGTAAGCGACGGCGAATCTTGCAAGAAGAAGAGCAACGGCAATCAAAGCCCCGAAAGAAAAGCCGATTTTCCAGACTGCTTTTAACGATGAGAAAAAGAGGCCGTAAGAACCAGAGCAGAAATCAGCCAGTTTAGCGGCATTCGCTCCCCACGCGAAGAGCGAAGTCATAAGAATTCCAGAGCATAGGATGAAAACAATAGCCGGAAGATAAGGGTTGATTCCGTCTGCAAAGCGGAAAGCAAAATAGCTGGCCACAAGAAGCAGAATCGTAACAACATTTGAAAGCACAAGGAAGAAAAAATTATCCCAGCCATCACAAAAATTTTTTTTCAGAAAGAATTTGAACATAGATACCTCGTAGTTAGGAATTAGAAGTTAGGAGTTAGGAGTTTTTTTTCGTTGACTTCTAACTCCTAATTCCTCACTCCTAACTTTTTAAAATAATCCGCTGATGTTGCCGTCGTCATCGATGTCGATGTTGAGGGCGGCAGGAAGCTTTGGCAGGCCTGGCATTGTCATGATTTCACCAGCAAGGGCAACTACGAAGCCTGCTCCAGAGTAAAGCTGAACGTCCCGAACCGGGAAGATGTAATCTTTTGGAGCACCCATGAGCTTTGGATCGTGGCTGATTGAGTTCTGGGTCTTTGCGACACAAACCGGTAAATCTTTGTAGCCCTGTTCTTCAAAGTCACGGAGTTTTTTAAGAGCCGCTGGTGCGATGTCAACATCCTTTGCACGGTAAATCTCTTTTGCAAGGATTTTGATTTTGTCAACGAATGAAAGATTTGCCGGATAAAGATAATTGAATTTTGCTTTTCCTGAGTCAGCGACTTCGGCAACAACTTTTGCAAGCTCTGTGGCACCTTCGCCGCCTTTGCCCCAGCCTTCGCAGAGAACGGCCTTTGCACCTTTGGCCTCACAAAGTTTTTCGAGAAGTGCAATTTCTTCGTCTGTATCTGTGATGAATTTGTTTACAGCGACAACGGCAGGAACACCGAATTTTGCAATGTTTTCGATATGAACTGCAAGGTTTTCAAATCCGGCCTGCAATGCGCCAACGCTCGGAGTTGAAAGATCAGCCTTTGCCATGCCGCCATGCATTTTGAGAGCGCGGACTGTGGCAACGATTACGACTACATCCGGGGAAATGCCTGCAGCCCGGCACTTGATGTCCATGAATTTTTCTGCACCAAGGTCAGCAGCGAAGCCAGCCTCTGTTACGACATAATCACCTGTTGCGAGCGCACAAATTGTAGCGTTGACAGAGTTTGTTCCCTGCGCGATGTTTGCGAATGGGCCGCCATGAACGAAAACAGGATTTTTTTCGAGAGTCTGAACCAGGTTCGGCTTGATTGCGTCCTTCAAAAGAACTGCGATTGAGCCGGTGCATTTAAGCTCGCCGAATTTTACAGGTCTCTTGTCAAAGGTCTTTGCGACCGTGATATTGTCGATTCTGTTTTTGAGGTCTGAGATTGAAGTTGAAAGACAGATGATTGCCATGAGCTCGCTTGCAACAGTGATGCAGAAATGGTCTTCGCGGGGCATTCCGTCTGCGATTCCGCCCATGCCAACAACGATGTTACGAAGCTCGCGGTCGTTCAAGTCAACGCATCGTTTCCATGAGATTGTGCGCGGGTCGATTCCAAGCTGATTGCCCTGCTTGATATGATTGTCGATAAGAGCCGCAATCAGGTTGTTTGCGATTGAAATTGCATGAATGTCGCCGGTGAAGTGAAGGTTGATGTCTTCCATCGGAACAATCTGTGCATATCCGCCGCCACAGGCACCACCCTTTACGCCAAAGCAAGGACCAAGAGAAGGTTCGCGGAGCGCGATAACGGCTTTTTTGCCGATTTTATTGAGACCGTCACCAAGGGCGATAGAGACAGTAGACTTGCCCTCGCCTGCAGGAGTTGGTGTAAGCGCGGTAGTCAAAATCAATTTGCCGCGATTTTTTGGCTCGCTTGCCTTTCTCTGCAATGCACGGAGTTCATCCATAGTAAGCTTGGCCTTGTATTTTCCGTAAAGTTCAAGATTATCTTCGGTGATTCCGATTTTTGCCGCAACTTCCGTGATTGGAATCATCTTGTTCTTCTGTGCAATTTCGATGTCTGTCATTTTTACACCTCTTCTTTGTAGTTTGCTCCGATTGTTTTCATTACGTCATAAAAATGCGGGAAACTCACCGAGCAACATTCCGCGTCATTTATAATAAGCTGTTCTGACTCCGACAAGCCCAACCCCAGGCAGGCAAGCGACATTGCCATGCGGTGATCATCGTAGCTCTCGCAAATTCCGCCGTGCATTTTGAATGCCGGGTTTGGAGAGCCGTCCTTTAAGACCGGCGAATGACCGTGAATAATCAAAGAATCTTCCTTCTCCTCAATCTCAGCACCAAGCCGAGAAAGCTCGATGTTAAGAACTTTGAGGCGGTCAGTTTCCTTTCGGCGGCAGACTGCGGCATCTTCAATAACCACAGTTCCTTCTGTAAAGCAGGCGATTGCAGAAATAGCACAAACCGCATCAGGGAAGCCTGAGATATTCACATGAAGTTCCCCATTCGGCAGATTCTCCGTAGAAAGCCGGCCTATTCCGTCTTTGGAACACTTACCGCCAGCGACAGTGAGAGTTTCTTCATTTTTCTCCCATATAATATCACCGCCGATTGACTGCAGAATCTCGACAATCGCATCATCGCCCTGAGTGCCGCTGGAATCAACGTTCTCAATCGTGATTTTGCTGTCTGTCATGAGTGCCGCAATCAACGGGAATGCAACGCCCTCCCAGTCGCTAGGAATCGTAACGTCAAAGCCTTTGAAAGACTTGCAGGGAGTGACTTCAATATGCTTGAAATCCTCGGAAATCTGACATTTTACGCCAACCTTTTCAAGCCACTTTTGGGTCATTGTGAGATACGGAGTTTCTTTTGGATTTGAAAGCTCGAGTTTTATTGGATTTTCTGTGAGGATACCAGCCATCATGAGGCCGGAAATATACTGACTGGAAATTTCTCCAGGAGTGCGGACAGTGCCGCCTTTTTTGATGCTGCCAGTGATTACCAGAGGACAGCCGTTTGTGCCAGGCCGGGTTACAAAACAATTTGCACCAAGCTGATTGAGCGCGTCCACAACATGAAGGACAGGTCTCTTACGAATGCTCGCGTCTCCTGTAAAGACCGAAGTGCCCTCAAAGCAAGCCGCAACCGGGGTCAAAAAATACAAAAGAGAGCCGGAATCGCCGACATTCACTACATCATCAGGAAGATGAAGATTTTTGCCAGCTCCATCAACAATCCATTCCGTGCCAGGCTCGCCCTCGGTTGAAAGATTCAAATCGACTTCCGAACCAATCAAAGGAACTGCCGCCGCCGTTGAAAGACAGTCCGCACTAGGCAAAGGATTTTTGATATGAGAAACACCGTTCGCAATAGTCGCAAGCAAAAGCGCACGGATTGTATGAGATTTGGAACCGGGAACAGTGATTGCCCCAGATAATTTACTTTTTGAAACAATGACGTTCATGGATAGAATTATAACATATTTGTGAAGTAAAAAAAAGTCGTTGACAGTCGTGTGAGTGATTGGAGTGGCTGCGAAGCAGTTCCGCAGCGAAGCGAAGGAATGGAGTGCGGTTAGCACGGAACCACGGAAAGCACGACCGCCGCTGTTAAGCGGCGGTCACACCCTAATAATTAGAAATCAACTTCTGTGTCGTAGTAACAGCACTTGAGAAGTTTTTCCATTTCTTCCTGCGTTGGCTGGCGTGGGTTTGAGCCAGTACAAGCATCGGCAATTGCGTTCTTTGCGATTTCTGGCAGGCGTTTGAGGAAGGTGTCCTCTGGAACGAAGCCTTTTTCGCAAGGATAACTGTCTGCGCCGTAAGTTCCGATTGAGTGAGGAATCTTAAGGTCGTCGTTCATGCCGCGAAGATACTTTATGAGGTTGGCGATTTTTTCTTTCTCAGAAGAACCGCCCAATCCCATGAAGTCAGCGATAACGGCATAGCGTTTTGCAGCTGTCGGGTCTTTTGCGTTGAAAGCGATGACTTTCGGAAGATACATTGCGTTTGCAGCTCCGTGAATGATGTGAGCGTGCAATCCGCCAACGTCCTCAAATGCGGCACCAGTTTTGTGAGCCATTGAGTGAACGATACCGAGCAATGCGTTTGAGAAAGCCATACCAGCCAGACACTGAGCGTCGTGCATTCTGTCGCGGGCAGCCATGTCGCCGTTGTATGATTTGACCAAATCAGCCTGAATCATTTTGATTGCGTGCAATGCGAGAGGATCTGTGTAGTTGCAGTTTGCAGTTGAAACATAAGCTTCGATTGCGTGAGTGATTGCGTCCATACCAGTGTGAGCAACGAGCTTCTGAGGCATTGTCTCTGCAAGCTCCGGGTCAACGATTGCTACATCTGGAGTGATTTCGAAATCTGCGATTGGATATTTGATACCTTTGTCGTAGTCAGTGATGATTGAGAATGCCGTAACTTCTGTAGCAGTACCAGAAGTTGAAGAAACAGCACAGAAATGAGCCTTTTTGCGAAGCTCTGGAATGCCGAATACCTTGCACATATCCTCGAAAGTGCTGTTCGGGTACTCGTATTTAATCCACATTGCCTTTGCAGCATCGATTGGTGAACCGCCGCCGATAGCAACAATCCAGTCAGGCTGGAATTCGAGCATTTTTTTTGCGCCGTTCATAACGGTTGTTACAGATGGGTCTGGCTCGATTCCGTCAATCAAAGCGACTTCCATTCCGGCTTCTTTAAGATATTTTTCGGCACGGTCAAGGAATCCGAACTTTTTCATAGAACCGCCACCAACACAGATGACAGCCTTCTTACCTTTGAGTGATTTGAGTGCCTCAAGCGCTCCCTTTCCGTGATACAAATCACGAGGCAAAGTAAATCTTTGCACAGTGTACCTCCTTTTTTGTTGCATCAATTTTTTTGTAATGCAGACTTATTTTTTTACTATTAAGTCAAAGATTAGTATAATTCAGCAATCGGCTGCCGTCAAATTTTATTTTTTTCTGCGCCAATCAACCGGCTGCCGCCCTTTCGCCCTTCGCTCACGCTCATTACCGCAAGCGGTAACTCCGGGGCTACACGGCGGGGCGGGCATTTTGCGAGATATTTTGAGATTTTATTTGCTGTTAAGGATGTTTTATATGGCTCCATTTTCGCAGTAATAGAAAAAGGTCCATGAATAGTATTTCGAGCATTGTGCTGGAGGATTCGCTTATCCGTTAATTTATGTAAACCGGCAAGATGATGAAAATCAGTTTTTTGAAATGTCAGTTCAAAATCATATAGGACACCTTTTCTACCAATAACAAAATGATACTTACAATTCAAAAGTTGCTCATAATTTTTTGCACATTGTAGAAGCAAATCCACGGTGGCTCCCAAAAACAAAACCCCGCCAAAGGCAGGGCTTAAATTGTGCATTTTCTTTTCTCAACCTCTCTTCCCTAGCTCCAGGAAAAGCCCCATGCAGGCGGGGCAGCGACATTCACTTCCGTTTTCGATATTTTCAAACATTCTGATGCGTTTTTGGTTTTCTGATTCGCCAGAAGAGCCTGCACCAGAATGTGACATGGCTTTATCAATACCTTTTTGAGAGCGAATGGCCATGAGTCGCTCTATTACGCCATCACTCATATCTCATTCACCCCCTTTTAAGATTTAGGGAAGTGCAGATTAATCCGCCCTTCCTTTTCCTTACAAAATGACATAGCTCTTGATGAGTTCTTTTGGCTTGTCGTGCATTGCCTGGAATGCCTTTGGAAGATTCTCGAAGCCTTCGAACTTCATGTTCAAAACTTTTCCCGGATGGATTCGGTTTGTCTGAATCAGCTTAAGAAGACGCTCGATTCTTCTTGCACCGCCCGGACAGAATCCGCCGCGAATCGTTACATCGCTCATTCCCAGGCCCCAGAGCGGAGCCGGAATATTGAAAGTGTCCATTCCGTCGTAGAAGTTTACGTTTGAGATTATACCGTTCGGGCGAACCATCTTCAAAGCGTCTGCCATTGCCGAGCAGTTACCGCCAGCGATGATACATTTGTCAACCTGACCGTATTTTGAAACAATCTGCTGAACAACATCACCGTTGTGGTAGTCGATGATGCCCGTTGCACCGAATTCTTTTGCAAGTTTAACAAGGTTCGGGCGGCTTCCGATTCCGATGATGTGACCGGCACCACGAAGTGCAGTTCCTGCAAGTGCCATGAGACCGACAGGCCCGATTCCGTAAATAACGACAGTATCACCAAACTGAATGTCAGCCATCTCCGAAGCGTAGAAGCCTGTGGACATCATATCAGTTGTCATCAAAGCGTCTTCAAGGGAAACATCTTCCGGCATGAGAACAAGGTTTGCATCAGCATTGTTTACATGGAAGAAATCAGCCCAAACACCGTCTTTGCTCATCAAGAACTTGAATCCACTAGCAAAACCGGCATCATGAGTATTGTTTCCGTAGCGTTCCTGAACAGCCAGCTGCTCCCAGTCCGGAGTAACGCAGTTAACTACAACTTTATCGCCAGGCTTGAATCTTTTTACGAGATTACCAACCTCAACGACCTCAGCTACTGCTTCATGGCCGAGGATTCGGTTTTTCATTGGCCCCGCTCCACCGTCAGAAGCATGGATGTCCGAACTACAAACGCCAACAGCAATTGGCTTTAACACAGCATCCAATGGGCCTGCAACAGGCTTTTCAACTTCAATCCAGCCTACTTTACCAGGCTCAATAACAGCAAATCCTTTCATGTGATACACTCCTTTTGTATATACTTTCTGAATTTAGAATAAGTCCGATTTTTTGGGATGTCAAATTTTTTGTAAACGCGTGAGGGATTGTAGGGGCAGCGAAGCTGTTGCCGCAGGCAATGGAGCGAATAGCGGAACCCCGAAAAGCCCGGCCTGAAGGGACACGCCCTCTCTACGAATACAATAGATTTATCTAGTCTTTTAATAGGATTTTTGGTATCTTATATTAGAGGGGAAATATGGGATTTGACATCGCGACAAACAATACTGAGACCGACCCGAAGATTCTTTTGGCCGAGTTTTTTAAGACTTTCGACAATTTTTCTGATGAACAGAAAAGCCGGTTTTCGCTCGCATGGGATTATCTGTGCGAAAAAACAGAAGGTCTCACACGTGCATGCGGTCTTCCATACTATCTCCATCCGATGCGGGTCGCGGCAATTCTGGCGCAAGGGCAGCTTGATATTGACTCCGTTATTTCAGGACTTCTGCACTCAATCTTTGAAATTGAAGGTGTTCCGCACGACGAAGTAAAAGCCAAGTTCGGTGAGACAGTCTACAAAATCGTCAAGGACACTTCAAAAATCACAGGCATGAAAATCAATGCCACCACGATTCAGCAGGCTGACTCAATCCGAAAAATGCTCTTCGCGATGATTGACGACGTGCGGGTCATTCTTGTAAAACTTGCAGACCGCCTCGACCGAATGCGCAATCTCAAATCAATCGAAGAAAAAAAGCAGCGTCTCGTTGCCTCGGAGGTAATCGACATTTGGGCACCGCTCGCAGACAGGCTCGGTATGCAGAGCGTCAAAAATGAGCTCGAAGACTTGAGCCTCAAATATTCAAATCCGAATGTTTTCCAGCAGATTAAGGCTATCGTCGCCACCAAAAAAGACGAACGGGCAAGCTATCTCGAAAAGGCAGTGAACGCAATCTATAAATCAGCCGAAAAGGTTGGAATCAAAGTGAGCATTTCCAGCCGCGCAAAGCATTTTTATTCTATATATAAGAAGATGCAAAAAAGGAATGTACCGGCCTCTTCTCTTTATGACTTGCTTGCTCTGCGCGTAATCTGCGAAACAAATGCCGAATGTTACACTCTGATTGGAATCGTGCACGGTTTATGGAAGCCGATGGACGGTCGTTTCAAAGATTATATCGCCATGCCAAAGTCAAACGGCTACCAGTCGCTTCATACGACGGTCGTCTGCGAAGGAAAGCCGCTCGAAATCCAGATTCGTACCCGCGACATGCATAACATGGCTGAGCACGGCGTGGCTTCTCACTGGCTTTACAAAAAAGGCATGAACCACGACAAGGTTGATGTCAATTCTCTTGGAATTTTCAATCAGCTCCAGAATCTCAAAAAGGAAAACCTCAGCGACGAGAATTTCTTTGCAGAGCTTAAGGGCGAATTGCTGGGTGATGAAATTTATGTCTTCACTCCAAAAGGCGATGTAGTTCATTTGCCACAAGGAAGCTGCGCGATTGATTTTGCTTATCATGTTCACTCTGGCGTGGGCGAAAAGATTGTCGGTGCAAAGGCAGACGGCAAAATCATTCCGATTACACAACCGCTCCAGAACACTCAGATTATCGAAGTAATCACGAACCCTCAGGCTCATCCAACAGAAAACCAGCTCAAAGTTGTCAAAACAAGCAAGGCTCGTTCAAGGATTCATTCGTGGCTCCTGGCAAACGATCCCACTTTTGAGGACAAAGCAGCGGCGGAACAGCGCGCAAGAGATTTGGACGCACAGAACGAGCGAAGCCGAGCAATTCAGGAAGAAAAACGCAAGAAGCGATCCGTAAAAGGCGAAAATCCTGAAATTGCAGAGCGCAACCGTTACACAGGAAGAATCATCGTCGAAGGAATGAAAAATTTCACCTACAATCTGGCAGGATGCTGCAATCCACAGCCGGGTGATTTAATCGTGGGCTACACAAACAAAAAAGGCCTGCGAATCCATAAGGCGACATGTCTCACTTTCCAGCGAATTCAGAACATCGAAAACAGAATGGTGGAAGTCGAATGGGAGAAAAAGACTAATTAAATCAAAGTTCTACGACTTCAGTGTGCATAGTCTGAGTTTTTTCATTGACCGTGATAACCGCACAAAAACCGTTCTTGAACGCATCAAGTGAGTCCTCGCGGAATTTTTTGAAATCAAATCCGAAACTCTTGTGAATGTGGCCGTCGTAAACCTGTTTGACATTGTATCGTGAAAAATAAGTTAAAATCGTGTTGCGCTCCATCGAATTCTGAATCCGCATAAGAATTGCAACCGGGTCTTCAGCCCCTGCATAAATCGGATAATGGCTGAGGACGATTTTCGGGCACGGATCGGAAGAAGTTTTTTCCTTGAAATCATCGAGCTGGCTCTTTCCCAAAGTGCCGTTCGCAGTGTCCAGGAAATAAAAGCTGATTCCGCTCGTCGAATCAGAAGAATCAGAATCCAGATTGAAAAAATAGCTTGAAATGTACGGGAAGCAATATTTTTTGAAGCCGGTCACGCCGTTATTATAAAGGTCATGATTTCCGAGAATCGAATAGATTTTATAGTCGTTGTCGCCGATTTTTTCTTTTGCGATTGTCTTGATTTTGTTTTCAAATTCAAGATATTCCTTGTATTCAGAATCATGTCCGCCGTCAGCAGTATCGCCTAAATTAAGAATGAATCGCGGAACTTTTTCAGGATTGGAATCTTTGTAAGTATCAAATCGAAGCGAAATCCATTTCAGGAAATCCTCATCCACATCGCTGTCTTCGGTTCGGCCTGAGCCAAAATGAACATCCGTGATGATAACGAAAGAATAAGTGTGATTTGAGTCTTTCGGAGCCTTCAAATTCTGCTTTGAAAAATCCGGTTTGAGGGAATTTAAGTCCGTCATCGAAGAAGAACGTTCATCAACATTTTCTTCGCCAAAAAGTCCCCAGAAAAATCCGAAATTGCAAGAAACGCAGAAAATTGAGAAAAAAATTACGGCAAAAAATGTCAGCAAAATCGAACTGATTCTAAATTTTTTCAAAATGTGTACCTCGCTGTCATACGAAGAATCAGCCCTTCCAGATAAGGTGCGGTAGTGTACTGGTCAGTGAAACGAAGCTCTGTCTCGCCCGCAAACCGAAGCCCAGAATCAAGATTTATCGCGGCTCCAAGAGTGTATTCTGGCGTACAGAAAATCGGATACCGGTAAAAATCATGCGTACTATGCTCGTAGTAAATTTCAAAACCGTTCGAGAAGATTTTTTCAATTCTGATTCCCGCAACAGGATAATGGTCATGCAAAAGAGGAACATAATCAGCAAGTTCGTCCAGCCTGGTCGTTTTAAAGGAATAACCGCCCCGGAAAGTGAGCGTAAAACCAGTGTAAGACTGATAACGGAAACATGAATCAAGCATATAGTC
>NZ_JAFRNB010000150.1 GCF_017430385.1 Treponema sp.
CGTAATTTAAAAGCACACCTGAACACCGGATATGATATGCTTTTTCTGGTATATCCCCCTTCCGAGAAAGACTCGTTCAGCACGCGGTGTGTTCAATTTCGTACATTGTGTGAAAAAGCTGGTTTAGTCAAAGAATGAAGAACGCACTCGTATTCATTTTATGTCTACCGATTCGCTTTTACCGAAAGTTCATCTCTCCGCTCAAAGCACCTTGCTGCAGGTTTTATCCTTCATGCTCGGCCTATGCTTTGGAAGCCCTGCAAAAGCATGGCCCGGTCAAAGGAATGTATCTTTCGACAAAACGAATTTTAAAATGCACTCCTTTTCATCCAGGCGGTTACGATCCGGTTCCGTGAAAATCATTAACAGCGAAAATTACTGCCATTAATTGGCATCAGGATGTTTTATAATGGAAAAAAATACCGTATGGGCTATCGGCCTTTCGACTGTCGTTCTTGTCGGATTCTTTGCGGCACAGACAATTTTGTTCCCGCCAAAGCCTCAGGAGCAGCAGGCTCAGACCGAGCAGACAACTGAGGTCGTAGAGAATCAGGCTACCGGCGAGTCAGAAAAACAGGATTCTTCTATCGAAGAAAACCTTTCAATCGTTTCAGAAGTTTCTGATTCAGAAAATCTCACCGAAGAAAAATTCACTATCACGACAAACAAAGTTGCAGTCACATTTACAAACCGTGGCGGCGACATCATAAGCTACGAGCTTATCGAAAAAGATGACCGTGGCGCGCTCAAAAACCGTGACGTTGACACTGGCAAAGGTGTTGAGCTTATCGAAAATCTTTCAGAAAAGAACCGTGCATTCGGCCTTTCGCTTGGTGGCGCAACCCGTCCAATCATCGATGACATTTTTACAGCAAAAAAACTTGATGATTACACAATCGGCTTCTTCAAAAAATTCACTTCAAAAAATGCAGACGGCACAGAAAGCGAATTCACTCTCGTAAAAAAATACACTTTCAAACCGAATGACTACACTTTCAAGCTTGAAGTTACAATCGACGGCGACGAGAATTTCAAAGGTCTTGATGTTGGCGGTGCGGCTTACACTCTCCGAACAGCTCCACAGGTCGGCCCGAAATTCAATCCAAAAATGGACCGCTACGAGTACCGCGAGCTTGTTTCATTCAACGGCGAAAAAGCAAAAAAGACTCGTCTCGGCTCAAAACAGACAAAAAATTACGAGCGTGACTGGGTTTGGACTGCAATGGCAGGAAAATACTTCGAGTTCATCGTTTATCCGGAGAACAAAACTTCAATGTCCAGCACAGTCGTTTACAACTCAGAGATTGAAGTTGGCGACGCAACTAACGCACAGGTCAAAATGACCCGAAAACCAACGGACAAAAAAGAAACAAACGACACGTATTACATCTACGCTGGTCCACGCAACGAATCAGAGCTTAAGAATTATGTTTCTGAGGACAAAAATGAATGGGGCTTGAGCGGAGTTCACTTCAACGAGAGTTTGCAGACTTCAGGATTCTTGTACTGGCTCGAAGTCGTGCTTAAATTCCTCTTGGAGAACATCAACAAGCTTGTTCACAACTGGGGCGTTTCAATCATCATCGTTACAATTATCTTGAAGTGCGCGCTTTTCCCAATCACAAAGAAGAGCTTGGAAGGCACTCAGAAAATGCAGAAATTCCAGCCGAAAATGCAGGAACTTCAGGCAAAATACAAAGGCGATCCGCAGAAATTGCAGATGGAAACCGCCAAGATGTACAAGGAAATCGGCTACAACCCGATGAGCGGCTGTCTGCCAATGATTTTCCAGTTCGTAATCTTGTTCGCTATGTACAACCTCTTCAACAACTACTTTGAGTTCCGCGGTGCTTCTTTCATCAGCGGCTGGATTGACGATCTTTCTCAGGGCGACCGAATTGGTCCTGTTTTCGAGCACGGCCTGCCAATCCTTGGCTGGAATCAGATTCGAATCTTGCCGGTAATTTATGTAATTTCTCAGCTTTTGTTCGGTAAAATCACAGGAAACGGTGGCACAGCAACTGGCACAAACGCAGCTCAGATGAAGATGATGATGTACGGTATGCCGATTTTCTTCTTCTTCCTGTTCTACAATGCACCGGCCGGATTGCTCCTTTACTGGACTGTTTCAAACATCTTCCAGCTTGGTCAGCAGATTGTCATCAACAAAATGATGAAGAACAAAAAAGATGAGCCAAAATTGAAGCTCGTTCAGAATAAAAAACGAAAATAAAATATGGCGGTGGCTGAGCTGAGTCTAAGCCACCTTCAAGGAGATAAATATGACTTACGAATTTGAGGGCAAAACCGAAAAAGACGCTATTGAAAAGGCAACAATTGAGCTTGGTCTTGAAAGCGATCAGTTTGATGTTGAAATCATCGAGACACAGAAAAAGACATTGTTCAAATCTGGCTATGTTAAAATCCGCGTTCATACAGACGAAGCAACACCAGGCGTAAAATATGATGACGAAAAAGACAGCCCGGTTGAGACTGCAAAACGCGTTATGGGCAATCCGATTCCACAGGACGAGTTCGAGCAGAAGCTCACAACTTTTGTTTCTGATGTAATCGCAAAAATGGGTTACGAGGCTACAGTTGAAATCATGTTCCGTGAGGAGCGCAAACTTGGGCTTAAACTCAGCTCAGAAAGCTCTTCAATCCTTATCGGCCGTAAAGGAAAGAACCTCGACGCTCTCCAGCTTTTGGCAAATGTTTACGCAGGTCACCTCGGTCGTGAAGATGTCCGCGTAATTTTGGACACAGAGAACTACCGTGTTCGCCGTGAGGAAAATCTTGTTCACCTCGCTTACACAACAGCAGACAAAGTTCGTACAAAGAGAACTTCAATTCTTCTTGAGCCGATGAATCCGTTCGAGCGTCGCTTGATTCACACAACGCTCAATGACTTCAACGACATCGAGACAAAGAGCGAAGGCGAAGGCTTGTACAAACAGGTACGAGTTATCTACAAAGGCACATACTAAAAACTTTATCCCCACATTTTCTTGTGGGGAATTTTTTTTGAATTTTGTAACAACACTTAAATCTATTCATTTTAATAATATGAAGAAATTACTTTCAATTTTCATAACTGCCATGCTCGCATCGGGCTTGTACGCACAGAGCATCTCCCCTGCCCTTCTTAAAAAGGTTAAGGCTGAAGGGGAACTTCAAAAAGTCTTTCTGAATGGCAACAAAGTGGAGCTTCAATTTACTCCAGATACGGAACTTTCTTCCCTTGCAATAAATCACTGGGATAATTCCGAAAAACCCCGCCTTACTACGGAAAAACTGTTCTATTTCGACAAAAAAAGTCTTACAGAGAATGGCGGACAGCTTTCTGACATCAATATAGCTAAAGTCTCAAAAGTTATCCGTTCTATTTCTACGATGAAAGGCACGGAATATTATTCGAACCGCCACAAAAAATGGGAAACTCTTTATCATGAAGCATATCTTGTAAAATCACCGAGCGAAAAGACAAAAATCCCGGACGATACGGAAGGAAGTGCTGAGGGAAAAACTCTTTACTGTATGCAGGATGATAATTCGTTCGGCGAGTGCTATTACAAGCTCGATTATCATGAGCGTGAAAAAGAAGTCAGCGTGTGCTTTGATAATTTTGAGCCGTTGAAGTTCGGGCCAATCACTGCCGCAAAGGCTCACAATGTAAAGATTAATCTTGTTGTCGTGGATGAGGGAGATTATTTCCTTGTCTATCTGATGGTTCAGGCTTATTATCCGCGAATCGCAATGCTTGAAAACAAGATGATTGATTCCTTCAACGCGCGAGTCGATTCAATTTACAAGTGGTTTGTCGCACAGATGAAATAAAAGACGACCCCCGAAACCAAACAGAGATTGCAGAATTTGTGAAGAATTAAACATAGTGCTATAATTTTTCTAAATTAAAAAATTTTCGGGGGGGGGCGAAAAATGAAAATTGTTATTATCGGTTCAGGTGCAATGGGCTGTCTTTACGGAGCATATCTCAGCCGCAAGCATGAAGTCATTATGCTCGACAGTTTCGATAAGCAGGTCGAGGCAATCTGGAAAATAACAAGAATCTCGACAAAATTCAGGCAATTCTCGAAGAATGCGGCTTTAAGGTCGAAAAGACGAACGACATTCAGCGGGTTATCTGGAGCAAGCTTTTCGTAAACCTTTCAATCAATACATTCACGGCAATCACGAGAGCACCAATCGGCTCAATGATAGAAAACAAATATGCCTGGGATTTTGCCGAAAAAATGATTTGTGAGGCAGTCGATGTTGCCGAAGCCGACGGAACACATTTTTCGTACCGCGAAGTTTTGAATATGGTCCATCATGTCTGCGAGGATGCGGGAAAAGGTTATTCTTCAATGAGTCAGGATGTCATGAACTGCCGCCTGACCGAAATCGACGCCATCAACGGCGCAATCGTAGAGCAGGCAAAACTCTACAACGTAAAAGTGCATTACAATTCACTGATTGTGGATTTGATTCACGCAATTGAAGGCGCATATCAGTATCATAAGGACGGAAAGTAAATCTTCGTCGTAATTGTTTATTTTATCAATAAAAGGCTTTATACTATAAGTATCTTACAAACTGGAGGTGTTTTATGTCAGCAATGGAATTAAGAAATTTCGAAAGCCAGCTGGAACTTCTTTCGTTTACTGAACAACTTGCTATTATGGAATTTCTCGCAAAAATTATGCAGCGCAATCAAAAAATGCAAGAAGAGACAACAAAAATTCTCCATAAAAAACGCCAGTTTGGAAGTGCAAAAGGAAAGTTTTTGTATCCAATGGATTTTGACGAAGATAACGAAGAAATTGCAAAATTATTTGGAGCTGTCTGATGAGAATTCTTTGTGATACACACATAATAATATGGTATTTGACAGGTGACACGCGACTTCCTCAAAAAGCTCGTGAACTTATAGATGATGAAAACAATGAAATCTATTTTAGTCTTGTGTCTGTTTGGGAAGTAGCCATAAAGCATGGACGAAAACCCGATAAGCTCACACTTTCTGCGCAAGATTTTGTCAATTTTTGTGAAGAACAGAGTTTTAGTGAATATCCATTGTATCAAAGGCACATTTTTACGTTAGATACTCTTTCTAGACCTGATAATGCGCCAGAACATCATGATCCATTTGATAGACTTTTATTGTCGCAGGCAAAGGCTGATGGACTTACTTTTTTAACACATGACACGCTGATTCCGTTTTACAATGAACCGTGTGTGTTGTCGGTGTAAGGCAGGGAAAAGGGGAAAGTCTTCCCCTCGCTCCAAAGCCTATGGCTTTTCCGCTACCCCTTCTAGCGGGGGAGGGAGACGATCGCCACTAGGCTAACAAACTCGTGAGACGAGTTTGTAGTCGAGTCTCGGTGAAGGCTTTGCCTGAACCGTACCCCGCAACGCCCCGAATGGATTTTGACTTTATCTCCTTTCCCAATCCTGCAAAGTGTCGTGAACAAATCCTTCAACAGTTTTTACGACTGCATGTTTTAATTCTTCAATAGATTCAGATTGTAAAGAAAGTTTTTGTGGAACGAATAATTTATATATTTCAATTTCAAGAACATTAGCAAGTTTTGTGAGGGTTTTGTCACTTGGCCAAAGTCGTAAACCTTCGGCAGAGGAAACTTTGCTTTTGAGCTATCTTCCCGACTTTAACGTCCCCCATATCTCCGCACTAGGAACATGAACAGTTGCTGGATTGCCATTTTGCATTAAGCGTTAAGGATACGGAAGGCGGCGAAGCCGTTGCCGTAGGCAATGGAGTACGAAAGCACGGAACCAGTAGTAGCCTGACCCGCCGTAAGGCGGGTAACGCCATTCGCTCCAAAGCCTGCTGAACAAATCAAAAACAGAAACTTTAGTTAACAAATTCTCTCCAAAATCGTTAACTGAACTTAACAATTTTACACTTTTGGAATATAGTATAAGACATGGAAAAGCTTATAGAAATATTTCGTAAGAAAATCGTCTCAACAGATATGTCTTTTGTGCGTAGCTTGGAGAGCCAGATTAACTGGGACGCAAGACTTGTCTGTATTCGAGGTTCTAGAGGAACTGGAAAGACTACACTTATTCTCCAGCATATAAAAAAAGCATTTTCAGAATCATTGGACAAAGTACTTTATGTGAGTCTTGATAATCTATATTTTTCTGATAATTCACTTCTTGATTTTGTTGATAGTTTTGTAAAAAGAGGTGGAACCTATCTTTTTTTAGATGAAGTTCACAAATATCCAGACTGGTCTCGGGTGATTAAAAATATTTATGATGATTATCCTGAACTGCATGTGGCTTTTACAGGTTCTTCCTTACTTGAGATTTTGAATGCTCGCTCTGATTTGAGTCGTCGTGCGCTTGTGTATAATTTGCAGGGGCTTTCTTTCAGGGAATATTTGAATCTTATTGCAAAAACTGATTTTCCAATTTTGTCTCTTGAAGAAATCTTGAAGAATAATGAAAATCTTTCGGCTCAAATTGTTTCTAAAATAAAACCCTTTGAATATTTCGATGCTTATCTTAAGCACGGATATTATCCGTATTTTCTTGAAGGAATTGATGATTACTACACCCGCTTAAATGAAACGGTTAATCTGATTCTTGAAATTGAGCTTCCGTTTCTTAGAAAAGTGGATGTCGCATACATCGTAAAAATCAAAAAACTACTTGCTGTAATTGGAAAATCGGCACCATTTATTCCAAATGTAACAGAACTTGCTTATTCCATTCAAATTGCACGGCAGACTTTATTGCAATATTTTGAATATCTGGAAGAATCAAAACTGATTTATCAAGTTTTTAAGCAGACTCGTGGACTTGGAACATTTGAAAAACCGGACAAAATTTTTCTTGAAAACACAAATCTTATGTTTATGTTTGATGATGCCCAGACAGATATAGGTAATGTTCGTGAAACATTTGTGTTTAATCAGCTTTCGCATAATCATGAAGTTTTGTTTTCGGAACAGAGCGATTTTTTTGTAGACCAAAAATATACATTTGAAGTTGGCGGTAAAAATAAAAAACGAAAACAGATAAAAGATGTTTCGGATTCCTATATTCTTGCTGATAACATTGAATATGGAACAGAACGAAGAATCCCAATATGGCTTTTGGGATTCTTGTATTAGATATTCTCTCGTACAATCAACAAGCGTTAAGGATACGGAAGGCGGCGTAAGCCGTTGCGGAATGAGCGTAGTGAATGAAGCAATGGAGTGCGAAAGCACGGAACCGAACGAGCACGACAACGGAAGTGCTCGAATAGCCTGATCCGCCGTAAGGCGGGTAACGCCTAAATTTTACTGAATAATCCCAGCTTCCTTGTAGTATCTTGCGGCACCGTCGTGGAGAGGAAGGCCTGCGATGTCAACTACTGCGGCTTCCGGTGTGAGGCCTTTGAGGTTTTTCTGAGCCTGTCCCAGCTCGTCGATGTGCTCCCAGAGAGTTTTTGTGAGCTGGTAAACTGTTTCTTCGTCGAGGCTTGTTGAAGTGAACATAACCATTTTGATTGCCGAAGTCTGAATGTCAGCGTCCTGTCCCGGGTAAGTACCGGCTGGAATCGTAAATTTTGCGTACCACGGATAATCTTTCTGCAAAGATGCAATTACTTCATCACCGATGTTTACGAGATGGCAGCCTGCCGAACAAGCCTGGCTTACAGCTGCTGCCGGAGCACCGCTCATAATCCATGCGCCGTCAATTGTTCCGTTCTGGAGCATGTCGGCCGCATCACCAAAAGCGATGTACTCAGCCTGAATGTCTTGCGGATAGTTGATTCCTGCGGCGGTAAAGTGATTTTTGCATTCGCCCTCAACTGATGAACCTGCTGCGGCTACCGCAAAATGTTTTCCTTTTACATCTGCGACCTGCTCAATTCCAGATTTTTTTGTTGCGACGACCTGATTCGGGTTGAAGTAAAGGCCTGCAATTACGCGCAAGTTTTTGTTTGCGTTTCCCTTGAAGCTGTCTGTGCCGTTAAAACTCTGGTAGCAGTTTGAAGAAATTGCGATTGAAACCTGTGATTCGCCGTCTGCAATCTGGTTCAAATTGTCGATTCCGCCGTTTGAAGCCTGACTTGATGCGCTAACGAAGTCAATCTGTGTATCCCACAAGTTTGTGATAGCGGCTCCGACTGCATAAAGTGCGCCAGAAGCTCCCGCTGTCGGGAATTTGATTGTGACTTTTGCGTGCTCACCAGCTGGGCTAGAAGCAGCCGATGATTTTTTTTCATTGCATGAGGCAAGTGAAAGTGCGAGAATCGTGCCGGCAATGGCAGCGAATACTTTTGTTGTTTTTTTCATAAGAAAACTCCTTTTTATTTATTTGAATTTTACTATGTTGCCCTGCATGGAGGCAGGGGATAAGCAGAGAGAGAAAATTCTGTTTGCCTTCAGGTGAACAGAATTTTCTCGTAGAAACAAAAAATACACGGAAGTATTTTTTGTTTCATTTATTTGGGTGCATCCCTACGGTCGCTTCGCTCCCTTCGGGTCGGGTGTTCCGTGGTTCCGCTATCGCTTCATTGCCTGACGGCAACGCTTCGCGCCACTTCATACCCTTGCACGAAAATTCCTGATCAATTGATATGCCAAAACTGCGGCAAGAATCCCGAATCCAATCAAATCCGTGGTGATTCCTGCGTACAAAAGCAGAGGTGCTACGACCAAAAGGGCAGCACGCTCAATCCAGCCTGATTTTTTGAGGAACCAGCCTTCAAGCGCTCCGACCAGCGTGACTGTTCCGACTGCGGCCGTAATGCTTGCCCAAAGGCTCTGAACGAGAGTGTAGTCAGAGCTTGCTCCGATTAAGAGAACCGGGTTTCCCAGGAAGAAGAACGGAATCAGAAAGCCGATTAAGCCTAAGCGGACTGCCAGAAGGCCTGTTTTGAGCTGGTTAGAGCCTGCGATTCCCGAAGCGACATAACAGCTGATTGCGACGGGAGGCGTGATGTTTGAAAGACATGCGTAAATCAAGCAGAACATGTGTGTCGGAAGTGGTGCGATTCCAACTTTGATTAAGACAGGAACGGCAACTGCCTGAACGATTACATAAGCGGCAACTCCAGGAACGCCCATTCCCAGGATAATCGACAAGAGCATTACCAGAAAGCCCGTGAGGTAAATCGAATTGCTTGGAACGACATTCAGAATCATGTAGCCCATGTTGAGACCAAGGCTTGTGAGCGTGACCGTGCCGATTATTACGCCGATGATTACGCAGGAAATGCCCACACCGATTGCGCTTCTTGCCCCTTCAACACAGGCCGCAAGGATTTTTTGTGGAGTCATGCGGGTTTCTTTACGGAGCCAGCTTGCTCCAATCGTTACGAAAATTGAAATAACGGCGGCGAGCAGAGGAGTGAAGCCTTTGCACATCAGGGCGATTAAAATCACCAGAGGAAGAACGAGATGCCCCTGTTCTTTAACGACTTTGAGAGCGTTTGGAATATTTTCTTTGGAGATGCCCGAAAGTCCCAGTCGTTTTGCTTCAAAGTGAACCGCAACTAAAAGCCCCAGATAATAGAGGAAAGCCGGAAGAATCGAAGCAATCATTACCGTGGTGTAGCTTAAGTTCAAGAATTCTGCCATAACGAAGCCGACCGCGCCCATAATCGGAGGACAGAATTGCCCGCCTGTGGAAGCTGTTGCCTCAACTGCGGCGGCGAATTCTTTTTTGTAGCCGGTTTGTTTCATCAGCGGGATTGTGATTGTGCCTGTGGTTGCGACATTTGCCACAGCAGAGCCGTTTATCATTCCCATGAGAGCCGAAGCAAGAACTGCGACTTTTGCCGGACCTCCCGGAGTTTGTCCAACCAGAGTGAGCGAAAAGTCATTTATGAATTTTGAGAAACCCGAATATTTTAAGAAAGAGCCGAAAACGACGAACAAGAAGATGTAAGTGGCCGAAACGCTGATTCCTGTTCCCAAAATGCCCTGAGTTCCCCAGAACTGAGTGATAAGAACCCGTTTGAGCGTGAATCCGTTGTGCCCCAGCTGACCTGGAATAAATTTTCCGAAGAAATTGTATGCAAGGAAAACAGCCGCAAGAATCGCAAGGTTTGGGGAAGTGCGTCGGGAAGCCTCAAAAACAAGGAGAATGGCCACCGCCGCAATCCAGATTTCGTATTTGTTGATTCGGCCGCCGTTTCGTGCAATTTCCGTGTAGTGTGTGATAAGATAGCCGAAAGTGAAAACAGCTGCCAAAATCAGAATCAAATCGACAATCGGGGGAAATTTTCGCGCGCGCTTCTGCTTTTTGAAAGCCGGGTAAAGCAAAAATGTGAAGGTAAGCAAAAAAATACAGTGGAAAGCCCGTAGATTAATCGCGCTGATAACACCGAAAGTGCTGAAGTAAAGCTGGAAAACCGTCCACGCGCACAAAAGCACGGTGATTGCAATTCCTGCCGGCCCTGAGTAAGTTCGCAAGCGGGATTCTGAGTCTTTTTCTTCAAGAAGAGCCTGTGCCTTTAATTCTTCGGCAGATTGATTTTGGGGGATTGTGTCATTTGTGATGGTATTTTTGTTTTCTGTCATTTTGTTTCTCTAAACAGAGTCATTCTAGCAGAATTGAATAGAAAAGAGAATCGGGCAAAATCGAGAAGATGCTTGATATTTTATCGTCTGTGCACGATAAAATATTACTAAATTTATCGTCCGTACACGATGAATTTAGCTTGATTTTGTCGTCTTCACACGATAAAATCAAGTTGTAGAGAGGTGCGTCTATGAATCATAATTTGCTAAAAGAAGTTATTTTTGATCAGGTAGATTTTATTAAAAACTCAAAAATCATAAAAAGAGATTACACCTTTGAAAAGAACGCAAACTATATTCTGGTCGGTTTGAGACGAGCTGGCAAATCCACGCTTTTGTACGGAATCGCAAAAGAACTTGTCGCAGAAGGATGTGACTGGTCGCAGATTATTTATATCAATTTTGAGGACGATCGTTTGCTTGGATTCTCCGTATCTGACTTCAACGACATTGTTGCGGTTGCCCACGAACTGAACGATTCAAAAGAAGTTTACTATTTTTTCGATGAAATTCAGCTTATTGACGGCTGGGAACATTTTGCACGCAGAATGGCAGACCAGAAAAATAGGGTTTACATCACGGGAAGTAACGCAAAAATGCTGAGTTCAGAGATGGCGAGCACTTTGGGCGGAAGGTATATTCCAAAAATGATTATGCCTTTTTCTCTGGGCGAACTATTGGATTACAAAAATATTCCACACGATGAAAGAGCAATGCTCACGACCTCAGAAGCTGCAAAAATCAGAAGAGCCTGTCAGGAATATATCGCGTGCGGAGGACTGCCAGAAGTGCAACTTTTTACGAACAAAAGAGAATACATCAAGACCGTCTATGAAAAAGTCCTTTTGGGAGACATCATAGAGCGGGAAGATGTAAAAAACAAGCTTGCTCTTCGCCTGATGATTAAAAAAATCGCCGAAACCGTTATGAGCGAAATATCATTCAACACGCTTGCAGGAAATGTAAAGGCCTCGGGAACAAAAACATCAACTGATTCCATGATTGAATATTCATCTTATGCACAGAACGCATACCTTGTGTTCCGAACAAGTAATTATGTCTCAAAATTTGCTGAAAAAGAGGGCACTCCAAGATTCTATTTTTACGACAACGGACTTCTTTCGCTTTTCCTCGTAAATAAAAAATCTGCACTCCTGGAAAATGCTGTCGCGGTATATCTCAAACGAAAGTTCGAAGAAGAATTTTACTATTTCAAGTCAAAACAGACTGGAATCGACATAGATTTCTATCTCCCGGAGCAGAAAACTGCCATTCAAGTGGCTTACGAGCTTGGCGACGCAGAAGAGCGGGAGACACGAAGCCTCTTCCAGCTTGCGGAGAAAAGCGAAGAGTGGCAAAGACTGATTATTGTGACGAATGAGGAAGAACGAACAATTACGAAAGACAATCTTACGATTGAGGTCGTGCCGATTCATAAATTTCTGTTGGGGGAGTATGTGTGATAAGAGGGGGTGGGGAATGCTTTCCCCCTTCGCGCCCACTTCGTTGGTCGCTACCCCTTCTCCTAGGGCTCCGCCTTAAAACCCACAGCACCTTGAATGATTAAAATTGACAGATTGGAAGAATTTAAACTAAAAAATTCTCAAAAAATTGATTTTATCAAACAACGGAAAAGAGTTTCAGGGGTTTTTGAAATAATTATTTTGCTACTTGCAATCCAGTGTTTTTCATAACAATTGATATTGACAAAAAGTAATACGGAGATTAAATTTCAGTGTGACATAAAGTAATTATAGTTAATTTGTAAAGTGTTGTATTATAAAATTTTAAAAATTAATAAAAAGTAATTGAAACGGATTATTACTTATGTTTATAAATAGCGGAGTGTGACATTGTGACAACTGTAGAATCAATTTTAGAGCATAATGGGCCTATGCTGGCATCTGAAATAAAAGAAATTTTAATGAGTACCTTAAATATTACAGATGTCGCTGCACGACAGCAAATTTCAAGGGCAAAAGGCAAAGTAGAACGCTTAAAAAGTTTTTCTTTTCCTAAGAATGAGTATTTTTTATTCTTGAAAAACCACTACAAGACAGAACTGTTTTATTCCAATTTAACGGAAGCTCTTATAAAATCTAGAAGCGCTACTGGAAATACGATTGCAGCTTTTCAATGTCTTTCGGGGAAAATTTGCGAAGAGAAATTTAAAGTCATTGCCGGTGCAAAGTCTGGAACAAAAAGAAAAACTCTAGATAGTATTTCAAAAGAATTGAAATCCGTAGATTTAATTCAAGAAATTGGTTATGAAGACAAAAAAATTTCTTTATCATCCCAGCTTTCTAAACAAAATGAATTATCAGATGAGATTGTAGGAGTCATAGATGAGGTATTATTTGCGAATTTACAGGAATGGCTTAAGAAGAATTCTTTAGTAAGTTACAACAAAATTGAACATTATGGTGAATTTTCAGATTATTATTGGGATATTACAGCTCCAACATATCTTAGACCATTCATAACAAAAACTTCAGATTATGTGAAGCCTGGATTTTTGGTAGTCGATTATTTTCCGCAAACAAATGTATCAGCAAAAGCCGTTGAATACTTTGTAAGTAAAGTTTCAAGTGTAGCTGCAAAACGAAATATTAGACCTTTTTTGCCAATTTTTATTGCTTTAAGTTATACGCAAGATGCATTCAATAAATTAAAAGAAAACAATATTTTTGCAACAACGATAGCAAATCTTTTAGGAAAAGAAAATGAAAAACTTTTATACAGTATTATTGATACTTTAAGAGATATGAATAAGAAAATTCTCAAAGATGATAGTATTGAATCTATAAATAAAATCCTAAAAGAAGTTGTTAAGCTTGATGGAAAATTTAATAATTTGAAAGGCTCTTTGTTTGAATTGCTTACCGCTAATGCTATGTTTAAAATACATGGCGGATATGTCGAAATTAATAAAAAATTCTATGAAAAAAATCTTACTCTTGCAGAAGTAGATGTTATGTGTGTTGTTGGAAATTCGGAAATTTTAATTATTGAATGTAAGGCATATAAAAATCTTATAGACGAAAAATTTATTGAGGAATGGAATAACAAAATATCAAAAACTTATAATTGGTTAAGAAAACAAAACGAAAATAATGATAAAAAAATTACATTCGAATATTGGACGACTTCAGATTTTACAGAAGAAGCTCAAAAACTTTTAGCTGAAAAAAGTTCAATAACAAAAAAATATACAATCAATTGGAAAAATCGAATCGAGATTCTTAATTTTTTTAGAGCTCACAATTTATCAGAACAATGCAAAATTTTGAACGAATATTATTCTGTTTGAGTCTATCTATTTGATTTATAATTTCTCAAGATACCTACTTTTTCTACTTAAATAAATTCCCATACTTATCTATGCCAGCTAAAAAATCTTTTCCAAATCGCTTTCTCATTTGAAAGACTTGAACATAAGAATTATTGCCTCTTTTCCCCGCCAGAAGCCATTTTGCCAGTATTCTTTTTTCACCTGAACTAAGAGTTATATCATTGCCTTTGTATTTGAATATGTTTTTCTTAAAATCAAAATGATAATCACCTTTGGAAAAGACAGTTTTTCCAGATTTTTTTGCAAGGGCAGAAATATCATCCCATTCAAAAAAGAAGTTTTCTGTTTCTTCCTCTACTTTTTCTTCACTCTCTATGGCTTCATGAATATTTGCATACGAATAAACAGGATTTTCCCCGTAATGTTTTATTTTTACATCGATATCCATGTCAGAAAGGACATAAGAAACCGCATCAATATTATATTTTTTCTCAAAGTAATCTTTTAGTATTTCCTTTACCTTTGGCTCGTTGATTTCATTTTGAAGGCTGACAATATCTTTTTTGTATTGAATGTTATCATTTATAAAATTCTTTACTTTTTCAGGTGTGAAATTCCACTTTTGAAAAAATTCAATAAATTTTGCGCCATTTAAGTTATCTTTTTCAAAAGGAATTTCCAAATTTATGATTTTTCCATCTGAGTGGTCATAATAATAAACATAGAGTTTTTCACATATAAGGACTCCAACAGGCAGTCTCAAACTTGGATGAGATAAATAAGTCAGAAGTTGAAGTTCATAAGAATTAGTTTTTGGAAAAGAAAGTTGTTTTAATTCAACTACAAATTGTTCAATGTTCCCAATGCAAATAATAATATCTGGTATTTCCCGGTCTTTTGAACCAATATGAAGTTTTTCACCGACTTTTATGTCGCCTTTTAGTTTGCTGTATCCGAATAATTCCGCTTCAGCAAAATAACTTTCCCATCGTTTTTGAACGACATCTTCCTTTTCATTAAAAAATTTGTTCCGTTCTTCAACAATGAAATTCCATGCTTCTGTATAATTCAACTTCATTCTCCCCACTTCAAAAATACAATTCCAACGCCACAAACTGTCAGCGGAATAAGAAACAGAAAAGTTTGCGCTGTCGAATATGGAAGATATAATTGAAATGATTCAAAAAAGGCGGTTCCGTTTGAAACATGAGCGATAAAGCAAGCCATCAGTGTTATCGCAATGTAAAGCAAAATATGCGCGATTAGCGTTTCTCTGCAAAATCGCAAAGTTTCTTTTATGTTTTCAGCATAATTCTTATTTGGAATTGAAAATGAAAAGAAAGTGAGCGTGACGATTGCCGCAAATAATAGCATTCCTTGTGCAAAACCAAACGAAAATAATTCGTCAATAACCTTTTGCATAATTGGAAATTCACCGATTTTACCCTTCGCAAAAATAAGAATATTCCTTGCTGAGTTAATATTCAGTGCAAGCGTAAAGATTGAAAAATAGAGCAAAAAATACGGTATAAATTTTACAGTCTTTTTTCTGATTACAGTTATAACAGTCATAACAAAGATAGAAATCGCAAGCAAAAAATCAAAAAAATACAAAATTTTAAAAACCAATATCGGCAATGGAATAAAAAATATCATTGCTAAAACTACAGCTAGAGAAATTGTCAAAAAATTAATTTTTCCCTTCATTTTCCAAGTTTCCTGTAATATTCTCGTTTTTCATCGCACTTTTTATCGAGGTATTCCTTAAAATCAAAAGCCTTATTTTCATTCTCTTCCATAAGAGAATTCCAAAGTTTCTCTAAAATTTCCTTTTTATCTGACGGCATTGCCGCAATTTCTTGTTTTACCTGCTTATCTTCTGTTTCAGTAAGCTTTATGGCATCATCAACCCGATGAACATAATGCAAATATCCGCTTCGAATATAATAATAATCTTTCATTCGTGTTTTCTCCTTTACACTTCCTCTTCAATAATTTCTTCAGCTGAAATAAAATTGCCTTTTTCATCTCGCAAAATACGGCGAGTCCGTTTTATTTTTTTCTTGTTTCTGCTTTCTTGAAGAGCAATTTCTTGGGATTTCTTCTGTTCTTTAAGCATTTCTCTGTGTCGGCGTTCTGCCTGTCGCTCCATTCGCTCAACTTCATCGGCTCTTGAAAAATCATCCATAGCGGAAAGAAAGAGCAAAAGAGAAATTGGGTTTCCTAAAAGAACTGCTAAAACAATAAGGAAAATCATAATGGCCTCCTTAAAAGAAAATTCTACATACTGTAATTGTATCACATATTCTACTATATGTAACTGTAAAAATGGGAAAATTACTTACAGAATGTAAGTCTAATGACTGGGAATGAACTATTGGAAACGCTTTCCACTAATATTAAAATTTACAGAAAAGAAAAATCATGGACTCAGGAAAAACTTGCGGAAGAAGCAGATATGTCCGTACAAGCGATAAATTTTTTTGAAGGAAAGCGTCGTTGGCCAGGAGAAGATTCACTTTCAAAAATTGCTTCCGCCCTTGATGTTGAGGTTTATCAGCTTTTTATTCCGCATGGAAAAACACCTGTTGTAATAGAAGAAACTCCAGAAAATGAAAAAATCCGTATGCAGATTACAGAAAATGTATTAGAAGCGATTGAACATAATCTCGAAAAGACACTGGAAAAATTAAGAAAAGAAAATTTATACTAAAAGTACCTCTTGTAAGTGAAATTTATTAAATCAGTTAGTGTTTGTAGAGGTGGCAAAGCAGGCTGGAACTGCCGAAAAATAAAAGTTAAAATAATATACAATTTTGTTTATTTATCTTTACATTAACATGTATTTGTATTATGCTTATTGTATGAGCAAGGAGATTCCAAAAACTTTTGAAAATTCGTTGATTCGCACAGCATGGAACGAGCAGGAAGAGGAATGGTATTTTTCTGTTGTGGATGTTGTCGGTGTGCTGACGGAGCAGGC
>NZ_JAFRNB010000151.1 GCF_017430385.1 Treponema sp.
ATTGCGCCCCACAAGTCTTTTACGGATTTTTTAGCACAATAAGCAATTGAAAAACTGTCGAAAAGATTCTGAATTGTCTCAAGTTTTTTAAGATTCTCGCTTCCCGGATTTTCAAAGTCCAAATCTGAAGGAAGAATCAAATCTGACAGCACAACGGAATTTATAAAAGACTCCGCCTTTTTTGAGTTCTTATAAATGTCCTCGCCTTTTTCCTCGCAATCATCAAGAGAACTGCAAAAAGAAGAGAGTGCAGACTGAAGGTTTTCATACCCAAGATTTATCTTTGAGTCTTTGTCGGTTTGTTCAAGATACTCGTTGTAAGCCTCTTTGAGAGATGCCGGGCATGGATTAGTTGCGGAAGTCTCACCCAAAAGCAAAAAATTCCATGCTTTTATGATTTCTGTTTTTTGACTTTCGAGCTTTTTTACAAAGAAATTCTGCGGTGTGATAATCGAAGTGTTGTAAATAATCGTGTCAGCAAGAATCTTGTCCGCAAAATCCTGATATTTTCCTGCACCCGCAAAAGATTTTATTCCTTCACTGTTCCGGTTTTCAAAAACGAACGGAAGAGCCTGTTTTCTTATGTCAGTTTCAGAGTCCCCCTCGCCCACAGAAAAATCCGGGCGAATTCCATACTCACTTGAAGCCTGCCCGACGATTCCCTTGCAGAAGGAGTCGAAGGTCTGGATATGAACGTTAGAAAAATCTTCGAGAGCTTCGCGGGCACGCTGTTTTTCTTTTTCGGGAGTCTGAGGATTTTCGGCAAAAAAAGTCAGAGTTTTGTAAATGCGCTCGTACATTTCACCAGTTGCCTTTTTGGTGAATGTAATCGTAAGTATTTTTGAAGCAGGAAGGCCCTTGCTCATTACAAGCCACGCAAATCGTGTGGCAAGAACCTGAGTTTTTCCAGAGCCGGCACCCGCCGCGACCACTGTGTTTTCGGTACGGCAGCAGGCAGCTTTTTGATACTGATCGAGTTTTCGTTCCAGCAAATCAAGATATTTATATTCGTCTTTTGTATTTTCCATAAATCAGTTCCTAGTTTCGTTTTGCGACTTCGTATGTGCGGCGGCAGACAGCCTTAAAATTGCATTTTGAACAGTCTTCGTGCTTGTCAACCTTGCTTAAAACAGGGGCAAAGTTTTTTGAAGCAACGATTTTTTCAAAATCATCGGAATAACGCCCGAATGCTTTCATTGTTGGCTCAAAATCATCTTTTGAACAGCCAGCCGTATTTATATCGATGGCGACAGAGGTTGACGCATCCTTGATTGCATAAAAGCGGGCAACATCGACATCGCCGCAAGTTTTGTTCGCCTTGATGAGCGAAATATACATCGGCATCTGAAAATCACCAAGTTTTTCATTAGAAACCATAATATCTTTCTTTGCAGGCGTTTTTGTATTCTTATAATCGATGATTATCCATGCATCTGAGTCCGTGTTTTTTGTGGCAGGACTCAAAAGAAGGTCAATCGCACCATAATAATTGTAATTCTTGCCTTCATTTTTGGCAGAGAAAGACTTTTCAACTCCGCGCACCATGCAGCCACCGTAGCCAAGCGTTTTCGTTTTTGAATTTGGCTTTGCAGCACTGCAAACATTCGGCTGTAAGAAATCGTGCAGGAAAGTCAGAATATTCTGGGCCAGCTGCTCGATTTGAGATTCAAGCATTTTCTGAGAAAGAGGACTCTTCGAATAGTCGCCCCGGAAATCTTTGATTGCAGTAAAAGCATGTTTTTTAAGAACTTCAAAAATCTCGCGCTCGTTTTCAAAAACTCCGTCCTTGCAGACAGGCAAAGGATTCTGAGATTTTAGATAATCGCCCATAAAAAGCTCAAGAATTTTATGATTTATGTTTCCCATGTCGTAAGTTTTCATCAGGTCAGTGTCGAGAGTTTCTTCTTCGAGAGAAAGGACTTTTGAAAAAATCCATTTGCGCGGGCAAGGGAAAAAATCCTTCATATCACTTTGAGTAATCACGATTTTTCCGTCACTCTCTTTTTCAGCAAGATTTTTGCTGCGGTTTTCGATGAGTGTGAAGTTCACTTTTTCAAGGACAAGGCCGCTCGTTTCTGACTGAGAATTTTTGCTTCCATTTTCGTTTTCAGTTTCTGGCTTGTTAAAAATCTGGAATTTTTCAAGCTGCTCTTTCTGAACTTTGCTCAGTTTTAACGGCAAGGAAATGTCTTTTCCCATCAAGTAAGCTTTTTCCTGCAAAATAAAATCTTCGTCGTCCAGCGCAGAATTTCTGGCATCTTCTTGTTTCAGGGCATTATGACAAATTGCAAAGCCCGCGAAGCTGTTTTCGGCATAACTGAAATGCACGACTTTTTCACCTTCAGAATTTTGAAAATTGGCCGCATACAGACGAATGAATGATTTTGAAACGTTGGAGTCTTTGTCATGGGCAACAAGACCGAGAACCGCTCGTTTTTCTTCGTTCAAAAATCCGAGTTTTTTATACTGA
This sequence comes from Treponema sp., assembly GCF_017430385.1. Lineage (GTDB taxonomy): Bacteria > Spirochaetota > Spirochaetia > Treponematales > Treponemataceae > Treponema_D. The sequence goes on from NZ_JAFRNB010000151.1 coordinate 2,471, forward strand.
ACCTCAAGATTTTTTTGATTGGCGTCAATCACAAACTGATGAGGAAAATAAGCTCCTGCCGAAGTTTTGTACGGATAGACCGAAATTCCTGTTTTTTTAGACTGGGGCGTGTAAATCTTTTTGCTCAGCTCGGTTATAAAGAAATCATAGTGATTTGAGACCGAAAGATTAGAATTTTCGCCCTGACAATATTCATTTTCGATTTTTGCAAGTTCCTTAAGCTCGGTAATACAGCGACCAAGGATGTCATTCGCAGTCTTTGAAAAACCGTCCTCTTCGAGATATTTGCCTTTGAAAATTACCCATGCCTGCACGATTGAGTCAAAAGATTTTGCATTGCAGATTGCAGAAATATCGTGCTTGAGTTCACGGTAAAATTCAAGTTCACGGCTGTTCGTGCCTGATGTCGCCGAAAGAGCCTCTTCCCATGAATCAAAATGCACAGCTCCTTCATTGAAACCACAGATACAGCGCATTTTGTTTCCTTCTATTATAAGATTCTCGCGGAGAACTTTTTTATCACTTTTCCACGGAATGTACTCATCGAGAATCAGGGAACGCATCGACTCATAAGAAAATTCTGAATTGAAACAATTCTGAATCTCGGTGAATACCTGAGCCGCACTATTCTGAACGAGCGGAGAACCAGCCTTAATCACATATGGAACGCAATATTTTGTAAGCTCACGTTCAAGATACGGCCGGTAAGTCTGTAAATCCGGGACATTGAGCACAACTTCTTCCCAGCGGACTTTTTCGGTATTCGCCACGCCGTCAGCACAGAGTTTTCGAATCTGTAAAATCGTGCGGCGGAGTTCCTTTCTGGAATCAGAATATTTGAGACAAGGAATTTTACCCGCCGTAAGCTCGTTTTTGGGCAGGCTCACGACCGTAATATCCGGGCATTTTTTGAAAATATCGATGTAATCAGAATAATCCTCAAGAAGCTCAGGATAAAAAATGACATAATGCCTTCCTGTCGCAGAAAAATCAGGCTCTACCCAGCTAGGCTCAAAAAAATTGTTCGCATTCAAAAAATCAGAATAGCGTTTGTAAAGCTCAAGATAATCTTCGTCCTCATCATCAAATTTATAATCAGGAAGAGAAGATAC
>NZ_JAFRNB010000152.1 GCF_017430385.1 Treponema sp.
CCTTATCCTGAGTGTACTGGTCACAAGCAATCACCGACCAAGATTTTAAATCAACATTTTTAGGCAGCAAGATTTCAGGAATCTGCACACCGTAATTTTCAAAATTTTTCATAATGCAAAAATTATAGCACAGCCAAGATAAATTGGAAACTGCAAACATTCTCTTCAGTAATTTCTAATTCCTAATTTCTAACTTTTGTTGTATAATTGACTTATGCCCGATTTTCCGCAGATGTCGATGCAGCAGCGAGTTTCTCAAACAATGTCTCAGGCTCAAGTTCAGAAGATGAGCCAGACTCAGATAATGTCGCTCAATCTGCTTGCCATGAGCGGGGCTGATTTACGGAACGAAATTTATTCTTATGTGGCCAAAAATCCTGCTCTGGAGATAAAATCTGATTCATTGGAAACAGGCGTAAAATCTTCGCACCAGGAAATTTCGGCTTCATCGAGATTTTCGGACAATACGCGGTACGGCACGGCCTCGGCTTCGGGTACGGCAGCAAGCGACAATTTTCAGGCAGCACTTGAAAGCAACGCAGACGAACGCGAACCGTTGACAGACCATCTTGAACATCAGCTAAATTCAATGAAGCTCACTGACGAAGAAAAATCCCTCTGCCTCAAGCTGATTTACAATCTCGACGAAAAGGGCTTTCACATTCTTGCGCCAATTTCATTCTTGAATCCAGAAAATCCGCTCCATACCGAAGAATTTTTGTCACGCTGTCTCAACATTGTGCAAAACCTTGACCCAATCGGCACTTGCACCAACAATTATCGCGAAAGCCTTTTTGTTCAGGCAAAGATTTCCGGCATGGCGAGCGATTTAAGCCTTTTTCTTCTGGAGTCACAGGAACATTTTGAATTCTTAAATCCGCCACAGCCACAAAAAATCCAGAAAAAGATTGCGGAATATCTTTCAGAGCAGAAAAAACTCAAATTCAATCAAAAAGATGGAATTTCGCTCTCAAAAGACGACTTTTCTATCGAAGAGATTTACAATTCACTTGATTTTATCCGCACGCTAGACCCCTACCCTGCCCGAAATTTCGGTACGAGCCAGACGAATTTCATTTCGCCGGATGTTATCGTGACAAAAAATCCTGATTTTGAAGAAAATCAGAATGGAGAAGCGGAATTCACCGTCGCTTATGCCCGCGAATTTTTGCCAAAACTTGAAATCTCAAAAGAATATACATCGCTCATAAAATCAACAGAAATCAAGGACGGAGACACGAGCGAGCTATCAGAGCGCAAAAAAGCAGAGCTGAAATTCGCACGAAACAGCGTGAACGAGGCAAAAGTTTTCATCGAAAGCGTTCTGTACCGAGAAAGCACGATTCTCAAAGCCGCTCAGGAAATCGTGTCGGCTCAAATCCAGTTTTTCAGGAAAGGAGCAAGATTCTTAGCCCCATTGCGCCAAAAAGACATCGCAGAAAAACTCGGAGTGCACGAAACGACAATCTCACGCATGGCAAGCTCCAAATATCTCGCCTGTGAATGGGGAATTTTCCCAATCGGCTACTTTTTCACGAACGCCGTTTCCGCAGCAAAGCCGAAAACTGACTCAAAAGAGCAATCAGAAGAAAATCAATCCGCAGTTGCAAGTGGGAAATCTCAAACGACCGAAAATGCGCCACTCTCAAAAGAAAGCGTAAAATACGAAATCGCACAAATTTTGGAAGAGCACAAAAACGACAAAAAAGCCCTCTCCGACCAAAAAATTTCAGACATCCTGGCCGAAAAAGGAATCAAAGTAGCCCGCCGCACAGTCGCAAAATACCGCGGCGAATTGAACATAAATTCCAGCTACGAAAGATAGGCGGGGATTTTAAGGGGGGAAGTGAAGGCTGAGCCTGAACTGTACCCCTTAGGCGAGAGGGGTGCGACACAACGAAGTGTGGCGCAGGGGAGAGACCTCTCCCCTTTCCATTGCTGACTGCTAATTATTTGCACCATTCTGTTTCGCGGAAATCAAAATCTCCAAGGTGCGGTGCAAGTTCCTCAAACCAGAAACGGTCGTCAATCTTACGGTCGCCGCTTGTTTTGCCCAAATGCCTGTCCGCGCGCACGCCTTTTCCGTGAAAATCACTGCCGGCCGTGACGAACATTCCGAGCTTGTGAGCAAGTTCTTCCAATTTAAAGCCCTCGTTGATTCGGGCAGCCGGATGCCATGCTTCAAGGCCTTCGACACCGTGACTTTTGATTTTTTCGATTGTCTCGTCCATTTTGCCCCAGGAAACATAAAGCGAAAGAGGATGCGCAAGAACCGGGATTCCGCCCGCACTTCGGATTGCTTCGACCGCGACATCCAAATCTTCGCCGTCGTGAGAAACATAATAAGGCCGCCCCTTTCCCAAAAATCTGTCGAACGCATCCTGACGATGCTTTACCTTGCCAATTTTCATCAAAAAACTTGCAAAATGCGGACGACCAATCTGACTTTCACTGAACATTTCTTCAATTTGCTCATAGGTGACTTCAATTCCGTCCTTTTGCATCCGCTCAACGATTTCCTGATTGCGGTTCCGCCGGTTTTCCGTTGCCATTTCGACGACATCCTGCAATTCCTTTGAATTTCTACGCAAGCCCATTCCAAGAAGATGAAATTCCCCGCTCGGCCAGCGGATGTTGATTTCGATTCCAGGTACAAAAATTATTTCGCTGTCACTTTCGGCACAAACCTTTGCGGCCTCACTCAGTCCGTCGGTTGTATCGTGGTCAGTCAATGCCCAGACTTTAAGTTTTTTGCTGATTGCATATTCTGCAGATTCTTTTGGTGAAAACATTCCGTCCGATGCGGAAGAGTGAGAATGTAAGTCTATCATGAAGAAAATAATAGCATAATTTTAAGACTTGTGTTATACTGTATTGTAGGAGTTTAAAAAAGATTATGCCAAAAGCGATGTCCTATACAAAGGGTTCAATTATTTACTTCGAGGGCGATACTGATGACCGCGTTTTCATTCTCCAGAAAGGTCATGTTGTTATCACATCGACGGATGTTGAAACAAAAACTCAGACAAGCGAACAGATAAGGCAGGGGGAATTCTTCGGCGTAAAGTCGGCAATCGGACACTTCCCGCGCGAAGAAACAGTAATGACACTCGATGAAGCCGTTTGTATTTCAATGTCATCTTTGGAATTCGAAAATCTTTTCAGCAACAACAAGCAGCTTATCATGAAAATGCTCCGCGTTTTCTCAAACCAGTTGCGACAGATTCATAAAAAAACAGAAGCCGTTATGAACAATAACGAAAGCTTCAACCAGATGGACGGACTTTTTGGCGTCGCAAAGGCTTTCTACAATGATGAAAAATGGCAGAGCTGTGAAGATGTCTGCAAAATCTACCTTAGACTTTATCCAACCGAAGCAAACAATAAAGAGCTTAAGGAAATGCTCTTAAAATCAAACGCTTATGTACAAAAAGGAATTTCCAGCGCAAATGCAGCCGAGGAAATGGCTTCGGTACAGAGCGGCGGTGCTTCAATCAAGATGTTCGAGCTTCCTGCATTCAAACGATTCCAAAAATCTTACGAAAACGGACAGGTTATCATTTCTGAGTTCGAACGAGGCGAAACTTTCTATCTCATTCAGAGCGGCAATGTTCAGCTCACAAAATGTATCAACGAGACAAACAAAAACCTCGACATCCTTAAACCAGGCGAATTCTTTGGCGAAATGGCAATTCTTGACAACACTCCTCGTTCGGCAACTTGTGTCGCACGCGGTCATGTTGAATGTCTCGAATTCAACAAGGCAAACTTCGAGATGCTCATCACGGGCAACCCGCAGCTCGCACTCATCCTTCTCAAAATTTTCTGTAAGCGAATCTACGATCAGAAACGCCGCCTGAGAATCCTCGTAATTTCTGACCCGCAGGCTCGTCTGGCCGATGTTTTCTGTATGTTCAACGAAATGAACATGAGTTCTGGTGTTCCTTCTGCGGACCGCAGACGCAAGTTCTCTGTAACAGAGTCAGACATCATTCATTGGTCAGGACTGCCGGCACAAACAGCAAAAGACGAGCTTAAACGCTTCGTTGTTTCACGCAAAATTGAAATCTTTGACACATACATCATCGTAAACAACATTGCTGATATGCAGCGAATCGTTGAATCTAGGGCTGATGTAAAGAAATAAAATTGCAAGGTGGTTGAGAAATCAACCACTTTTTTTATTTGTAAGAAAGTTTAAAGGCAAGAGAGAAAATCATTCCGTCCACGCCGTTGCCGTTCATAAGCGAGCCTAGAGGAATATAGGTGCGGAATTCGCCGCCGATTTTCCAAATTTCAGAAAGAATGTATGAATATGAAAAAGCCAGCTCCGGGTAAAGGAAGTTCAAATCTTTGAAAAATGTGTCGTTGATGCTTGAAACATCATCACTGGCCTTTGTTTTTGTGTCGCGGTTCGGGTCGTCCGGGTTTACGCCATTTGAAAGAATCGCATGGCGGGCAAAAATGCCTAAGCCGCCACAAGCAGAAAGAAGATGTTTTTGAGATTCGCCGGCTTTCCAAGTGTAGCCGCCGGTCAAATCAATCATCGCAGAAAGTGCCGTGGCCGTGCGGTTCTCAACTTCGGCTGGCTGTGCACGCTCGCCATCCCAAAGATAGTAATTCGTGAAGAAGGAAGCCTGCGCTTCGATAAGGACATTGTTTTTCAGCCAGAAATCGCCGCCAATTCCAAGAGAATAGCTAACCGGGCTGGGAGCAGACTTTGTGTGGTCGTCGGTGTTGAGCATGAGTTTTGGGCCAAGCGTGAAGAACAAATCTTTTTCCACTGCGGAAACGGAAGTGAGAAAAATCAGAAAAATGCTCGCGAATACGAAAAATTTCTTCATAAGCCAATGCGCAAGGATGAAACAAAAAACACATCCTTGTGTTTTTTGTTTTCACGAGAAAATTCTGTTCACCTAAAGGCAAACAGAATTTTCTCTCTCTCCTTATCCCCTGCATCCATGCAGGACATTTTACAAAGCAAGGGAGCAAGGGCGGAACACCCGACCGCTGCTTGTCAGCGGGTGCGCCCTTATATTTTACTCTTTGTAGAATAATTTTTCCATATCGACGGTGAGGAATCCTGAGCGGCCTGTTTTGTAGAAGTCGCTTTCTTCCCATGAGACAATCAAAAATCTTCCGCTGATGGCAAAGGCCTGATATGAGTAGCGGGGCGGAAGTTTCGGGAGACGGAATGCGATTGTCTTGCCGTTGTTTATGAGCGGATGGCCGTCGAGGGAGCCTGCAAAATATGTCGTGCCGTCGCCGAAAACAGCGCAAATCCAGTTGTCCTTGATGATTGCGTTTGCGACATTGCCGTCGTCATTGTTTCCGTTCTCAAAATATCGCGGGGAACTGCCGCCAAAATCATGGCAAGTTAGCAAGAAACTGAAATCTTTTGGAATTGATTTGAGCAGATTTTTTAGCCGAACTGGGGCTTTCGAGAAATCTTCGGGCGTTACAAGATTTCGGTAACTGGTCTCGCTGATTTCTGAAACCGTGATGCTGCCAGAACTTTGGCTTGAGAACGGCTGAACGCTTGCCAAATCCACGAGCGACTTCCACTTTATATAATGGAAAGAAACTTTGTTGTTTTTGGTTGATTTTACCGAGCTGAACCAGTCCGTGCCATCAAAGAATGTGCCTGTGACCTCACCCGACTGCTCAATGTTAAGCTCGCCGTAAGTTATGACCGGGAAGAACATTTTCTGATCGACTTCAAGCCGGATGATGTGGCTCTGGCTCTGATTCTGAGATTTGTTTGCGGCCTTATTGAAAAATGAATTTTTTACGAGCGTGAAATATGGAACTCCGCCTTCAAAAACAAGATTGCCTGCTGTTGACTCCGAAAAAAGCTGGTAATCCTGAATCAAAGTCGGAGAATCGGTGTCATCAAAATAGAGCGCGCCCAAGTGATTCACCAGCATGATTGCCTTGCCGTCCGCGGTGACATTTGCATCGCAGATTCGGACGCTTTCAGTCCACGGCTTGAGCGACATAATTGAAGAACGCTGAGGCAAATCAACTTCAACGAGCGCATCATTGGCAAATGAAAACCATTTGTGGTCGCTGGATTTCTGCTGCATCTGCATAGGCTCTTCCGAAACCGGCTTTTTTGTGCCACAAGCCGTGAGCACAATGCAGAGCGAGAATATAGTGAAGGTAATTTTCGACAATCTCATAAATATATTATCGGAGGAAGTAAGTGGAAAGTTGAAAGAGGAAAGTGGAAAATGGAAAATGGAAAATGGAAAATGATTTTTCTGTGAATAAGCAAAAATGGTCAAGTAGAAGAAGTCGCCCGAAAATGCAAAAAAATGCGCGGAATCGGGGTTGCAGAGCCGGCAGCAAATCTATATCTATGCCGAAGCAGGAATGGCAAAGTTGAAGAAACAGCCGAAAATGCAAAAAACAGGCGTAGACGAGGTTGCGGCAAAAAGTCTATATCTATGTAGAAGCTGGAATGGCAAAGTTGAAGAAACAGCCGAAAATACAAAAAAATTGGACTGTGGGACGCAGACAAAAATTAAGGGGGGCCCCCGTGAGGGGAGAATCCTTGATTTTTGTCGTTGCTGGGACCCGCAGACCAATTTTTTTGTCTTATCAAGTTAATTCTTCAACTTAGACATTTCTTGCTGACAAAGCTGGTCGCATCTCTCGTTATATTCCACACCCGCGTGACCTTTTACCCAGTTCCATTCCACGTTGAGGGCGGAATTGAGGGCATCAAGTTTTTGCCATAAATCACTATTTAAACGTGGTGTCCCCCCCTTCGTAACCCAACCTTGTTTTTTCCAATTGTGAATCCAGGCCGTGATGCCGTTTTTGACATACTGGCTGTCGGTGTTCACTTGGATGGGACAATTTCTAAGCCGCTCAGTGTTGTAGATTGCCGTGAGCGCGGAAATTGCGGCTGTAAGTTCCATGCGGTTGTTTGTAGTGAGTTTTTCGCCGCCACTCAGTTCGCGCGCCTCGCCTTCCGCGATGACAACGCAAGCCCAGCCGCCCACGCCAGGATTTCCCCAGCATCCGCCGTCGGTATATACGATGATTTTTTCCATTGGTTCATTTTAGTGAAAAAACATGGGATTTACAAATAAAAAGTCAAAATGTTAGAATTACCACATGGCAAAAAATGACAAAATTATAGAAGATTTATTCGATTTTATAAAAAACAGCCCCACTAGCTTTCACGCGGTGGCAAATATCCGCGAGATTTTAGGCAAGAACGGCTTTACGGAGCTTTCTGAATCCGAGCCGTGGGTTATTGCTCCGGGCGGAAAGTATTTTGTTTCCCGGAACGGCTCTGCATTGATTGCATTTTGCGTGCCGAAAGACACTGACTCTGGCAAAAACGCGTTCATGCTCTGCGCCTCTCACAGCGATTCACCGTCTTTTAAAATTAAAGAAAATCCTGAGCGAAAGGAAGCTGGCTGCGTAAAGCTCAACGTTGAAAAATATGGCGGAATGCTGGTTGCTCCGTGGTTTGACCGGCCCCTTTCTGTGGCGGGGAGAATTGTTTTTAATGATGGCGGCAAAATCAAAGAAAAACTCGTCTCGATTGACCGTGACCTGCTCGTTATTCCAAATCTTGCGATTCACATGAACCGAGAGGCAAATGAAGGTCACAAAATAGATTTGCAGAAAGAGATTGAGCCTGTGCTTTCACTTTCCGAAAAAGCTTCACTTCTTTCTATTATATCTGAGCAGGCTGGCGTTCCAAAAGAAGACATTCTGAGCCACGACTTGTTTTTGTATGCACGAACGAAGCCGACTAAATGGGGTGCGGAAGAAGAATTTATCTCAGCCCCTCGCCTCGATGATTTGGAATGTGCATGGGCGAGCTTACAGGGATTTTTGGCGGCGAAAAAACAAGGCGCGATTCCTGTTTATTGTCTTTTTGATAATGAGGAAGTTGGTAGCTCGACTCGTCAGGGCGCGGATTCAACATTTCTTTCGGATACGCTCGAACGCCTTTCGGAAAAACTCGGCTGGTCTGGCGAAGAATACAAAATCGCGCTCTCAAAAAGTTTTATGGTCAGTGCGGACAATGCTCATGCCGTTCATCCGAATTATGCCGAAAAAGCTGACCCGGTAAATCGCCCGGTCTTGAACGGCGGAATCGTAATCAAATACAATGCGGCTCAAAAATACACTTCGGATGCGGTCACATCGGCTTTCTTCAAAATGATTTGCAAAAAAGCAGGCGTAAAGTATCAGATTTTCACGAACAACTCAAATATAGCAGGCGGAAGCACGCTCGGAAACATCAGCCAGAATCATGTTTCAGTTCCCTGCGTGGACATAGGACTTGCACAATGGGCAATGCACTCGCCCTATGAAAGCACAGGCGCGGAAGATGTGGAAAGCATGATAAAGGCGATTAAGGCCTTTTTTGAAGAAGAAGTTTGATAAAATTGATTCATAGCCAACAGGCGGGTCAAGCTGGCTGTGTTATAATGCAAATTTATCAGCCTATTATCCTATCTTAGTAGAAGTATCTGAAATTTAAGGCAAAACATAGTAGCTGTTGTACGTATCTTTGCGCCACAAATTTAAAAATCTCTTGATTTTACTGATTTTTTAAAAAATTGTGGTATAATGATTTTTGGAGGTATAAAATGTCAGATTTTGCTTTTGCAGATTTTTCAGAACAAGTGCTTTCTCTTTCGTACGAACAGACAATTATATTGATGGAAAAAATGTTGGAATCATTAAAATCAAAACGACTTGCTGAAGATTATACAGAATTAGAAAAAAACATGACAAGAACTTCCATGAATGCAATGTGGGAGGAACTTAAAAATGACACATGGTGAAATCTGGCTTATTGATTTTGGCGAGCCGCTTGGAAGTCTTCCGTCTAAACTTCGACCTGCTGTAATAATGCAAAACGACTTGCTAGGAATAAAAGATTTGAATACAGCTATTGTTATTCCATTTACTTCAAATCTTGATCGAGCTGATTACGAACCTAACGTTCTTTTTAAGAAAGAAGAAACGGGGCTTTCAAAAGATTCTGTCTCTGTAATTCATCTTGTAGGTGCAGTAAATAAATTCTGTTTTGACAGAAAAGTTGGAAAACTTTCAGAAGAGAACTATCAAAAACTTGTCGAAGCTGTCGTAAAACTTATCTCAGATAAATAATATCGCTTAATCCTGGGCTAGGGTATGTAGCCCCCATAAATTTAAAAATTTTTTCTTGTCGATTTTTGGAAAATATGTGAATTCGTGCTATAATAATCTTTGAGGAACGAGACCACTATGCACGAAGAAAAAGGTATTGTGTATTCAGATAATCCCGAAAAGTTATTGACTGTTCTTGATGTAAAGCATTTGTACGGCGGAGTTTATTTGTTAAAATTTTCAGATGGTGCAGTGAAATTGTTCGACACCACGATTTTGAAAGGTGAAGTGTTTGAAATCCTAAAGAATCCAGAAATTTATGAAAATCCAAAACTAGAATACGGAATCGTAACTTGGGATGATGGGAAAATTGATTGCTCTCCAGACTTCATGTATGAAAATGGATATGAATATAATACGAAAGATGTAATTTCTGTTGCATAATTGTTTGTTAGGCGAACGGGCGCACTGGGGAGCTTAGGTAAGTAACAATGGATTTCATTTCACTTTTAGAAAACGAGTATAAATTAGATACATCCAAAAAAGGTAAATTCGTAAAACATGCAAGTAGCGATTTAGATTTACGAGATTTGTGGAAAAAAGGTAAAATCGAACTGTATCAGTCTTTTCAATCAAAAGATGTTTTCAACTGTGATTATATCATATCGTTTATTGGTGAACCAAACGATAAAGCAAGATTTATAGGAATCTATGATGTAATTGGTAAAAAAAATACAGATATAGATATTTCAATTAAAGATAGAGAGTCCGTATTCGCACAAGAAGCAGATACATTTTATGAGCTGAAGAAAAGAAGTGGATTCGAAGATATTGAAGGCAGAATTATTATAACTTGGGGTGGTTCAAAACAATGGCATCATTGGGTCGATAAAACAAAAAAAGAAATTTGGAAAGTTTTACCACCGGGTTATGAAAAAGATTTTCCAGGAATTGATAAGTTATCATCGATTTTCCAGAAATGAAAAAAATCTTCACAGACAAAGGAAAAGAAGGTAATCCAGACTGGTACTCAAATTTAAGTAATGTAAAGGGCGTTTATATAATCCTGGATAAACTAACAGGAAACCAATATATCGGTTCTGCTTATGGCGAAGAATGTATTTGGCAAAGATGGTGCACTTATGTAAAAACAAATGGCACCGGTGACAATCAGAAATTGAAAGAACTTATAAAACTGGATCCTAATTATGCAAATAATTTTCAATTCTCGATTCTAAAAACTTTACCCAAGGATTCTGAAGATAAAACCGTTATTTCTGAAGAATCTTTTTTGAAAAAGTGTCTTGGAAGTAGAGTTTGGGGATTAAACAAGAATTAAGGAAATACAAAATATCGTTCTTAAATTACAATTTGTGGAGGAATTATGACTAATAGAACAATTGTTATCACTGGAACATCGAACCTCAATGTAAAAACAGACTATGTAAGGATCAACTTCGATATTGATAAAAAGGATTTATCTTACGAAAAAACTTTATTGTTATTAACAGAACAAATTAACGCAATTACAAATATTGTCATGAAAAATGGTTTTGCTAAAAATGATTTAAAGACAACAAACTTCAATATAGAAAAAGATACGAAATATGATAACAGGACAAAGGAATATTGTTTTGTCGGATATAGGGCTCAGGAAACCTTAAATCTATCATTTCCAATTGACAATAAAAAAATAAATTCTATTCTTCAAGATATATGGACAGAAGTAAAAGATGTTGAATTTAATATTTCTTTTTATTGCAATAATCCAAATAAATATGAAAATGAACTCATAAAATTGGCAGTAGAAGATGCGAAACAAAAAGCATCCCTGATTACGGGTACAATAGGTGTAAAACTAAAGCAGATAGAAAAAATAGACTATTCATTTTCGGAAATCCATGTAGACAATACTCTGGAGTATGATTTAGCTCCAGAAATATGCTGTCAGGAAACAACTATCGGTGGTATTCCAGATATGGATCCTGAAGATACAAAATTAAACAAAAGCATTACAATCGTTTGGGAAATAGAATAAAATCCCATAACACAGCTTCAAATCCGATAAAAACTTTGTCACAAAAGTTGCTCTTCGTGGCTTTACGCCACCGCAACTTTTGCGCCAATTCTGCCGTTGGCAAAACTTAGCCCTGGGCTAGGGATTGTAGCAGCGCGTCAGCGTTCGCGAAGCGAATGGAGCGGATAGCGGAACTGCGGAAAGCCCGACCCTCAAAAGCAAAGTAATTGTGCACTATAGCGCGCCATGGAGGGCGCGTTCTTAAAAAGACAAAAAAATCCGCGACAACTCGAAGAGTTGTCGTTACGACATGGATGTCGAGGGTAGCCCCCGAATGTGCGAAAATTTTTACATTTCTTCCATAGAAAGGCCGGCGATTTCATGCTTGTAGTTGGGGAGATTTTGCATGAAGACTTCTGCTTTTGTGCGGACTTGCTCAAGGTCGATTTTTTTGGACTGGCGTTTGATTTCGTAGATTTTGCAGGATTTTTCCAGATCGTTTACCGCGATGATGTCGATTTCGTTCTGGGATTTTTTGTCCCACCAGCCGCCAATTTTTGTCAGGCCGCCTTCCTCAAGAATTTTTGCCGTAAAATAATGCTCCAGAGTTTTGCCGGTGAAGGTCTCGTAATCGCGGAGAATGAACTGCTTTAAAATGTCATAGTTGCCAAGTTCGACCAGATACTGATGCGTAAAAATGAAGCGGAAGTAAAACCTCATGTACTCGTCGCAAATCTGCCAGCGTGCGTTACGGCTTTCGGCTTTTGACAGAAGAGGCCGGATTTGCTCGATAACGCCGAAGATTTTTTGAAGGTTTTGCAGATAGGCGCCTGTATTTTTCTGAATGATTGAGTCGATTTCGCTCTGGCTCGTGTGCCCGGTTGCGATTGCCTGCAAAATTGAAAAATATGTTCCATAGTCCTTGCCGATTTCGCTGATGAGAATGTCGCGGCCATCTGACAGGAAGGGGGAAGCCATATTGCAGACCGAATCAATCATTTTTTCTTTTGTGGTTGCACCGGCGTACATCAGAAGGAAAATGTATTTTGCGACTCCGCCGGAAAGCATGTAAAGGCAGAGTAAATCCTCCTGCGTGTAATCCGGGTTGAAATCCCTGAGGATTGTCTTTACGACGGACGGTGTGAAAGGCTTTAAATGGATTGAATGTGTTGCCCGCCCGAAAAGCGGTTCCTTTTCATTCTGGAAGATTTTTGTCATGAGCGAATAAATTGAGCCGCAAACAATCAGGTTGATTTTGGAAGATGATTTTTGTGAATCCCAGATATTCTGCATCTGGCTGAAAAATGCCTTGTTCACATATTCGATGTCCTGAAATTCGTCGATGATGAGCGTAAAATGAACGGTCTGAGAAAAAATCATAATCTGCTCAAAAAGGTCGGAAAGATTTTCGATATTGCCGAAAATTTTCAAGCCGATGTTTTCTTCAAGGATTTTCTGCCACTGGGTACAGAGAGATTTTTCGGAAGTTCGCGAGGTAAAAAGATATGCGCTTTTTTTGCCGCTGATAAAGCGTTTGAGAAGCTCCGTTTTGCCGATTCTGCGGCGGCCGGAAAGCACCGTAAAGCAGGCATTGTACTCGGACTGTCTTTCGATTTGCGAAAGAACTTCGATTTCGTTTTTTCTGTCGTAAAAAGCTTGCATAGGGGCCTCGGTTTTTAATGGTGATTAATTTAATGGTCATTAAGTTAATGACTATTATAGTAGTGCAGGAAGGGGAAGTCAAATAAAAAAATTGTATAAAATTTTTCTTGTCGATTCTCCTTTTTTTTATTATTTTTATTGCATAAGAAATTAAATGACGGCTCGGATTTTTCAGAAATCTAGCTGATAAGGAGATATAGAAGGAAAACAGCCTAAAATATCGTCTGTTTTCCTTCCTGACAAGTTTTCGTTGAAAACTTGCTCCATTTACTGTCGCTCCTCATTTCATTGCGGAGCGACTTAAAAAGCCAGTTGAAAGTTGAAACTTTCTGCCTGACTTTTTATAGGAGTACAAAAAAAATGGCTAAACAGTTGATTTTCAATGAAGAAGCTCGTAAAAAGATGCTTTCTGGCGTTGAGCAGATTGCCCGCGCTGTAAAAGTAACTCTCGGACCTTGTGGCCGACTGGTTATGCTCGACAAAAAATTCGGCGCACCAACAATCACAAAAGACGGTGTTTCTGTCGCAAAAGAAGTTGAGCTCAAAGATCCTTATGAGAACATGGGCGCACAGCTTGTTCGTGAAGTTGCTTCTAAGACAAACGATGTCGCAGGTGACGGAACAACAACAGCTACAGTTTTGGCTTATGCTATCGTCCGTGAGGGACTCAAGAGCGTTTCTGCCGGAATGACTCCAATTGAAATCAAACGTGGTATCGACAAGGCAACAGCAGTTGCAGTTGAGGCTATCAAAAAGAACAGTCGTGCAGTTAAAGGCAGCGATGACATCACTCATGTCGCTACAATTTCTGCAAACAACGACCCTGAGATTGGTAAAATCCTTGCTGACGCAATCGAAAAGGTTGGCAAAGACGGCGTAATCACTGTTGAAGAGTCAAAGAACATGGACACAACTGTTAAGACTGTTGAAGGTATGCAGTTCGACCGTGGATATATCTCATCTTACTTCGTTACAGACCGTGAGCGCATGGAAGTAAACTACAACGACGCTTTCATTTTGATTCACGACAAAAAAATCTCTACAATGAAAGACCTTCTCCCAGTTTTGGAGAAAGTTGCTCAGACAGGAAAACCACTCGTAATCATCTGCGAGGACATGGACGGCGAGGCTTTGGCTACTCTCGTTCTCAACTCAATCCGCGGTACACTCAAATGCGTTGCTGTTAAGGCTCCAGGATTTGGTGACCGCCGAAAGGAAATGCTCCAGGATATCGCAATTTTGACTGGCGGTACTGTAATTTCTGAGGAATTGGGCTTGAAGCTTGAGACAACTGAACTTGCTCAGCTCGGTCAGGTTAAGAGCGTCAAAATTGACAAAGACAACACAACTTTGGTTGACGGTGCTGGTGCAAAAGACGCAATCGCTGCCCGCGTTGCAGAAATCAAGGCTCAGGTTGAGAAGTCAACTTCTGAGTACGACAAAGAGAAGCTCAAGGAACGCCTGGCTAAGCTCTCTGGCGGTGTAGCAGTAATCAACATCGGTGCTATCACAGAGACAGAGATGAAGGAAAAGAAGTTCCGCGTTGAGGATACTCTTGCCGCAACTCGCGCTGCTCTCGAAGAAGGTATCGTTTGCGGTGGTGGAATCGCCTTGATTGAGGCTGCAAAAGCTCTCACAGACGACGCTGCAAAAGATTTGACTGAAGAAGAGAAAGTCGGATTCCGAATCGTACGCCGTGCTCTTGAAGAGCCAATCCGCCAGATTGCCGAGAACGCAGGAATTGACGGTGCCGTTGTTGCAGAAAAAGCAAAGAACGAGAAGAAAGGCACTGGTTACAATGCCCGCACAGGCAAATGGGTTGACATGATGGAAGACGGTATCATCGACCCGGCCAAGGTAACTCGAAGCGCACTCCAGAACGCAGCAAGCGTTGCCGGAATGCTCCTCACAACAGAATGTGCTATCACAGACATTCCAGAGCCACCGGCACCAGCTGCCGCTCCAAACCCTGGTATGGGTATGGATTATTAGTAAGCAAGGAAATTCCTCGAGTTTTCGCAAGAAAACTCGTTAGCTCGCGCAAGCGAGCATGGAATGGGAATGGATTACTAAACCTCACTGAGGACACAGAGGACACAGAGAGAATAATGAAAGGGAAAGACTTTCGTAATTCTGAAAGCTCTCTGTGGTCTCTGTCCCTCTGTGAGAAATTTCATTAAGGCTCGCTCCGTTTGGGGCGAGCTTTTTTATTTGCAGAATCACGCTCTATGAAGAACCGCCTCTATTTTCAATTTCTCCGATTTATCATATACTAAAAAGATGTTCTCGCTAAAAAAAGAATTGCTTGCTGCAGTCTCGACTTTTTTTGCAGTCGCTCTTATTGTGTTTTTTGCTCCCAAAATTACCGAGCAGTATCGGCATCGCTCGCAGTTCAATCAGCAATTTGTTTCGGGAACGGTTATTGCTATCACGGAAAATAATATAGAAGAAGATCCTTTTGTTGACGGCCGCTTTCTTGGCAATCAGAAAATGCGGGTCCGCATCAATGAAGGCGAATATGCCGGGCAGGAATTTAATTCCACGAACACGCTTGGCTCTCTCCGAAGTGCGGTCGCCTACGAGGGTTTGACGGCCGTTTTCGCAATACGGATGGATAAAAACAATCAGCCCGTAGTCTGGCTCTACAATTACAAGCGCACGCCTTACATTTATTTATTGTCCGCCGTTCTTTCAGCACTGGTTCTGCTTATCGGTAAATTCAAGGGGCTGCGAAGTCTGCTCGCATTGCTTTTTACAGGAGCCGTTGTTCTTTTTATAATAGTTCCGTGCATGTGGTCGCCTCATCCGGCTTTGATCGCTATGCTTTCACTCGTGCTTGCCTGTGCGGTGAGTTTCATTCTTATTGCGGGAATCAGCAAAAAATCTTTGTGCGCGGCGTCTGGAACTCTTTGCGGTGTCTTTCTTGCGGGGCTGATTGCGTTTGTTTTTGGCAAAATCATGAATCTTTCTGGCGTAGATATGGAAAAGGGCGAATCTTTGCTTTATCTGGCACAAAACAGGGATTTCAAAATCACTTCGCTGCTTTTCGTTTCTATTTTAATTGCTTGCTTTGGCGCGACTATGGATGTTGCAGTCTCTGTTGCCAGCAGTGCCGAACAGCTGCACAAGGCTGATTCTTCCATGTCAGTCAGCAATTATTTTTCAGCAGTTCTTTCTGTCGGAAAAGACATTATCGGAACCATGACGAATACTTTGATTCTTGCATTCTGCGGCTCTTCTCTTCCGCTCGCGATGATGATTTGGGGCTATCAGATGGATTACATGCAATTCATTAACATTCCGCTGATTGTTATCAATATTCTGCAAGCTTTGGCGGGGTCAATCGGCATGGTTGCAAGTGTTTTCTTCACGGCATTATTTTCGATTCTTATATTCAAACGAGGTGTTTTGCACAGTATTTAAAAATTCTTTAAATACAAAAAAATATTTATTTCCAGTAATCGATTTAGGAGGTAGTATGATTCGAGTTGGAAAAAAATTGGCTGCCGCATTGGTGTTGACCAGTGCGTTTGTAACAGTTTTTGCAAGTGGCAAAAAAGATGCTCCTGCAAAAAAAGGTTCCATCAAAGCATTTTCTTATGAAAAGAGCGGCGTTATCACAAAAAGCCAGGCAGACGGAAGTGATTCAGCTGTAATTTCTGTTGTCGCAACTTCAGATATGCACGGCCGCATCTATCCGTGGGAATACGCAATCGATGCTTCGGCAAATGGTGCAGGTTTTGCTCAGACAGATTCTGTAGTCAAACAGATCAAAGAAAAATACAACAACACCCTTTTAATCGATATTGGTGATTCAATGCAGGATAACAGCGCAGAATTGTTCATCGACAATGATGTTCATCCTATGGTCCAGGCAATGAATTTCTTGAATTACGATGTTTGGGTTCCGGGAAACCATGAATTCAACTTCGGTCTCGACTTTTTGGAGCGAAACTTTTTGGGCTTTGACGGCCGCGTTGTCTGCTCTAACATAAAATATGCTGATTCTGGAAAATTTTTCGTTCTTCCATATCAGATTTATGAGATTGACGGCGTTCGTGTTGCTGTAATCGGAAGCACAGCTCCGCATGTCACAACTTGGGAAGCAAGTGCACCTGAGCATTTCCAGAACCTTGATTTCACAAACCCAATCGATTCTCTCAAAGAGACAGTTAAATCTATCGAAGGTCAGTATGATGTTCTTGTTGCCGCAGTTCATATCAGCCGAGAAGGAGAATATGAAGAAGAAGGGAAATCTGGCGCATTCCAGATTGCAAAAGCTGTTCCTGAGCTGGACATCATTCTTGCAGGTCATGAACACGCAACATATTGCACAAAAGTAAACAACACTTGGGTTATCGAACCAGGAAAATATGGCTCACATGTTGCACTCGCTACATTCAACATGAAAAAAGAAAACGGAAAATGGAAGGTTGCTGATGTCAAAGCAGAAAATATCCCTACAAAAAATGCAGAATCTTCAAAAGCCGTTTTGGACAAATTCAAGTGGGTTGACAAAAAATCAAAGGAAAATGCAAATCAGGTTATCGGTAAAGTAACTGCTGATTTCATCCCTGAAGGAACTGACTACATCACTGGTGCAGACCATGTAACAACAATGCCTAGAGCACAGATTGAAGACACAGCTCTCATGGATTTGATTAATGAAGTTCAGATGTACTACGCAAAAGCTGAAATTTCTACAGCCGCTTTGTTCAATTTCGACCAGACACTCAAAGCTGGTGATTTCAAGCGAAAAGATGTTGCATTTATCTACAAATATGACAACACTTTGATGGGCGTAAACATCACTGGAAAAAATCTTCTTGCTTACATGGAATGGAGCGTTGATTACTACCAGAGTATTCACGATGGAGATGTAACAATCGCATTCAATCCAAATGTCCGTGCTTACAACTACGATATGCTTTCAGGCATTAACTATGAAATCGATTTGAGAAAACCGGCTGGCTCTCGAATCACAAATGCGACAATCAACGGAAAGCCTGTTGACCCGAAAGCAACTTACAAAATGGCCGTAAACAACTACCGCATGGGAACATTAATCAGCAAAGGCTGGGTAACATTGAATGACTGCTATTTCGACAGCTACAATGAAATGCCTCTCAGCGCAACAGTACGCGACCTCATCGTAAAATACACACAGGAAAACTTGAAGGGCAAATTGACTCCAAAATGTGACCACAACTGGAAAATCATCGGTTTGCCAGCTTCATTCAACGATTCTGACACAATCGCAAAAATCAAGAGCGGAGAAATCGTAATTCCATCATCAGAAGACGGACGAACTCCAAACGCTAGCCCTGTCAGAAAATAACTTAACTGACATTTTGGCCTGCCGTCGGGCAGGTCTTTTTTTTGCACAAGATTTTTCGTTTCCGCTAGAAGCTGATTATCTCGTTGAAGCAGCCGATTGCAAATTCATCCGTCATGCCGGAAATGAACTCAATCACGCACTTTTTGTAGCTTTCGTTGTCAGTTATATCAAAGACTGCGCTCGTTTCGTAATTTGCAGGCTTTTTTTGATTAGTTTTTTCGGCATAATTTGAATAGTGAAGGAGCCATTTTGTGTATTCGTCGCCGAGCCGCGGGTACGGGCTAAGCTGAAGCTCCACATTGCCCTTCTGAACGTAAATCTGAGCGCGCATGAGAGTGTTAAAAATCGTTTCGAGGATATTCCGTGCGTATTTCTGGAATTCAATGAGCCGCCAGTGATTGTAAATGTTCGCGTAACTGAATTTTTTAAGCTCCGTGATGAAGCGGAAATAGCTCTGCGAGAAGAAAAGCCCTTCGCTTGGATTGGAATTTTCGCACAAGTCAACAATCATGTCGTTAATCAGAACGCTCGGATTGACCGCCCTGCCACTCCGATGTGAAAGAGTCTTCCCGGATTTTGTCATTCCCAGAGTCTCCGTGACGATTTCGCGCAGCTGGCGGTAGCTTCCCATGTCCAGAAGATGATAAGCACGCGCATCCTGAATGTCACGCCCCAAAAAAGCAATTTTATCGCTGATTTTTACGACGCAGCCCTCCCAGGTAAACGGCTGAACCAGCCCCGGCCGTTTGATGTCGTAAAGATTGATTGCCTCTTCGCGCGGCTTTACTCCCTGCTGGTCAATTTCACCGCAATGGCAGATAATACCGTCGCGCACGGCATAAGTGAGGTTGAGCGGCCGTTTGACACCGTTCGGGTCGTCCAGAGTTTCGATAAAATCCGCAAAGAAAAGGGAATTACGTTCGTGCCAGAATTTTTTAGGAGCATTCGCGCCTTCTTTTTTGCCAAGAAGCTCGTTCAGAATGTCCTCGCCTGAGTGGCCGAAAGGTGCGTGCCCGATGTCATGCCCGATTGCGATTGCCTGAGTCAAATCCTGATTTAGCCCAAGATATTTTGCAATTGTCGAAGCCACCGAAGCCACATGAAGAACGTGTTCCATTCGCGTGCAAACATGGTCATTGTGCGGCGCAAAAAAAACCTGAGTTTTGTGCTTGAGACGGCTGTAAGCCTGACAATGAAGCAACCTCGTGTAATCGCGCTCAAATTCGCTTCGGATTCCGTTACCACGAGAATAAATCGGGATTTCGCGGGTGACAGCTTGCTCGTACTTGCGGCTTAAACAATCGCATTTTACTGACTCAAAAGAATTCTGCATGAGGATAGATTAGCACAGAAAGTGCATATTTTCCAATGAAATCACTATATTTTTATTGAAGACAAAGTTTCTCGCCGTCAAGCACTTCACCAAGTTCTTTCGCTTCCGTGCATCGGATGAGCCTGTACTGATAGCCCTGCTCGGCCAAAAATTTCTGGCGGTTTGAGCCAAATTCTTCTTCGACAGTGTTACGCGTAATCAGCGTAAAGAAGCGAGACTTTCTCTCTTTTGGACGCAGGATTCGGCCGAGACGCTGGGCTTCTTCCTGACGGCTTCCGAAAGTGCCGCTCACCTGAATTGCCATGCTCGCATCCGGCAAATCGATTGCGAAGTTTGCAACTTTGCTTACAACCAGCACACGGATTTTGCCAGTCCTGAAATCAGCGTAAATTTTATCACGCTCTTCATTCGGAGTTTTTCCAGTGATAATCGGGCAGCCGAGCATTTTTGAAAGCTCATCAAGCTGGCTCAAATACTGACCGATGACAAGAATCTTGTCCTCTGGAGATTTTTCCACCAAAGTTTTTACAAATTCGGGCTTCTTGGGATTTTCGCTCGCAATCCTGTGTTTTTTCCGCAAATCTGCGACCGCGTATTCGATTTCCTTTTCTTCGCCCAAGTCGATTCGAACTTCAATGCACTCAGCCGTGGCAATAAAACCTGTGCTTTCCAAGTCCTTCCACGGAACATCGTAGCGTTTTGGACCGACGAGTGAAAAAACATGACCTTCGCAGCCGTCTTCACGAACCAAAGTGGCCGTAAGACCAACGCGACGCACAGCCTGAATCTCAGCCGCGACACGGAAAACAGGAGCCGGCAAAGTGTGAACTTCATCGTAGACAATCAAGCCCCAGTTTCGCTTTCGGAAAAGAGAAAAATGCGGGTAAGGGCCGTCTTTTTCTGGCCGCCATGTGAGAATCTGATAAGTCGCAACGGTGACAGGCTTAATCGTCTTGTTTTCGCCTGTGTACTCGGCAATGTCATCGCGGGTGAGATTCGTTTTGTCGATAAGCTCATCAATCCACTGATGTACCGCAGAAATGTTCGTAGTGATGACAAGTGTGCTCGTTTTGAGCAAATCCATTACGGTCATGCCGACAATTGTTTTGCCCGCGCCACAAGGAAGAACGATTGTACCAAAGCCAGTTCCCGGTCCTTTGTCGCCGACGATTGCCTGAGCCGCTTCTTTCTGGTACTGTCGGAGAACAAAATCCCGCCCGCTCAAGGTTTTCTGGCGAAGGTTGATTTCTAGCGGCTCGCCGTCAATGAGCGGAACATCGTCCTTTACAGGCCAGCCCATCCGAAGAAGTTCCTGCTTGATTGTTCCGCGGTCAGTAAGATTGAGCCTGAAACAGTGAGATTTTTCTTCCTCAGAAACAACAGTCTGCTTCATCAGCTCGTCCTGCGGCTCTTCATACTCACACATTGTAAGATATTTTCGACCAACGAGACTCGCCCCGATTTCCTTGAAAACAGGAATGCTTTCTGTAACAAGGTAGAGATATTCGATTTTGATGCCGTCATCTGACGGGGGCGTTGCGGGGGTGTCCCCTGCAGAGGGGGTAGCGGAAGACGCGTCAGCGGCTGGAGCGAGGGGGAGACTTTCCCCCTCCGGCTTTCCGTTTTCCGTTTTCCGTTTTCCGTTCAAAATAATCCACGGAGCGGGAACCAATCGCAATTTTCCGAAGCGGCCGGCAGTTTCTTTAATCCACATCTCGACGCTTTGAGGAACATCGTAGCGGGCAAAATCATGCAAAACTTTTACGGCATCATCAGGAGAAAAACCAGCTGCATTTGCGTTCCACAAAGAAAGAGGCGTGAGGCGATAAGTATGAAGATGCTCAGGCGAACGCTCAAGCTCAGCAAAAGGAATCAGCGCGTTCCGGCAATCTGTGGCACGAGGCGCATGAACATCGAGAAGTAAAGTCCTGTCACTTTGTACGATAAGCGGGTTTGAATAATCCATTTTTTAGAATCCCAATAGACCGAAACCGGCCGGATTTTTTGCACCAGCTTTGACCCAGGCGACCTTCTGTTTTGGAGAAAGCGGTTTTTTAAGGTTGTCGATTGAATCCATGTACTCACAAAGCCACACTGAAAGAGAGCTGTCGCGTTTTGAAAGGTCGTTCTGCGGCTCGCATGACACCAAAATAGGAATGATATTTTTGCTTTCGGAGAGAGATGCGGCCAGATTTTCAGCATAATAATAGAATGCACCGGCAGCGGCGGCAATCAGAGGATTTGAAAGTTCGATTCCAGAACCACGAACAGAAGATGAATTTATGCCGTCACTCATGGAATAATTTGCTTTATAAAGGAATACAAGCTTGTGTTTGCGCTCTGGCTCCCTGTTAAACCTTGAAATCAATTCCTGGGCAAGATATTGGTAGCTTTCGACAAGTTCTTCAAGAACCTGTGCATTGTTGTTGACTTCACGGTATTTTGTCGCAAAAAAAAATTCATCGAAAACAAGAACAGCCTCGTCAACTCCGCCTTCATTCTCGCACTTTAAGGCAAGAGAACGGCACGAAAAGGCAGAAGCCCTGTTCCATGCAGCCCCAACTACACCGCCAGATTTTTCACTTGGGGCAGAATTTTCTTCTTCGCTGACATTCAAGCTTGTTGCAATAACTTTTCGCCCCTGAAATGAGGCACCAGAAGCCATATCGTTTCCGGCAGGAAGCTCCTTACCGGCAAATAAAATCATCTTTCCCATAACGAACTATTATAGCAGATTTATCAGCAATTTGATATACTAAAATTATGAAAGTTTGGATTAAATATTTAATTGGCATCGTTCTTGGCATTACGGCAGCTTTTATTCTTCCGCTCAACATTCCTTCTGTCGATTCTGCAGTCTCTACCCTGTCAGAAATCGCAATCCGCTTCGGCAGATACGCCCTCATTCCCCTGCTCTTTTTTGGCACAGCAATGTCAATGTTCAACCTCCGCAGCAAAAAGCATATCCTCAAAACAAGTCTTTGGACGGCAGGCACTCTTGTTGGCTCAACTTTGATTTTGGTTGCGCTCGGCTTGCTTTCTATTCTTATTGTCGCGCTTCCACGAATTCCAATCACAGGCGAAAAAATTTCCGAAGTTCCAACAATCAATATCAAGGAAATGATTCTGAACATTTTCCCTTTTTCTGGCTTCGATTCGCTCAAAGACGGCATTTTCCTGCTTCCGGTTTTCTTCCTTGCGGCCTTTGTCGGCGGTGCCTGTGCATCCGATACAAATGAATCAAAACCTCTGCTCAGTCTTTTTGGCTCAGCCATGAAACTCTGCCAAACAATGTCAGCTTTCTTCGTAGAATGGCTTTCCGTTGGCATGATTGGAATTTCCTGCTACTGGATGCTCCAGGCCCGTACTATTTTTGCCGAGCCGACATTTTTCCCGATTTTCTTCATGCTTCTCGCTGATTTTGTAATTGTCGCCGGCATTATTTATCCGCTGATTCTTCGATTCTTGTGCAGGGATTTGCGGCCGTATCATGTTCTTTACGCAAGTATTTGTTCAATAATCACAGGTTTCTTCACTGGAGATGCAAACCTCAGTCTCCTCACAAACTACAGACATTCAAAAGAAAGCCTCGGAATCCATGACGAGACAAATAATTTCACGCTTCCGCTCTTCTCAATCTTCGCACGCGGCGGAACGGCTTTGGTAACGACAATTTGTTTCGTGATGATTCTCCGCTCTTATTCCAGCCTCGGATTTACAATTCTTGATGTAATTTGGATTTTCGCAGTCTCATTCGTAACATCATTTGCACTGGGGAACTTTCCTGTCGGCGGAACATTTGTTTCGCTCACGGTGATTTGTGCGATGTACGGACGAGGATTTGAAGCCGGATACCTTCTTTTGAGACCAGCCATGCCGATTTTGTGCAGTTTTGCCGCAGCCTTCGATGTTCTTTCAGCAATCACAGGCAATTACATCGTAGCAGTCAAAACCAAGAAAATCGACAGAATTGAACTGAAACACTATATTTAATGAGAAATCGGGACGAGTGAGCAAAGCGAACAAAGTCCCGAAACAACTGCTAATTGCACATTGCTAACTGCTAATTTTTACTTTGTCTTGTTATAAATATCTTTGTTGACATCAAGGCGCAGGTGATGCTCTCGGAAGTCAATGTTGTTGCATGGACGACCAAAATAGAATCCCTGGAATTTATCAGGACCATATTCTATCAATTTTTCGATGTCGCTCTTTTCTTCGATACCTTCCATACAGACCTGCATTCCAAGCTCATGAGCCATTTGCGTGATGTGCTTGATGATTTTGCGGTCTCCCTCATTGCCGGCCGTTGCTTTCTGAACAAAAGTGTAGTCAAGTTTGAGCGTGCTTGCCTTGAGATACTGCAGATAACGGAGATTTGAATAACCTGTGCCGAAGTCATCGATATCAACATTGACACCAAGGTTTGCAAACGCTTCCGTGAGGGCCTGAAGCTCGTCACCATTGTCGATGTAGCCGCTTTCTGTAAGCTCCAATGTGACATTGTGAGGATTGACCTCAGAAATGAGCATGGCCGTCTCGACATCGCGGATAATGTCGCTCTTTTTGACCTGAATATAAGAAAGGTTTACGCTAACATGGAAATCTTTTTGCAAGCGGTTCCACTCCGCGCACTGCATGAACGCCGTTCTCAAAATCCACCTGCCGACGGAGACAATCATGCCGGTGCGCTCAAGGATTGGAATGAATTCGTCAGGATTGAGGATTCCGTAGCCAGGACAAGTCCAGCGGATAAGAGCCTCGCAGCCAATCACATTAAGAACCGTCTTGTCAGCATCAAGATAAAGATTTTTGGCATCAACAACAGGCTGATAAAAAAGCTCGAAGCCTGCAAAATCGTTGCGGATTGAATCGCGGATTTTTTCCTGGAAATCAAGAGTTTTGAGGTGCTGCGTGTAATCAACGGCATTGAATGTGACAAGGTTGTTGCGACCGTTTCGCTTTGCATTTGCGATTGAATAATTTACCTTGCGGAGAAGGCCGTCGAGCTGAGAAGAATCGTTCATGAAAGCGACCATGCCACCAGAAACAGTAAAGATTATGTCGTAACCAAGCCCATGCTCAGCTTCGGAAATTTCACGGCGCAGATTTTCGTACATTCTCTGTGCTACCAAAGCTGACTTGCCCGTAAGGTTCATGCAGATAAATTCATCGCTGGAAAGTTTGTAAGCCTTTGCGGTTCCCGAGCAAACTTTGCGGCAACAATCACCGACTTTAGAAAGTATGACATCTCCGGTCATTACACCGTATTGCTCGTTTATCGAACCAAGATTGTCAATGTCAACCTTCAGGATAAAACCCGACACGGACTGCTTTTTTGTCCACACGGAACCAAAATCAATTCTTAGCTGGGACTCCGTTGCAAGGCCGGTAAGCAAATCCGTTTTGTCTTCGTCCGCAACTATGGAAACCTCGCCGATTAAAACCCGCTTGTTCTCATCGTTGTTCGGAAGGATTTTGCCCCGGCAGCGAATCCAGATTGGCTTGCCGTTTTTGTTGACCCAGCGATAATCAAGATTGTGCTCCATCCGCCGACCGCTTTTCAGCAAGTCAATTTCGGAGCGAAGGGAAGCCTGATCTTCGTGGTAGACAATTTTCATTAAGTTAGTGGAAGCGTTCTCTAGTTTTTCTTCGGGGAAATTAAAAAGATTTTTTGCGTAGGGAGAAATAAAATATGTATCAGCAGACAAATCAAACACGAATAAAAAAGAATCCGTGCATTGATTGAGAATTGTAAAAAGACCTTCAAGCTGTCTTAATTCAAGATTTTCTAAACCGTAGCTCATTAATTGCCCTGCACTAAAATTATGAATATTTAACTATTCTAGCACAAAGACAAGAACTTTCCCATATTTTTATGAAAAAAAAGCGAAAAAAATGACATAAAAAAAGGAATTTTGACCATATCAGACATTGCTAAATGCTAATAGGGCGAAACCACCTGATCCCACCCCTCGTAAAGTATTGATGAGCTATACGGAAAATCTTTTGAGAAAGTGATTGTATGATTCTTTTCGATGAAAATTGCCGAAAATTCAGCGTTGAATTCTTTTTGCATCGTAGGAATAAGCCTGAGCGACTCTTCCTTTCCGATGATGAAAAAGGCCGTAGTCAGGGCATCGGCAAGCATTGAGTTTTCTGAAATTACTGTAACAGAGGACAAATCATTTTCAACAGGGGCACCAGTAAAAGGCGACAAAATATGGTGATAATGCTTTTTACCCACATCAAAATACCGCTCATACACGCCACTCGTGACGACTGAAATCTGCGGAACCGAAATTTTTATGAGCGGCATTGAATCTGGAGACTCGGGATTTTTAATGCCGACGTTCCAGAGTTCCTTCTTCGCTTTTTTGCCATAGACATAGATATTTCCGCCCAAATCAATTACGGCTTTGGAAATTTTGTGTTTTTCGCATATCTTCACAATTTCATCCGCAGCATAGCCTTTTGCGATTCCACCGAAATTAAGTGACATTCCTGTTTCGGCAAATCGAACCGTATGCTCCTGCGAATTCAAGAAGATTTTTCGATAATCAACAAGGGGATGAATCTCGTCGATTTCTTCCTGGCTGGCGACATGAGGATAATCTGTATTTACACGCCAAAGATTTACGAAAGGCCCGATTGAGACATCAAAAGCACCGCCGGTAATCTCAGAAACTTTTTGCGATGCTTCAAGAACTTTTACAACATCTTCGCTGACCCCAACATCCTTGCTGCCACCAAAAGTGTTCAAGCGGTAAAGATCTGAAAATCCTTTAGAAAAATTGAATTCATTATCAATAGCCTTTAAGCGCGCAAAAATCTCGTCATAATAATCCTCCTTGCCATCCTCAAACAAATTTACAAAACAAACCGTTCCGAGGAGCTTTTCATAGCGAGGAGCAGGAGCCGTGCATGAGACCAAAAAGAGTGTGGGAAAAATGAGAAATAAAACTTTAAATAGCCTTAATCTAATCTTCACAATGTTTTAATAATAAGACTTTTCTTCTTGAAAAACAAGTCTAAATTTGCATAAAATATAAACATTAAGGAATATTTTATGGAATCAAAAGTACTGATGAAACTGCAGAACGGAAGCGACATCCGTGGAGTTGCTTGTGAAGGAATCGAGGGCGAAAGCGTAAATCTCACGCCCCTCGCATCAAATATAATCGCCCAGAGTTTTGCGGCCTGGCTTTCAAAAAAAACTGGCAAAGCCGTTGAATCATTGACAGTCGGAATCGGCCGTGACTCACGAATCACAGGCGAGTCTCTGGCAAAAGCTGCGATGGCAGGCCTTTCATCTTGCGGCGTCAAGGTCGTTGACTGCGGCATGGCGACAACACCGGCAATGTTCATGAGCATCGTCTTCCCCGAAACAAAATTCGACGGCTCAATCATGATTACAGCAAGCCACCTTCCTTTCAACCGAAACGGCCTCAAATTCTTTGACAATGACGGAGGCCTGGAGCACGAGGATATCACGGCTATTCTCGAAGGGGCTGCGGGGCTTACAGAAAAATCAGGAACTTCTGAAACACAAAAATTCGACCTCATCTCGCTTTATGCAAATCACCTCGTAAAAACAATCAGAAACGGAATCAAAACGGACATTGAGCAAAGTCGAAATGAAAAACCTCTTTCCGGCCTTAAAATCGTCGTTGATGCCGGAAACGGTGCGGGCGGATTCTTTGTCTCAAAGATTCTTGACCTGCTGGGTGCCGACACAAAGGGAAGCCAGTTTCTGGAGCCGGACGGAACCTTCCCCAACCACATTCCAA
The DNA here is from genome assembly GCF_017430385.1 of Treponema sp. Classification (GTDB taxonomy): domain Bacteria; phylum Spirochaetota; class Spirochaetia; order Treponematales; family Treponemataceae; genus Treponema_D. The sequence continues at coordinate 27,267 of NZ_JAFRNB010000152.1, forward strand.
ACCCTGAAAACGCAAAGGCCATGGAGTCAATTCAGAGCGCAGTCCTCAAAAACAAAGCTGATTTGGGCCTGATTTTCGACACCGACGTTGACCGAATGTCAGCCGTCCTCCCTGACGGAAGAGAAGTGAACCGAGACGCAATCATCGCCCTCGTTGCGGCAATTCTCG
>NZ_JAFRNB010000153.1 GCF_017430385.1 Treponema sp.
AAAAATCAGCATGAATTTTATTGCTTTCGGGAAAATCGACAGCGGATAGCGCGCGTACTGGCGGAAATTGTAGAGAATCTGGACGATATAGCCCGACCGCTTGAAAACCCATGCGAAACTTGATGCAAAAATCTTGATTGATGTGATGCAGAGCGCGCCGAAAAAAGTCGCCGTGATAAAAAGGATGATAAGCTCCCATGTCAGGACGATGCTGCACTTTGGGCCGCAAACTGCCATCATTATGATTCCGAGGACAAGCTCGCCGAGGGCATCCGGCTGGAACCGTTCGGCAATAATCTGGAACAAAACGCTCACCGGACGCAGGAAATAGCAGTCAACATCGCCGCGCGCGACACGGAAATATGCGATTCGCCAGAGTTCATCCGTAAAAAGATGGTCTATGGCAATCGGCATGAGAGTAAATCCGTACAAAAATCCCAGCTGATACATATTCCAGCCATTAAGACTTGGAATTGAGTTCACGATAAAGAATACTGCGAGAATATAAGCGAGGTTTTCTATAAAAAAGCCGGCCGTGCCGAGGAAAAAATCCATTTTGAATTCCATTTTTGCGACGAACGAGCGTTTGAGGTAAATCCAATAAAGCCTGAGATAATTCATATTCCTCTATCCTCCCTGAACTGTCACTTTTTTGCTTGCGGTCTTGAACAAAAGCCAGCCTAAGAATTCAAAAACTATGAGCCAAAGGACATTTTTTGCGAGCATAAAAAAAGATTTGCCAAGCCCGGTTTTTCCTTGCAGAATCAGAATCGGGTTCTGGGCAAGTCCTGCGAACGGAAGTGCATTTACAATATCCCGGAATTTACCTGGAAAAAATGAGACAGGAATTAGAACGCCCGCAAGAAAATTTATTATGACGACGCGCATTTGGTTCAGTCCGAAAGCCTGGGTCGTGTAAAAGCACATTATTCCCATTATGTAGCTGATTGAATCGTTTATGAGGACGGCGAAAAAGGTCATAAAAAGGAAGAAAATAATGCTTCGTATCAGAATTTGGTGGTTCGGATAAGATAAGAAGCCGATTTTTGTGAAAACTATCAGGCTGATTATAATCGCGGGAAGTGCCAGAATCAAAAAGACCGTCGTTACCATTCCTAGATTCTGCGCAATGAACCTGCCCCTGTAAGAAATCGGCCTGATGAAGGAGATTGCGATTGTTCCGTCTTTTATTTCATCGCTTATCTGGTCGAAAGTCTCGTTCACGAAGACCGCGAATGTGAGGATGTTGATGAAAACAGTGTAGACAATCATTTCCTTGAAAGTGAATCCGTTGATGACAGACTCCATCCCCGATGCGCTTGCCTTGTATACGGAGAACCAAAGGAAAATCAGGCAGCTCCATTCGAGGAAAGAAATTATGAACCAGCTGAGAATGTTGAATTTATAGGCCATCTGAGCCATTGCCCCGGCCTTGAAAAATGGTTTGTATTTTTTGAACATATATTTTCCCCTAAAACTCGGCGAAAACTTGCTTACAAAAGCCGTTTCACGACATCTTCGATACCGATTTCCTCAACTTTCATGTCCGTCGCACCGAGCTGATTGAAGGCATAATTGATTACAGTTTCGAGAGTTATTTCCTGAGCATTGAATTTGATTATGAGCTTGTTCTCATTTTCTTCATCGCGCAGGAATTTCAGCTTTCCTTCGTAGTTATAAAGCTCGTTGTCCGTTTTTTTATTGCGCAGGGTCACGGTCAAAGTACGGAGATCGCCGAAGCGGTATTTTACATTTTCAAGTGTGCCGTCGTAAATGATGTTTCCCTTGTCGATTATGATGATTCTCTTGCACAAATCCTCGATATCCTTCATGTCATGGGTCGTGAGGATTACGGTCGTGTTGAATTTTTCGTTCATCATCTTGATTGCGTTGCGGATTTTTTCCTTGACCAGAACATCCAGTCCGATTGTCGGCTCGTCCAAAAACAAAATCTTCGGATTGTGAAGCCATGCCGCCGCCAAATCAGCCCTCATTCGTTGGCCGAGGCTTAAGGTTCGCACAGGCTGATTCACAAAATCCTTAATACCGAGAACTTCGTAAAGAAAGTTGAGCCGTTCCTGATAGTCGCTGTCGCTTATCCTGTAGATTTCTTTTAAGACCTTGAATGATTCGATGAGCGGAATATCCCACCATAACTGAGTTTTCTGCCCGAAAACGACACCAATTTTTGATGCGATGATTTTCCTTTTTTTGTAGGGTTCCACACCGTCGATTTCGATAAAGCCTCTTGTTGGTGTGAGGATGCCGCACATCATTTTGATGGTCGTGGATTTTCCGGCTCCGTTTGAGCCGATGTAGCCGACCATTTCGCCGTCATTTATTTTGAGGGAAATATTGTTCACGGCTGATTTTACTTCATATTTTGTGGAAAAAAGTGTCTTGAACATGCCGCGAACGCCTTCTTTACGCACGGCAGTCTTGAATTCTTTTGTAAGACTTTTTATCTCAATCATTATTGAATTATATTGAAAAAACAAAACCGAGACAAACAAATTTGATTCTGCTTTCCAGAATTTGATATAATTATCTTATGAAAAAATTTGTTTTGATTTTTACGCTGATGTCGATGTTTTTTGCGGCATCTGCAAAAGAGGTTACAGTGTCAGTTGGTGCCGGAGAGCATTGGAAAGAAAAAAAGGAGCCGCAGTTTGCCGTGTGGCTTGAAACTGCGGATGGTGTTTTTTTGCGGACGCTGTATGTGACATCACGGGCAAGCAAAAAAAGCTGGATTTTCAGTCCGAAAGAAGGCAGGCCTGAGTCGCTTCCTGTCTGGTATCATTCATCAAAGCATCAGAGCGCGAAGAAAAAGGCTGACTCTCCTGACAGCGAAAAACTTGATGCCGTGACAAGCGCAACCCCGAAAGGCGGAATCATTTTCAAGACAGAACTTGAGGAAGTTCCTTTGCGAATCAGGGCAGAATTCAACACGAGCTTTGACTATAACGATTCTTACACCAAAAAAAATAGCGGCGTAAATGGCCAGCCGTCTGTCATATACGGAGCTGAAATTCCGGCAGATTTTTCTTCCGGCGAAATCAAGCTTTCTTTTTTAGGAACTGGTTCGCTGGATGGAAGCGATGGCATAATTCACGAAGATACACAAGGTCTTACCACGGCACTTAAAATCGTAAAAGCCGTCGCAATAAAGTAAAAAATGTGATTCTGCGCTTGGCCGGGGGTTTTTCATGAAAAAAGTCGTTGAAGAGTTGTTTGCTTTGCAGGATTTGGAATACCGGGATTTTCAGATTAAGCTGGTTCCGGGATTTTCTGTGGAAAAAATGATTGGCGTGCGCACTCCGGCCTTGCGTGATATTGCAAAAAAAATCTCGAAAGATGCGGATTTGTCCGAGGCCTTTTTGAAAGAACTTCCGCATGAATATTTTGAAGAAAATCTGATTCATTTTTTTGTGATTGCGGAAATCAGGGATTTTGAAAAATGTGTGTCCGAGGTCGAAAAATTCCTTCCGTATGTCGATTGCTGGCCAGTTTGCGACCAGGCAAGCCCGAAAATCTTCAAGAAAAACCATGAGAAAGTTTTGCCTTACATAAAAAAGTGGATTTCTTCCGCTCATATTTACACTTCGCGCTACGGAATGAGAATGCTTATGAATGAATTTTTGGGCGAGGATTTCAAGCAGGAATATCCGGAGCTGGTGGTTTCCCGCATGGAAAAAAAAGGCGGCGATGAGGATTATTATCTTAAAATGATGGCCGCATGGTACTTTGCGACTGCTCTTGCAAAGCAGTGGGATGCGATAATTCCATTTTTTGAGGAAAAGCGGCTTGAGGCTTGGACTCACAATAAGGCGATTCAGAAAGCGATTGAAAGTTTCCGCGTGTCCGACGAGCATAAAGAATATTTGAGAAGCCTGAAAATTTCTGCCTGAGTTGATAAAAAATTAAAGATTCATGGAAATCATGCCGTTAATCAGAATCCCACTTATTTTTAAACTATGAATTAAAATTGGAGAAGTGAAATGGACTGTACATTTAAAACAAACGAAGGAAAATTCAATTATCGTGTTGGTGCGATTATCAGAAATGGAAACAAGATTTTGATGGCACGGAATCCGAACGAAAAGCGTGAATTCTGGTATTCTGTCGGCGGACGAGTACATTTTGGCGAGAGTGCGGAAGAAGCGATTTTGCGTGAATTAAAAGAAGAAACCGAGCTTGACTGCAAAATTGAGCGGATGGCTGCCATTCACGAGAATTTTTTTGAGGATGACGACGGTCTTCCTTTTCATGAGATTTCAATTTTCTTTTTGATTAAGCTGACTGATGAGATTGCGGCAATTCCGAGCGGACATCATACTGACGGCGGTCCGAACGGTGAGTTCCTTGAATGGATTGATTTGTCGGATTGTGAAGGAAAAACTTTGTACCCGGATTTTTTCAAGACAACAGATTTTTCAAAAGAAACTGGCGTCCTGAATTTTGTTACGAGGGACTAAAAATGATTCAAATCAAAAAAACGACGGAAGATGATATTGAAGATTTGATGAGCGTGCGGCTGGAAATGCTTCGCGAAGTGAATGATTTGCCGCCCGATGCACAGTTCAGCAAAACTCTTGTTGATTGTTCCCGCGAATATTTTCTGAACGGCGACCAGACAACTGTTCTTGCAATTGATTCTGGCGATGACGGAAAAGAATCAAAAATCATCGGCTGCGCATCCATCAGTTATATCACGATTATGCCAACATTCGACCATCCCACAGGAAAGCGCGCGCACTTGATGAATGTGTATGTGAACAAAAATTACCGCCGTCAGGGAATCGCGCAGAAGATGATTGAGAGTCTTATTGAAGAAGCAAAATCTCGCGGCGTGACAGAAATCAGCCTTGACGCGACACAAGCTGGCCGTCCGGTTTATAAAAAGCTTGGATTCTGCGAGAATGCCGAAGGGATGGTACTGGAGCTGAGGTAAAATTTCAGAAGCTTGTTCATTCCCGAAGTTTGACATCATCCCCTACTCCACTATAAAATGACAACATGAAAATCGCAGCGACTTATGAAAAAGACACTGGAAATGTATTCCAGCATTTTGGAAAAACTCAGTTTTTTAAGATTTATGAAATTGAGGACGGAAAAATCGTTTCTTCGGAAGTAATTGATAACGGCGGAAACGGACATCACGCGCTCCCGCCATATTTAAAGAATCTTGGAGTCGAGACTTTGATTCTCGGAAACCGCGGACAGGGTGCCATCGATGCAATTGCAGCAGCCGGCCTCAAAGAAGTTCCAGGAATTACAGGCTCTGCAGATGAAGCTGCCGCTCTTTTTGCAAAAGGTGAGCTTAAAGGCAATTTTGACGCAAAGTGTGACCATCACCACGGCGAGCATCATCACAACTAATTCTGGATATGAACTACCGACTTGCAGCAGAATCTGATTTGGACGAAATCTGCTCGCTCATAAAATCCGCGATAACTGAAATGGACTCACACGGAATTCCTCAGTGGGATGAAATTTATCCTGTCCGCGAAGATTTTTTGAATGACATAAAATCAAATTCTCTTTTTGCAGGAGAAATTTGCGAAAACGGGGAAAAGCGGATTGCCGTAATTTATGCCTTGAACAAAGATTCTGATGAAGAATACAAAAAAGCTTCGTGGAGCGTAGACGGTGATTACCGGGTTATTCACAGGTTTTGCGTTCACCCGGATTTCCAAAACCGTGGAATTGCAAAAGAAACCTTGCTTCATATAGAAAAAAATCTCTCAAAAATTGGAATCCAGAGTATCCGCCTCGATGTGTTCAGCAAAAATCCTTTCTCTCTAAAGCTTTATGAGCATGCGGGCTACCACAAAACAGGAGAAGCAAACTGGCGGAAAGGGCTGTTTTATCTGATGGAAAAGGGAATCTAAAGCGAAGAAAACAGCACTTTTATACATTCACGGAAAAAGGAAAATATAAAAAACATTTTACACAAACTTGTAATTTTTTTGAATTAGTGTAAAATCTTTTATATGGTTCAGATAAAAAGAGAAATATACCTCTCTCAAATACGAAAATATTACGAGCTTGATTTAATCAAAGTCCTAACAGGTGTACGCCGTTCTGGAAAAATATAAATTCAATACGATTTCTGGATATATCCTTTCAAATGCCGGGAAAGAGTTTTCCGCACAGAATATTGTGAATTTCTATAATAATACTAACGAAGCAAACAAAAAAAATTTTGAAAAAAAGACAATTTACAATTATCTTGAAAAACTCGAAAAGGCATATCTTATTTCCAGAGTAAAGCGATTTAATATTGTTGGAAAAGAAATCTTAAAGACGATAGAAAAACAGTATGCAATCGATTCGGGATTCAGGACAATCAATACGAATCTTGTAAATTATGAAGATACTTTTTTTTTGGAAAATATAATTTACAATGAGTTAATTTTGCGAGGTTATTCGGTTTATACGGGAAAAACATACAAAGGTGAAATTGATTTTGTTGCGATTGACGGAAATAAGAAATGCTTTATTCAGGTTTCTTATCTTATGCCGACTGAAGAAATAATCCGAAGAGAATTCGAGGCTTTCAAACCTATAAAAGATGCTTCACCAAAGTATGTTCTTTCGCTTGATAAGATGGATCTTTCACACGACGGGATAATTCATTTGAATATTGAAGATTTTCTTTTGCATAAAAAAGATTTGCTTTTGTCTTAGGGCAGGAAAATATGATATTAGAAACAGAACGACTTTTTCTTCGTGAGATGACGGAAGATTATATTGATTTTCTTAAGCGGACGAATTTAGGTTCACAATATCCAAAAGAAAGATTTTATAAACGAAAATGCGATTCCTTTTTACGAAAGCCTTGGAATGAAAAAGTCTGATGATGTGATGCAGTATAATCATATTGATTGGACGGAATGGACTGTTGAATAATATAATTGGGAATGCAAAATGCAGATAACTGGAGGAAAAAAATGAACGATTTTATTGCATATTGTGGACTTGATTGCGAAACTTGTGAGGCACGGCTTGCGACTGTGAATAATGATGATGGACTTCGTGGAAAAGTTGCAAGAAAATGGTCGGAACTGAACGGTGTTAAAATCACTCCAGAAATGATAAACTGCACTGGCTGCAGGATTGACGGAGTAAAAACGCCTTACTGTGAATCGCTTTGCCCGATACGACAATGTGCTTTGAGCAAGAAAATCGAAAACTGCGGAAAATGCGGGAAGATGGAATCTTGCGAGAAAGTCGGGGCGATTATCAAGAATAATCCTTCCGTGCTGGAGAATTTTATGACAAGTGTTTATGAATCTGTTCCGGGTTTTGAAAATGAAAAATATCTTCTGCGGTTTGTGAAAGAAGAGGACGCGGCGGATTTGCTCAAAGTTTACAGCGACAAAAATGCACTTCCTTTTTTTAACAGCGACAACTGTCATGGCGACAATTTTTATTATCCGACGATTGAAAGGATGAATCAGGCTGTGGATTTCTGGCTCAAATCATATAAGAGCAAATGGTTTGTGCGATGGGCGGTGATTGATAAGGCGAGCGCGGAAGTTGTTGGCACGATAGAGCTTTTTCACCGAGAGGCAGACGATTATTTTAATCATTGTGCGGTTTTGCGGCTTGATTTGCGGAGTGATTATGAAAATCGCGATGTAATTGAAGAGATTGCAGGCCTTATTGAAAAGGACTCTTATGAGCTTTTTGGCACGGAGCGGCTTATTACGAAAGTCCCTGTCTATGCGGTCGAGCGTATGGCAGCTTTTGAGGCGCGCGGATTCGTGAAGTCTGAGGAATTTTTGATTGGCAGCCTGGACGGGTATGCTTATAAGGATTATTGGGAGAAGAGAAAATGTCGGTAAATCCAACAGGATTGAAAGCGGTTTCTGATTTGAATGCAAAAGATAAGCTTTCACTGGAGATTCGAAAAAAATAAACAGAGGAAAAATAGACTTAAAGGAGGAACTATGACAAAAATCTACTGTTACGACCGATGCACGACCTGCAAAAAAGCGTTGGCTTGGTGTGATTTAAACGGCGTGAAATACGAAAAAATTGACATCAAAGGCGACCACCCCGATGAGGCGACTTTGCGTGAACTTCACAAAAAAAGCGGGCTTCCGCTCAAAAAGTTCTTCAACACAAGCGGAATGTTGTACCGCGAGCAGAATCTTTCGCAAAAATTGCCCGGCATGAGCGAGGACGAACAGTTCAAACTTCTTGCAAGTGACGGAATGCTTGTAAAAAGGCCATTGCTTGTGACAGATAATGCAGTTTGTACTGGCTTTAAAGAAGCGGAATGGAAGGAAGTTTTGGGAGTATAACCATGATTCAGATTTTTGGAACAAATAAATCTTTTGATACGAAGAGCGCGCAGAGATTTTTCAAGGAACGACGGATTGCTTTTCAGTTCGTTGACCTCAAAGAAAAAGAAATGAGCGAGGGTGAGTTTGACTCGGTTGTGAGTGCGATTGCCCGAACGGAAGGCGGTCGTGCAGAAGCGATTGAGGCAATGATTGACAAGAAATCAAAAGATTATGCTTCGATTGCATATCTTGACGACAGCGAAAAAGAAGAAAAACTCTTTGAAAATCAGGCAAAACTTTTGAAGCAGCCGATTTGCCGAAACGGCAAGACTGATGCCACCGTGGGAATGGCGCAGAAAGTCTGGGAAAATTGGAAATAGACTTCGACTTACAGCGCTAACATAGATGCTGAAACAAAGTGGGCACGACAACAAAAGTGCCCGACTTCAGCAGGACAGTAAAATCTTATATTCCTCGACAAGTTTTTCCATCGTGAAGCGTGCATTTGCCGGGCTTGTGCTAGGAAGACAGGTACAGCTGAGTCCGAATTTCTTCTCGTAAATGTCGGTACAGTGGTTTTTCCAGAGAGCCATCGCCGTTTTCCCAGTAAAAAAGACATGGCGGATTTTTGACTTTGCGAAAATCTCAGTAAAATCATTCGGAATCTCTTTTTTAATCGAAGAATCAGCGGCTCCCTTAATCTGACAGCTTGCGAGAACATCCCAAAGGGCAAGATTGTGCCGCAAAAGAAAATCTTTCCGCTCGGTAATTGCACTTTGCGTGTCGGGGGAGTTGTTCGCAAGGGAAAGCTTTTCCTCAAAAACAGCTGGAAGAACACGCCAGAATCGGTTTTGCGGATGCATGTAGTAAAAACCGAATTGCCTGCTCGCCGGGGAAGGCATGGTTCCCAAAAGAAGCACCGTGCTTTCGGGCGACCAGACCGGTGCAAGTGGATGTGTGACGAAGGAAGATTTTTCCATGTGGGAATTATAGCATGGAAACTTTATAAAAATTTTCCTAAATACTGAATACTTCAAAATCTGAGAATGCATTCGGAGATTGAGGGGGAGATTGTGAATCCTCAAAAACAAAAATAGATGGGTGAAAACTTTCTAAAAACATAAGAAAACACCCCAAAGGAAGCACAACTTGTCATTTTGTATGGCAGACGTCGTGTGGGCAAGACTTTTCTGGTTAATCATTTTTTTGATAAAAGCCTGTCTTTTGACGCAAACATCGACAATCTTTTTTTCAAAAAGCGAGCAGAACTTTGGGACGAGTACGACCATCTTTACAGCACGCTCTTTTCTAGCAGCGAGAATTACACTAAAGTCGTTGAAGCACTTTCCGAAAAACGGCAGGGACTTACCAGGAGCGAGATAGCCCTCAAAACAAAACTTGCAGACAACGATAAGCTTACAAAAATCCTGCACAATCTCGTTGACTCTGGCTTCGTGCGTGCCTATCCGTATTTTGGAAAACGAAAGCAGAATACTTTTTACCAGAGCGAATATCAGATAACAAAAGATTACGATGAAAAAGTCCGCAAAAAGATGTCCGTTTTTCGCACCGTAACGAAAACCAAAAAAGCCCTGCAGCTTGTTATGATTACGACTTACGGACTTACAAGCGGAATGTACAGCGAGCGTGTGCAGGCTCAGGTAGTACTGGATGATTTGTTCGAAAATGTAAAGTTCTTGGGGTGAGAAGAAAATCTTACAACACAAAATTTTCCCTTAGTGAGCGAATCAGCTCTTTTTCTACAGTTTGCATAAGCTTGCATAAAATCTGGAGCAAATATAAATCTTCAGCCAGATGAATATAGGACACTTCCAATTGTTCAAGCAATAGAAAAAAATAACGCAAAAATTGTTGAACTTTTGATAAAAAATAAGGCGGTTCTTGTTGTTTCAGGACATATATATGGCGGAGATGCCGTGAAAGCAACGCTTCGCTCGCTTGATGAAAATATGATAAAACTTGTTATTCCGAAAATTCCAAAATCAGAAATTAATTTTTTGGATGAAAATAATAAACGAACTGAAGAAATGTATAACCCTAATTCTAAAAATGCTATGAAGTCTCTAGCTATTTTAATTAATGATTATGGATACAAAACAGAAGTAAACTTTGACGAACTTCAATGTGCAATTAGAGATGCAGATGCAAAAGATATTCCAGATTTGATAAAAGCAATTAAAAATACTGCCAGCGAAGATTATTATAAAGATAAGGAAAGAAAATCACATAGTAGCGCAATAAATACTGCTGAATACGCGATAACTTATAGATATAAGCCCGATATTTTCAATCAAAATCGTTCAAAATTTGATATTTCTTTGCCAGAGGAACAAAAGGCAAAAGAGCAAATTGAAGAGTTAGTTTCATGGCTTGAAAAACAAGGGTATGAAAGGAAGTCTAAATAATTGAAAATAAGGCTGTCGAGATGGCAGCCTTTTGCACAGTGGAGATTAAGTCGGGCTATAAGTTTTTCATCATTGCAGACATTCTTGAAGTCTTTTACGATAGCTTTTATGCCCGAAATGGAAAAATTGTATGGGATGCCACTCTTTGTGTTCGGAAAGCAGAGTTTGTCGATTTTTGATTGTGCTTCGGCCAGAAGTTTTTCGCCATATTGTGGATTGAAGTTTATGTTCACGGCTTGCTTCACACTTGGGGAATATTTGTACAAATTTGCAAGAAAATAGATTATTTCTTCTTTTGATTTTTCAGTCAGCATTTTTTTGAGTTGTGCGATGGTCAGGTCTTTTGCAGTTGTCTTTCCCATGTATCAAATTGTATCTAAAATCCTTTGCCTATGCTATAATTTTTCCAGAAACTCACCAGCAGGAGTCCTAAAAATGTCCCGAAACCAAAAACGATTTCCCTACTCTCTCGACAGCGGGAAAATCCGAAAACTCCCAGATGAAGAATTGCGTATGATTCTCCGTGCAGCTGACGAAATTATTGCGACTGGCGGGCGGTCGATGCTCACCAAGATTCTGAAAGGCTCTAAGGACAAGAAAATTCTGGAATATCAGCTGGACAAAAGCCCTGCGTATGGTGCGTTTTCCGAACTTTCAGCGGAAGAAGTCTCGAACCGTGTGGACTGGGCGATTGAGCACGACTACCTCGCTATTGAATATTCGAAGAAACTTCCGCTTATTGTGTTCACTCCTGCTGGCTGGGAAATCGAAAAAGAAACTTACACGAACGAGCTTTTTGAGAACTTCCGTGAGATTACGTGCGAGATTTCGGACTTGGAGAGGCGAAAGGCTTTCATCGAGATTCTGAAAACCCGGAATCGTCAGGTGATTCTGCTTCTTCTGGATAAAATTGCGGAGAACGGCAACGAAAGTTTTATCTCGTTTCTTGAAGAATGGAAAATCGTTGAGGTAAAGAAAGTTTCGGGCAAAATCGGTGGGGTGATAAATCAGATTCGTGGAAAGAACGAGCAAGAACAAGAATAAATATTTGGGCGTTACCCTACAGTCGCTTCGCTCTTTTCGGGTCGGCTGTTCCGCACTTCCGCTGTCGCTTCATTCCTACGCTCTCTTTGTTCGCTTCGGAACTACGGTGCTCCATAGCCTAACGCTGGGTTTTATTCACACCTCTTGGAATATCAATCAGCGGCGTAATTTTTTTAAACACAACTTTAATAACAATGTGAACATTTTGCGACAGGTCGGAATCTCCTTAATGTAGACAATCTTATTATGCTCCAAGTGAAATCTCGTAATACTTCTCAATAGCAATTTTCATAGCAGGATTTGCCGTTTGTGTAATGAATTCCAAAGTTTCTTGCAGAATCCCAAACGGCATTCCCGGCTCACAGACAGCCATGCCATCTGTTTTTTCCATTTTGATTACAAGTAACTCATCAATTGAAACTTCATAAAGTTTTGCAAGAAAAACAAGATTATCCAAACGGGGCAAATACTTGCTTTCTGAATTTTCCCAGTTGTAAATTGATTGTGGATTCTCCATTCCCAAAAGTTTTTGAACCTGTGTAACGGTAATATTGTGACTTTCACGCAAAGATTTGAGATTCTTTGAGGTCGCAGGGACATCAATTACGGGAATTGAGAAATTTGGACTGATTTTGTAAGTTGCCATCATTATTGAAGATAATAATCATTTTCAGAAAGGGCAAGTGTTTTGTAGAAGACTTTCGCAGTGAAGCACAATTTTTGAGTTTTGTCATTAAGTTAGTAACTTAATGTTTTTCGTTTTCAGGCGATGTAAAATCAGACTATGAAAAACGAGGATATTACCCCGATTTTGGTTGAAAGCAAGATTTTTCTCATTCGTGGCAAGCAGGTGATGGTGGACAGAGACCTTGCGGAACTTTATGGCGTGGAGACGAGAGTAATTAACCAAGCTGTAAAAAGAAATTTGGAAAGATTTCCAGAAGAATTTCGGTTTCAGCTTACTTCTGAAGAATACGATTTTTTGAGGTCGCAATTTGCGACCTCAAAGCCGGATGAAGTTTTGAGGTCACAGTCTGTGACCTCAAAAATGGAAAATGATTCTTTAAGATCACAATCTGTGACCTTAAACAGCGAAAATGATTCTCTAAGGTCGCAAATTTCGACCTTAGACGATGGAGAAGAAAGAAAAGAAACTCGTGGTGGACGGCAATATCTCCCTTATGTCTTTACTGAGCAAGGTGTAGCCATGCTTTCGGCTGTTTTGCGTAGTGAAACTGCGGTTCAAGTGAGCATTCGTATCATGAATGCTTTTGTTCAGCTACGACATTATGTTAGTTCGCAGATTGTCAAAACGGATGATAAAGCTGAACTTGCGGAAATTCGTCGCTTACTTTTGCTTCACATCGACCATTGTGACAAAAAGTTCTCCGAGCAGGATAGAAAAATTAGTCAGATTATTAAAGTGCTAAACAATCTGATTGAAGAGCCGAAATCTGAGCGAAAAATCGGATTTGCAAGCGATTGATGTAACTGGTCGCAATTTGCGACCAGTTCAAAATATGACTCATCGCAAATTGCGATATGTTAAAAGGAGTTGCACATGGAAATTACAAAAGGCGGAAAAATTAACTTCGATGAGATAATTATCACACCGCTGGAGCGCTGGATTGATACAGAACTTGAATTGGATGCAATCGTTATAGACTATTTGAATCAACTTGCCGAAAAGTCCAATCAGAGCGTAGATAATGTGGTGAACCAAATACTTGCTGACATGATGGCGGAGCATCTGGAACTTTCGGAACTGAACTCAGAAACTTTGCGAAGAACTGCGAAAAAATGCCCTCAAATCCTGCTCGTGGAAAATGGTAAGCCTGTTGCAAGGGTGAAAATGATTAAAGAAAAGGAAGATAATCTTTTTCTTATGACAAAGCAGGACCTACCTAAAGAAGATGTTGTAGAAACAAAAGCACAACCAGTCACAAATTGTGACCGATTGCCAAGTGTAGCGGCAACGGCTTCAAAAAGAAAACGAAGAGCGGGAGAAATTTTACAATGATTTTCTTGTGCCAGCTTGCTGGAAATTCTACAGTGACGATATGGACGAAACAACACTTTCTCTGATTCAGCAGAAAATAGGTTATCAGTTTGTTAATCCTGTACTTCTTAAGCAGGCTTTTGTCTCCCCGTCCCTCACGGATGCCACGCAGAACCGGGTACAGAATTATCAGATTCTAGAATTCATCGGTGATGCGGTACTGGGGCTTGCAGTGGTTAAGAATCTAGCTTCTGAGTTTTGCCATGTTGATGCTAACGGACAGTTTGTTTCTTCAGCAACAGAAGGTCAGCTTTCGGATGAGAAATCTCGTTTGGTTAAAAATGAGAAACTAGCACATTGCTCAAATCTCCTTGAATTCGATTCTTATCTAGAGCGTGCTCACGGTTATCATTTACATGACAGAAAGAACAAAAAAGGTGATTTGATTGAGTCGGTTTTAGGAGCGGTCGCAATAGATTCAAACTGGAACATGGATATTTTGTCTCGTGTTGCTTCGGAATTGTTAAGATATGACAAAATGGTGGAAAATGCTACGGAAAAATTGCAGAATTATTGTGATACAAATGGACTTGATTTACCGACATATTATTTTTGGAACTGCGGAAGTCGTTATGATTGTGCTGTTTCACTTCAATCTGTTAATGGGTTATTTGTTGGAAACGGCAAGACAGTGGAAGAAGCTCAAAATGCGGCGGTAGAATCGGCATATACTTATCTGACAGGGCAGAATGTCACAAAAAAGAAGTCTGTTGAACAAACTGGGGCAAATATCTTAAACAGTTCAAAAAAATCTCCGACAGCGGTTGAAATATTGAATCTAAAATATATCAAAAAAGAAATCGTTCAGCCGAACTATAGTTTTGCACAAACTGCCGAAAATGGAAAATTGTTTTGGATTTGTACACTAACTCTGAATAACAACGAATACCAAGTTTCGGGAAAAGCAACGACTCGCAAAAAGGCAAAACAAGCGGCGGCAAAGGCAATGTTAGATTTGTTAGAAAAGTCAAAACAGGAAGAAAAATCAATTCAATCGAGAGGAATCGGTTTGTTGAAGCGGGCGATGATTTTACGAAAAGAAGCGTTTTGAAATAAGATATCCTTTGTTTAAAAATTTACACCAATTTGCATACTTCCCGAATATCTTTCTCAATTCGTGAAAGAAGTTCTTCTTCAATTGATTTTCCGAAGTTACTTTCAAACACAGCTTTTTTGTTCTCGGGGCAGGAGTTTTCTTCAAAAAGAGCGGAAGAAGGAATTCCGAGTGCGATGGCGATTTTATCCACCATTTCAGGCTGTGGCCAAGAATCTCTGTTTTCAATCTGATTTATATAAGCGATACTTTTTCCGACTGCATAAGAAAGTTTTTCTTGAGAAATTCCCTTTTGGTTTCTGTAATACTTGAGATTGTTTACAAAAGTCTCTCATAAATCTAAGTAGGATTTTATGAAAAAGTTATTTGCAATTTTTATTGCTACGCTTATTGGTTTTTGTGCTTTCGCTCAAGAAACTCTCGTGTTAGAGAAAAGTTATATTCAAAACCAGGAGGGGCTTTATTGGGAATTTACAGTTCCACCTTATTCTCAGTACATAAAGGTTGATTGTTCTACTAGTGCAGAATTTTCATGGAAAATGAGTTTTGCTGTTGTTCCTTCAAAAGAGGATGTGATTAAATTTTGTGCGAATAGACAGTTTTCATATGTAGCAGGTTCATACAAAAAGAAAGGACAAGATTATTCAGTAATACTAAAAGATTTAACACCTGGTGAAACTTATTATTTCTGTGCATTTAATGGAACTATGGGATTTACAGCTGCAAAACAGTACACGATAGTTCCAACCGTTACGGCATATTAACCCTCTCAGCTACGCGCAAGGGATAGTAGCAGCGCCGTTAGGCGGCCGCAAGCTGAACGAGCGAAAGCGAGTGAGTGAGCGGCTGTAGCGATAGCGGAACTGCGGATAGCCCGACCGCCGCTTATCGGCGGTTGCGACCCAATCCCTTTTATTTCTTTTAATACCATATTTTTCATTCCTAATTTCCCATTTTCATGCTACACT
>NZ_JAFRNB010000154.1 GCF_017430385.1 Treponema sp.
ACATTATTTTTGAGGCTGCAAAATAAATTTCATGTAGAGGCGAGGGGGGCAATCAACCTGCTGCGGCTGTTCCGCGGCTCGGTCACCCTCGGCCTCTTCCCTCGTCACTCATTCCATTCGCTCCTCAGTCCAGTGGCTGGCTCCGCCACCGCTCCATAGCCGTGCCCGACTTTTTCGTGAGAAAAAAATTTTTTGCATTTTTCTGACTATTTGCGACATCCATGTCGTGACAAGAATTTTCATCCTGAAAATTCTTGCGATTCATTTGCTCTCCGCCACATCCGTGTGGCAATTTTTTTTACTTTTTTCAAAAAAATTGCTTTTACATTGCCAAAAATGAAAAAATTTTGGAAATACATATATGCGTGGAAAAAATTCCCATGTGATATTTATTTTCAAACGAGGTTCATTTATGGTACAGAAAAAAGCAACTCCCCAGAAGCGGGATTTTAAGAGCTCACTTTTCGTGAACATGTTCGGGCGTAACATCAATGCGAAGGAACATTTCCTCTCACTCTACAATGCGATTCACGGCACGGACTTTAAAATCGGCGAGGTTCCGATTGAGCCTGTCACGCTGGAGAATGTGATTTACCGGGATATTGAGAATGATGTTTCTATGGAAATCAACGGAAGCATCGTCGTACTCACAGAGCACCAGAGCACGGTGAACAATAATATGCCATTTCGATGTTTGGAATATATTGTTGCGCACTACAACAGGTTTTTCGACAAGAACGACAAGTACAACACTAAGGAAATAAAGCTCCCCCGCCCGGAGTGCTATGTCTTCTACAACGGCGATGATCCGTTTCCGCAGGAAAAGACGATGAGGCTTTCCGATGCGTTCATCAAGCTGAAGGATTCAAAACTGGATTTGCCGGAATCGCTCACGCTGGATCTGACAGCGAAGGTCTACAACATCAACAGGAGCGCAAATCATCCGATCCTCAAAAAATGCGAGGCACTCCTTGCTTTTTCAGACTTTACGGAGTATGTTAGAATTGGAAGAAATAAAGGCGTTGAGAATCCGCTGCATTACGCACTTGAGCAGTGCAGGAACGGCAGGGCTCTAGCCGGCTATTTCAACAACCTTAGCAAGGAGGAGCAGTCCATGATTTTCGATGAATGGGATGAGGAAATGTTCGTTAAGGTACAGAAGCAGATTGCAGCAGAGGATGCTTGTATTGAGAATGCACGGAACTTGCTCAGACTTGGTGTTGCAGCAAATATTGTTTCAGAAGGTTGCTCCCTTCCTCTGGAGCAGGTGCTTGCGATAAAAGAAGAACTAGAAACTGAGAAAATTGAAAGTTGAAAACGGAAAATTGAAAATTTTTGGGTAAGCCGCTCGGTTTGGATTCAGGTATGGTCTTTACTGGGCGCTTTCTTGACGGGGTGTATCTACTTTATTTCGGCAATGTAAATTGAAACTGGTCGGAAAAATACAAAAAAATCTAAAAGGGGGAAGTCTCCCCCTCGCTCCAAAGTCCTCGCTTTGCTGTGGTCTTTTCCGCTACCCCCTCTGCGGGCTACCCGCAACGCCTGGTTTTTATAAGGGCTCTTCTGTCAAACTGTCAGCAATCAGTTTTTTCAAAGATGTGACGGCAACAAAAGAAAATGAAAAAATCTCAATGACAGGAATTATAGATGCAGACATTTCAAATTCCATCGAAATCACTGATATTTCCTATACTCTGGGAAAAATTAAAGTTGGGAATACACAACTTCAATTACCAGAAGACTCAGACACAAAAAAATATCCATCGCCTAAAAAAGATTACACAGTCGGTGACTCATCTATTTCGGGTGCTTATTTCCAAACAAAAGATATAGCCCTTACTTACCAACAGGCAACTGTTGATAATTTAAATAAAGCAACATGGGTTGTTTTCTCAGAAAATGATGAGCTTATTTCGCTCTCTTTCAAAGTCACCGCAAAAGAAAACATTGTATTGGAAAATATCAGTGCGAAAGTTGCGCAAGCCGCAGGTTCAGCTGCTAAAACAGTCGTTTATATTGATAATGTAAAAGTCGGTGAAGGAGAAACAAAAAAGGACTCTATTATTTCTGAACTTGGACTTTCAAATACATTATCTGCAAATGCAGAGGCAACAATAAAGATTGCTATTATTGCGACAGGAGATTTTAAAACAACACAGTCAAATGCAACAACAACTACAACAAAAAACTTCAATTTAAAAGCAATTTTTGGAGATATTATTCTTAATATTGCAAAACAGTAGTAAATTTACATATGTCCAAAAAAATTCTACCTTCATGAAATAATTAATTTGATTTTTCTATGAAGGTAGAATTTTGGCTAGTTAATTAGAAATTATTCAGCAGGCGTTACATTGACTGTTGTAACTCGAAGTGAACCTTTTGAAATTGTTCCTCGGTTAAACAGAAGATAAACAACACATTTATCCTCTTCAGAAAGATTTGTATTTGCTATCGTAGCCGAAACTGTTCCGGCTACAGTCGCATTATTTTCACCGCTAATATCATATTCCCAAATATCGCCTAATAAGTTTCCATTAGCATCAACGAATGCAGCTTTTCCCTTTACTCCAGCTGCAGAAGTGTCATTTGATTGAACTCCTGTTACGGTTGCTGTAACGGAACCAGTTCCATCAATTTCAAACGACAAGTACAAATCTGCATTAGAAGGTGTTGCTGTTGTTGAAAAATCGCTGTTTGTATTACCTGAATTAAATTGTATGTATTTTGTTTTCGCCGATTCTGCGTTACTTGAAGTGATATTTGTCTTGAATTTTGAACCTTTCTTGATACTTACATTTCCACTGGCCATTGTGATTCTTGTAACGGTATCAGTTAATTTTCCATCACTTGCCCATGCAGTAAGCCCTTCAAATGCACTTAGTGGTAAATCTGTAAAATCATAAGTCTTTGCAGTTGCCAGTTTGACAGAAGAGCCCTTATTAACAGTAATTTTGCATGTGTTGCTGATAGTTGTGCCTTTTACTGTCGCTGTGATTGTGACTGCTGTGTCATCTGTTACAGTTGCACCTTCTTTGATTGCTACGGTTGCCTTATTTTTGTCAGTTGTATCTTTTGTGACAGTGAGAAGGTCAGTGTTGCTTGAAGTATAATCAATATCGTATGCAACATTTACATTTGATGGATTAACTGTCGCTGTTACTGTTGTTGAAGTTGTTGCACCAACTTTGAGTGTAGTTTTATCGCTTGCAAGTGTAATTGTTTTTATAGGAATCTCAACAATATCTGCTGTCAAATCATTCTTCACTGTGATGCTGTTAATTCGGCTACCGTGCATCCAAATTGTGTATTTACCTTTGTTTACGAGATTGCCATCATTTACTTTGAGTTCTTTGATTTCTGTTGTACCATTTTCTACTCGTCCCAAATTTTCTGCGAATCCTACGATTTTGCCTTTTACATTTGTGACTACAACCCAGCGACCATAATGAGTATCGCCGTTTCCTGATACATTGAGAGTGATTTTTGCAGAATCTGTTGTTTCAAGCTCAAGTTTTCCGTAAATCCAATCTTTATTACTGTAAAGTTCTTTATAAGAACCTGCTGCTGCTACTGTGCTGAGGCTGTCTTTCTTAGAACCAACATAAAGTCCATAGTTTGTATTATTTTCATATTTGACTTTTGATCCGTTTCCGGTGATGAATTTAAGAGAAGCACCTTTTGCTGCGGTAACTACATCTGATGCTGGTTTTGCATATTCTGTAAGGTCTGTCTCTGTATTTAAGTCGATTCCAGCTGTCGCAGATGTAACAAGGAAATCGAATTTTGCATTGACTACAGTTTTTGGATCTGCAACTACTTCTGGTTCTTCCTCTGCTTTTGTTGCCGAAGCCTCGACCTCTGGAATTGTTGCTGTGAATGCAGATGTTGTTAAGTTGAAGTCAAATGATGCCTCTTTTTTTGCTGTCATCAATTCGCCTTTTGCGTTTGCAACTTTCTTTACAGTGAGTTTGAAAGATGTCGCTTCTTTACCAATTTTTGCGATGTCGCCAGTGAATGTTCCTTCGTATTTATTGAAAGATATATTTTTTTCCTTGTAAGTCCAGGTTCCGCCGGCTGGTGTTGAGGCTGTGGAAAGGACAGGAACGATATTTGCAGAAGCTCCGCTTATGAATGTGTAAGTTCCGCCAGTTGAGTCTGTAAGTGTTGCTGTGGTGCCAGAAACTGCATTTGCACTAATTGTGCCGGCTGTGGTTTTTGTTCCTTCATCAATAATGCCAGTTCCGTGAGGGGAACATGCGACGATTAAACTGCCAAAAAGCAGTGCGCTGGCTGCGAGCAAGGCAGCGGCTGTAGAGATTTTTTTCATTTTGTCCTCCATATTTTTTTGAAATCTTTCCAGATTTTTAAGCAAGATGAATCTGAAAAGAAACTTAGACAATATTACCACGCGGAGATACTAAGATTTCTGTCGGAAAAGTGTAAAATTCCGTGAATTTTGAAATTTAACGAAGTCTGATTTTAAAATTCCTTAAACCAATTTATAAACAATTCTGGCCATACGCTGCATTCTTTTTCGATGTTTGAGCCGTCTGCGAGGGCGGATTCTTCTGTGGACAGGGAAAGCGCGTGTTTTCCTCTGTTGAAAAGATGATATTCGCAATCGATTCCGGCTTCGTAGAGTGCGTTCGCGAGAAGAATCGTGTTTTTGGCTGGAACAGCTTCATCTTGAACTGTGTGCCAGATAAAAGTTGGCGGAAAATCTTTTGTGATGTTCTTTTCGATTGAAACTACTTCGCGCATGTCGCTTTTTCCAAGTGACTTGCAGATTTTTTTTGCTTCTTCGGCCGGAATTGAGCCGATTACATTCTGAATTGATTCTTCGTGCGCGTAATTTTTTTCTGATGTGATTACAGGATAGCAAAGGCAGAGATAATTCGGTCTGATTTCTTCCGGGGAATGTGAGGAATATTCCTGCAAGAAATTTGAATTCCAGAATGTACCAAGACTTGCCGCCAGGTGTCCGCCGGCTGAGAATCCGCAGATAATGATTTTATCGGAATCGACATGCCATTTTTCGGCATTTTCTCGAATCAGGGCGACTGCGTTTGCCAAATCAATGAGCGCATCAGGGAATTTCATCGGTGCGATGGAGTAGTGAAGTGTTGCCGCATGAAAGCCGAGTGCGTTCATTTTGAGCGCGACTGGTTCACGCTCACGCACTCCGACATGATTGTAGCCGCCGCCTGGAATCACGAGCACGAAGGGGCGTTTTCGTGCCGGGTTGAATTCAAAATTTTCGTGAAGGTAAGTTTTCAGAAAAACATCTTTTTTGCCAAGTGAAAATGTTTCGTAAATCATTAAAACAGTATAAAATATTGAGGCGTTGAAAATCAACTTTTTCATTCTATCTATGAAGATAAAGATTGAAAAAGTTGCGGGGCAAGACGGAAAAAAAGGTGCCCCGCAGAGGGGGTAGGCGGAAATGGCGAAGCCATTGGAGCCGAGGGGGAGACTTCCCCCAGCCTGTGTTTAAAAAGAAAAACCCCCGCTTAAAGGAGGAGAAAAGGCGGGGGCTTCTTAGACTGTCTTCCAACGGAAGTGTCTGTTTCTTGCTGCTGATAGTATAATAGACTTTTTAGAGATTTTAATCAATACTTTTTGATTGAAAATCGTTGAAAATTTTGAAGTTTTTTGCGAAAATAACGGAAAATCTCGCAAAATGTAACATAAAGGAGCATAAAATGAAAAAAATTGGAATTATCGGGGCAATGGAAGTAGAAGTGAACTTCCTCCGCAATCTCATGGGAGACGAAATTAAGAAAACTGAAGCCGGTTCACTCGTCTTTAATGAGGGAAAAATCCACGGCGTTGATGTTGTTCTCGTTCGTTCGGGCGTTGGAAAGGTCAATGCGGCTTTGTGTGCACAGCGGCTTGCCCTTCAGTTTGGATGCACGAACATCATCAACACAGGAATTGCGGGCGCGATGGCACACGGTCTTGGAGTCATGGATTTTGTTGTTTCAACTGATGCCGTTTATCACGACCTGAATGCAACAGGCTTCGGCTACAAATTAGGGCAGGTTCCGCAGATGCCGGTTTTCTCTTTCGAGGCAGACAAAGGCATGATTGAGGTCGCAAAAAAAGCCTTCGCTGAGTCGGAATTTTCTAAAGAGCACAAAATGATTGAAGGCCGGATTGCAACTGGCGACCAGTTCATCAGCGATAAGGAACACAAGGCTTTCATCGCAAAAGAATTTTCTCCGGCCTGTGTCGAGATGGAAGGTGCTGCAATCGCACATGCCTGCTACCTCAACACAGTTCCGTTCGTTATCCTTCGATGTATGAGCGATATGGCGGATGATTCTGGCAGCAAAGTTTATGATTTCAACGAATCGACAGCCGCAGAGATGAGCGCGCGCGTTGTAGAAAAACTCATCTGCTTGATATAAAATAAATAAAAATCAAAAATATCCGAGGCACTTTTATGGAAGTTATTCAGAGTTTTACAATTGACCATACACATTTGAAACCGGGAATTTACATTTCCCGCGAGGACAAGGGCTTTACAACTTACGATTTGAGAATCACTGAGCCAAATAAGGAGCCTGCAATTGCTCCTTCTGCAATCCACAGCATTGAGCATCTTATGGCAACCTGGTTCCGCAATTCAGAAGTAAAGGATGATGTTGTTTATGTAGGCCCTATGGGTTGTCTCACAGGAATGTACATCATCATGACCGGGAAATATTCAGTTGAGGACATGCGACAGCTCACAATCCGCTGCCTTGAATGGATTATTACTCAGACGGAAGTTCCTGCGACACGCCCGGAAGCTTGCGGAAACTATCTTCTCCACGATCTTCCGATGTGTATCTGGGAAAGCAAAAGATATCTTGACCGTCTCAAAAATGATTTCCATTGCGAGTACACCAAGCTTAAAGTTACACTTGATGACGGAAAAGTTTTTGCTGACGCATAATTTTTTCTGCGATTATTTAGCGGAATGGAGCTTTTCAATAAATGAACATCTTCGCGAAATTTAAGGAAACTGCTTTTTCCGTCCTTCCTGTAATGATTGTCGTGGTTCTTCTGGGGCTTACGATTGCCCCGCTTCATTTGGGCACGATGACTCGCTTTGTTCTGGGCGGAATTCTCGTTATTTTCGGACTCACTCTCTTTTTGCTCGGCGTTGATATCGGAATTCTGCCGATTGGTGAGCGGAGCGGTGCTGCTCTCACGGCCAAGCGAAGCCTAAAACTTTTGCTCGCCGCTGCCTTTTTGATTGGTTTTATTGTCACTGTTGCGGAGCCGGATGTTCAGGTGCTTGCCGACCAGGTTCGCGCAATTGCTCCGGGCGTAAGCAAGTGGGGCTTGATTCTGATGATTGCCGTGGGTGTCGGATTTTTCGTTGCTCTTGGCATTTTGCGCACGGTTCTTTCGATTCCGCTCAATATTCTGCTTACGGTTTCTTACATCGGTGTGTTTGCGCTCGCATTTTGTGCGCCTGCGACATTTCAGGGCGTTGCTTTTGATTCAGGCGGTGCGACTACGGGGCCGATGACAGTTCCTTTTATCATGGCGTTGGGCGTTGGTGTTGCGGCGGTTCGTTCAAAAACTGGCAAAAACGGCAAAATCGCTTCCTCAGCCGAGGATTCTTTTGGCCTCACAGGAATTGCATCAATCGGGCCGGTGCTTGCGGTCATCGTTTACGGAATAAGCATTCATGCAACATCTGATGCGGCGATTTCTGGAGAGGCGGCTGGTCACGGCTTAATCGGGCATGGGATTTTTGTATTTTTGAATCTTCTCCCGTCGATTTTTATGGAAGTTGCCACAGCCCTTGCTCCTTTGGCGGCCATGGCGGCTCTTTTTCAGATTTTCCTTTTAAAAATGCCTCCGATGCAGGTCGTGCGAATGGTTCGCGGCTTTGTCCTGAGCTTTGTGGGGCTTGTTCTGTTCCTTTGTGGTGCGCACGGCGGATTTATGCCGGCTGGCGAGGCTCTGGGCGAAGTGCTTGGAGAAGCGAGTTTGCAAGGCTCTTTCTGGACGGCACTTTTGGTGGCTGTCGGTGTTGTTTTCGGGGCGATTGTCGTTTGTGCGGAGCCTGCCGTTTGGGTTCTTACAGATCAGGTTGAATCGATTTCTGGCGGCACAATCAAGCGAAAAGTCATGCTCGTGGCATTGAGTGCGGGTGTTGCCCTTTCAATCGGAATCTCAATGTGCCGCGTTCTTTTCGGCTTTTCTCTATGGTACATTCTGATTCCGGGCTATGCTCTGGCACTTGTTTTGTCTTTTATAGCTCCAAAATTGTTCACGGCGATTGCTTTTGACTCAGGCGGGGTTGCGAGCGGGCCAATGACGAGCACATTTATTCTTTCGTTCACGCTCGGTGCTTCTAGTGCGAGCGGAGGAAATCCAAGCGTTGATGCGTTCGGTGTGATTGCGCTCGTTGCCATGACTCCGTTGATTGCGATTCAAATTTTGGGAATCATATTCAAAGTAAAATCAAACCGCTCAGAAAAGGCAAAAATTGCGGCTGGAGGTGAAGAATGAGCCAATTTTCATTGATAATCAGCATAGTTCCTCACGATAAAGGCGAAAAACTTACAAAATCGGCCGTTGATGCAGGCTGTGGCGGAGGCTCTGTTTTGATGGGGCGAGGGCTTGCAAAGTCAAATTTCGGCGCAATTCTTGGAACTGGCGAAACTACGAAAGATTTGATTTACATGGTCGTCGAGTCCGAAAAAAAATCCTCGATAATTAACGCAATTTACGAGGCAACACAAAACGAAAAATCAAATTTTGGCGAACTCTTTACGCTGGATGTCGATTCACTTTTAAAAGCAGGTGCAAATTCCGGGGCTGCAGCAAACCTTGGTTCAAAAGGAGAAGAAAAAATGAGCGAAAATGAGAATAAAGAAATTTCCCGTGATATGATTACGGTCATCGTGAACAAAGGCTACGCTGATGATGTGATGTTCGCTGCCCGAAAAGCCGGAGCGACTGGCGGAACTGTCATCAACGCGCGAGGAACTGCCCGCGAAGACGATGCAAAATTCTTCGGCGTTCACATCGTTCCTGAAAAGGACATGCTTGTAATTGTTGTTGAGCACGACAAAAAAGAAGCCGTCTTGACTGCAATCAAAGAAGTAAAATGCCTCAAAGAGCCTGGCATGGGAATCGCGTTCAGCTCTCCTGTCACAGATTTCGAGCTTTTAGGAAAACGAAAGTAATTGGCAACAAAAAACAGTGTTCTTCAAGCATTAAATTCTCTCAAAGATGGTGAATTTCTTTCCGGCGAGGAATTGGCTTCTTCCTGTTCGGTTTCACGCACGGCTATCTGGAAGGCAATAAAATCCCTCGAAGATGATGGCTACAAAATCGAGGCGGTCACAAACCGTGGCTACAAAATTTTATCAGCTCCCGACAAACTTGATGCCAAAATTATTTCTTCATTTTTAACGAATTATGGCGATTATAAGCTGCAATTCTTCACTTTTGACGAAATAGATTCTACAAATTCCGAAGCGAAAAGATATGCGGCCAGTGTCGGTGCGTTCCGTGATGCGGCGGGAAATCTCACTGAAAAAGGAAAATCCGCACATCTCTCACTTTTTGCCGCTGAAACTCAGACTGGCGGAAAGGGGCGGCTTGGGCGCACATTTGTTTCTCCAAAAGACTGTGGCGTTTATTTTTCACTTTTGTATTCTCCGCGTGGTGGCGTAAAAAATCCTGCTCTTTACACGGCTGCGGCTGCTGTTTCCGTGGCTCGTGCGGTCAAAAAACTTTACGGCGAAGATTCTTCGATTAAATGGGTGAATGATGTTTTCTTGGCTGGCAAAAAAATCTGCGGAATCCTGGTTGAAGGAATCGCAAATTTTGAGACTGGATGTATTGATGCGGCTGTTGTTGGAATCGGAATCAATATTCGTAAAAATCCTGCCCTTGAAGGAGAAATCACAAAAATCGCTGGCAGCATCGAGGAAGCAAAATCTCTGAAAGGCGAGAAAATGCCAAATATCTCAAAAAATGACCTTATTGCCGAAGTTGTGCGAAATCTGATTGAATTTTACGGGGCGTTTGAAAATTCTGATGAAAAAATAAAATCCGAGATGATTCAGGAATATCGTGCCCTTTCAATGCTCACCGGGCAGAGCGTCAATGTAAATCCTGTTGCGGGAACAAACGGCGAAAGTTACAAGGCGACAGTAAAAGATGTTGATGAAGAAATGCGCCTCGTCGTGCAGACAGAATCTGGTGAAATCCGAAAACTTTCCAGCGGAGAAGTAAGCCTTCACAGTTACGATTTTGTATAAAAAAAGATGAAAAATTTTAGTACATGTGTTATAATTTACATGAATTTTATTTAAATTTTCGAGGTTAGGAATAGATGACAGATCAAGATTTGGACCCGACAATTGCTGCGTTGCTTGCCGAAACGGAAGCTGAAGCAGGCCCTAGCGATGATTATCCATCTTTTAAAGAGGTTTCTGAGACTGAAACTCCTGCCCAAAAAACTGATAATTCGGCGGCCGGAGCTGTTCACAAAGTCGATTTGTCTCAGACTGGCTTTGCAGAAATCACGAAATTTTATGAAGACGAGTCAAACCACATTTTTGATGACAAAGCCTACTATAAGACGGCTCTCGGAGGCGAAGGGGAACAGGCACAAAGAGTTCATAAGATTCTTTCAAAATACCTCACATGTCAGGATCCAAAAGACCGCACTGTTTACCGCCAGCAGATTGTAACTTCATGGTGGGAACTTATCCGCGTAATGTGTCCTAAAGCCGCAGAGCGAAATCTTGAAAAACCAAAGCAGATGCTCATGCGTTTTGGCGTGGTTCTTCCGTCTTTGTTTACGCCGGAGCAAAAGCAGCTTTTCTCAACCGTAATCCTCGAAAACAACACTGGTGAGCCAGTTTATTACATGGACGAATGGTTTAAGGAAATTGCAACCGGACGCCTCACCCTGTCAGCAACTGACGAAGCCCGCACTCCGCGCAAAAATGATCCTGGTGCCGAGGCTCAGCGAATTCAGCAGCTCAAAAGCAAAAACGACGGCAAATTGCAGAATGCCGAAAGTTTGCTCAATTCAAAAGAAGCTGAAAGACAGATGCTTGAAAACGAGCTTCGTAACCGAGTTGATGCACTGTGCGAACACAGCCCGCAGCTTGGCCTTGAGCCGCACAAACAGCCTTACACCGAGGGTCAGAAAAAGCTTTTTGCTGAAATTCAGGAAAAACTTCGTACCCTTCAAAAGATCGACAAAGACCTTTCTTCATACATGAGAGAATTTGAAGAGGCAAAGGCAATCGGAAATTCCCTCGAAGACAAGCTTTCCGGTCAGCCAGAAGCCGTTGAAGTCAATACTGGTGACATCATGATTGAGTTCCAGACTGTCCGCCAGATGGCAAAAATGACTTGTGGCCGTCAGGGTAATCAGTTCCCGGTATTCACGCGCGAATTCTTCCATTGTGTTCCTCGACTCACTGGTTTCCGCGAAAATGTCCTCAATATCCTCAAATGGGTCGAAGACAATGACCCGGAATGTTTCGTCCGAATCCACAAGAACATGAAGAACCGCATCGTTCCGTATGTTCTTTGTCTGCCAACTTATGGTGATTTTGGCTTCTGTTGGGAGCCGTTCGACCGTTACAACCGCGTTACAAGCCGTGGCCGTATCGTAATTCCAATGTATCCGCGTGACCTCAAAATTGCAATCCTCATGGCTGTCGCTGACTTGCGCTGGCAGGTTGCCAAAGAAAAAGCCAGCTACTACTGGATGGAAGAAGGCCTCACTGGTCAGTATTACCAGTGGATTGAGCGACAAAAGCTCAAGGGCGACCTCAAATCTTACTTCATCGCCGATTACGTCCTCTGGATGACAAAGGAAGTTGACGGTATCCAGCGAATGGACAAGGATTTGCGCGCAGTATTCTGGCGTTTCGTTCCGTTCAATCAGGCAAAGAAGGAAGACCTCAAGATGCGAAGTCCAGTCTATGCCGAGCTTTATCAGCGTGACCTCAACCGTGCTATGAGCGACGGATATTAATAATTAGGAGTTAGCAATTAGCAGTTAGGAGTTAAAGAGGGGAAAGCCTTCCCCTGGCTCCAAAGCTGAGCTTTTCCGCCACCCCTTCTGCGGGCTCAAACGCCGCCCGCAACGCCTGCTTTTCTAGGTTGTTACAGAATATGCAAAAAAATGTAGGAATTTTTAATTGATTCTCTTCTTAAAAAGAATACAATATAATTGTTAATAAATTTTAATACATATCGAGGCAAAAAATGGATTTTGTAAAAGAACTCCGCGCCAAAGCTAAGGCTGCTGGCAAAACAATCGTTCTTTGTGAAGGTGAAGATAAGCGCGTTGTAGAGGCTGCTTCACGCATCGTAAAAGAGGGCATCGCAAAAATCACCCTCCTCGGAAACAAGGCTGAAATCGAAAAATTCGGTTTTGATATGACAGGCGTAAACATCGTTGATCCAACAACTGATTCAAACGCTGACAAATATGCAGAAATCTTGTACAAAGCTCGCGAGGGCAAACTCAACAAAAAAACTGGTCTCCCAGAATACGCTGATGTTGCTGCCGCAAAAGCTGCCGCACTCAAAGACTACACAATGTACGGCGCACTCATCTTGAAAGCTGGAGACGCAGACGGATTCGTTTCTGGTGCTTGCCACTCAACAGCAAACACTCTCCGCCCAGGATTGCAGGTTATCAAAACAGCTCCTGGATGCAGCACAGTTTCTTCATGCTTCATCATGGTAGCTCCAGAGAACTCAAACAAATATCTTCCAAACGGAATCGCAGTTTTCGGTGACTGTGCAATCAACATCAACCCGACAGAAGACCAGCTTGCTGACATCGCA
Source organism: Treponema sp. (assembly GCF_017430385.1). Classification (GTDB taxonomy): domain Bacteria; phylum Spirochaetota; class Spirochaetia; order Treponematales; family Treponemataceae; genus Treponema_D. The sequence continues at coordinate 12,841 of NZ_JAFRNB010000154.1, forward strand.
ATCGCTTCTGCTAACACAGCAAAAGTAATCGCCGGTATCGAGCCAAAAGTTGCAATGCTCTCATTCTCAACAAAGGGTTCTGGTGCAGATCCAAAAGACGGCGACACAGTTGGCAAAGTTTCTCGCGCAACAATCATCGCTCACGAAAAGGCTCCAGAGCTTGCTCTCGACGGTGAATTCCAGTTCGACGCAGCAATCGCTCCAGAAGTTGGCGAACTCAAAGCTCCAGGAAGCACAGTTGCAGGTCATGCAAACACATTCATCTTCCCTAACATCAACGCTGGTAACATCGGTTACAAAATCGCAGCTCGCATGGGTGGATGGAAGGCAATCGGTCCTGTTTGTCAGGGCTTCGCAAAGCCTCTCAACGACCTCTCTCGCGGCTGCAACGTAGACGAAATCGTCGACACTGTTGCTGTAACAGCTTTGCAGGCATAATTAGAACAAAAAATACATCCATGTATTTTTTTGTTCTAACGAGAAAATTCTGTTCACCTAATGGCAAACAGGGCAAATATCGTTGACTTTGCCGTTTGAATTTTCTCTCTTTGCTTTTACCCCACATCCTGTGGGGCTTTTTTTACTAGCCGATAAAGTGCAAATCCATGCGGAAGCAAAAAAAAGACGGTCGGAGTAGCGAGCACTTTCGTTTTCGTGCTCGTTCGGGTTCTGGCACGAACTCGCCTGAGCTATGCTCACTGCGATGTTCGGGACACGAGAACAATTGTTGTCGTTCTCGCTTAGTTTCCGACGGGAGACCGTCTTTTTGTTTTATCAATAGTAATTAAAAAACTGCTTTAGTTGTCTTTTTTGTAGCGACTTACAAGCTTTTCATCAAGTTTGTCTTCGAGATTGAATTTTTTGATGAACCAGCCTACGGTTTTAACAGAAATTGCCATTGCTGTGATTAAACCTGCAAGCAGAACCAGTGGCAATGCTATCTGGCTGAATATGCTTTCTGCGAGATTCTGGTTTTTTGAAATCAAAAAGATTACTGCAAGGAAAAGAAATCCTTCGATTACAAGTCCAAGCACGAGATTATACAAAAGCACGCAGATATTAAAAACGAAAGTCCGTTCTTTTTTGGTCATTAGTCTTCACCTTTTGTTTTAGCGTTTTTAACGGTAAGCAGGAAAGATAAAACAAGCAGAATGCCGCAAACGACTACGGCCGAGTCAGCGATATTGAATGTAGGCCATCGTTCCCAGCGCAGGAATTTGAACGGTGAATTAGTGATTCCGAACCACTGAAAATCAATGAAATCAACAACACCTTCGGCACGGAAGAACCTGTCGATAAGGTTTCCGAAACCGCCGCCCGCAATGCCCGCAATGCTCCATCTTTGGAGAGCCGTGAAATCATCATTGCGCATGTAAACTCCGAGGACAACGATGATTACGAGGAGCGGAACCAGACGGAACAAAATTCCGCGGGCTGCAACTGACCATCCCTGACCGATGCTGAATGCAATTCCCGGATTGTTTACATGGACGATTCGGAAAAATCCGCCGAAAAATGATGCGCCAACCTCGTAAAGCGGAATTGTGTCCGTGACGATGAGCTTTGTAAGCTGGTCAAGAATCATTACGACAAGCACAAGAATGAGCGGAACTAATTTTTTTGCTGTGAAATATTTTGGTTTGAATGTTACTTCGATAGTAGCTTCTGACATAAAAAATCCTTTTTGATATGGAGAAACATTATACTACAAACCTGTAGGAATGTCGATAAACACAGTTTCGATGCCTTTGTCTTCTTCAAGCCGTTTTTGAACCAGCTGAACGCCGACTGTCTCTGTGTTGTAATGGCCGCCTGCAATCACATTGATTTGCGATTCTTCGATGGCATGGTATTCCTCGTGCCCGACTTCGCCTGTTATGTAGGCATCTGCCCCGATTTTGACAGCCTGATCGAAATCATCACCGGCACCGCCTGAGATTACGGCAACTTTTTTAATCATTTTTTTGCCGAAAGGGAAAATATTTGCTGGCTTCTCGCCATTTGGGAAAAGTTTTTTTGCAAGTTCTTCGATTGTACATTCTTGTGGAAGTTCTCCGCTGGCACCCAAAGTCATTCCTCGCCATTTTCCGAACGGACGAACTTTTTCAAGCCCGATTCTTTTTGCGATTCCAAAATTATTTCCAACGAATTCATTGGCATCAAGGGGAATATGGTAAGCAATGAGTGCAATGTCATTCTTGATGAATTCTGCGACCCGCTGATAGTGAGTTCCTGTGATTGTCTCGCAATGTCCCCAGAAAAGTCCGTGATGAACAAAAAGAACCTGCGCACCAGCTTCTGCGGCTTTTCTTGCTGTTTCCCTACAGGCATCAACCGCAAAAGCAACTTTCGTGATTTGTTTTTCGTTAGGGGCTGAGTTTGAAATCTGGATTCCGTTCAGGGAAATGTCCGAGTCATAATCTTCTTTGTGAAGAAAAGAATTGAAATATCGGTTGAGTTCTGTGAGTGTCATTTTTTCTCCGTTATTGTTTTTACAGTTTTGTTTGCCATGTATCGCGGAATAAAGAATTTAGGGTCTCTTTCGATTTCTTTTTGTTTTGCAAGAAGAACATCAGTCTGCTCGATGAAGCCGTATCCGCTGGTTTTGTATTCATCAACTCGGTTCATTGAGAAAAATCCCTTTGCGTTTGAGTAAGGCTCTGTGTTGAATTCATCGATTACGGCGTAAATTGAATCAAAATCAACATTGTCCACGATATAGAAGAATTTTGTCTCGTCGCCCAAAAAATCAATTGCGAATTTTGTGAGAGCTGAATATTTTTTGCTCGCCTGCAATTTTTCTTCCGCAAGAAGTTTTTCTGCCTTTTGTGGATTTATGTTTTCGAGATGAAGAATTGCGAATCTTCTGAGGAATTTTGAATCAAGGAAATATCTTCCGACTTTGCTTTCGGTTTCTTTTGAAAGAAGCCTGAAATCATCGGTGTATAAATCAGCGGCAAGAACTTTATAGCCTTTTTGTGCGAGAATCATAAAATAAGGCTCGTAATTTTTTACATTTCCGCGAATTCCTGAGACAAAAAGAAGAACTGGATTTTCTGAATAAAGCTCTTCCGTGATTTCATCGTGTACAATTGGCTCATAAAGGAAAGCCTCGCCGGAAAATCGTTCGCCTGTGAACGGACTTTCCCGAACCCGAAGGTTTGAGCTTGGGCCTGTGAGCGTGAGTGGGGTCATTTTGATTCCGAAATCTTTGTCGCTGTATTTTACAGGCCTGAGCATGACGATTGTAACTGCGAAAAGAATTGTAACAAAAAGATTGAGAACAGAAAAAAGTATGAAGACGATGTTGTAGCTGTCGATGACGAGCCGTGCGTAAAGCCTGAGAATTGCCCTGAAATTTGTAAATGCAACCATTACCGCAAGCAAAAAAATAGCCAGATTTGCCACTGAAAAACCGAAGCAGTAAAATGTAAAGGCAGAAACTATGAGCGCGGCCGGTGCAAATGCCGCAAAACAGTCGATGCGCGCATTCTTCAAAAAGAAAACTCGCGCGGAGCAGAAAAATATCATGGTAAGAACAAGAAGCTGTGCTAGAAAACAATCAAACATAGCATTATTTTGCCCTAATATCGTGATTTACTCAACACTATAATGTTAGTTTAATTGTTTCCAAAAATTAGAATATGTAGTATAATTATTTGGATATGCAGCAGGAGCAAAAAAAACAAAAAGTCAGTCTTGATAACTCAAAGATAAAAATGGCGATTCGTGCCGGAATTCCGCTCTCTATCACTACATATACTTTGCCACGCGAAATGGCTGATTATATGGAGCAGGTGCTTACATCGTTTTTGTCTGAGCTTGGTCAGGAACACATGGGTTCATATCTCCGATACTGCCTCAACGAGCTTGTCACAAACGCAAAAAAGGCCAACACAAAGCGCATTTATTTCAAAGAAAAGAACCTTAATTTGTTCGATGATTCTGATTACGAACTCGGAATGAAAACTTTCAAGGAAGAAACTCTCGGCAACATCCGTCATTATCTTGCGCTTCAAAAACTTACCGGCCTTTATGTGAAACTCATTCTTCAAACCAGAAACAACCGAATCAAAATCGAAGTCCGAAACAATTCTGAGCTGACTTTCCGCGAATACAAGCGAATGCATGACAAACTCAGCCGTGCGCAGCAATATACTTCCGTTGATCAGGCAATGAGCCAGGTCGTTGATTTGTCCGAAGGAGCAGGACTTGGCATCATCATCATGATTCTTATGCTCGAAAAGATTGGCCTCACCGAAGAAAATTTCCAGATTCTTTGCGAGAACGGCGAGACAATCACCCGAATCATCCTTCCAATCAACGAAAAAACTCAGCGAGGTCTCAGCCTTGCCTCACACGAATTCATCAAGCTTATCGATGAAATTCCGCAGTTCCCGGAGAGCATCATCCGCGTAAATCGGCTTATCAACAACAGCGGCACAAAAATGAGTGAAATCGCAATGGCAATTTCAAGCGATGTTTCCCTCACAACTGATTTGCTCCGTCTTGTTAATTCGGTCACATTCGCGCTCGCATCTCCTTGCCGAAGCATTGCCGATGCAGTAAAACTTGTCGGAATCCGTGGAATAAAAAGCATGTTGCTTTCCGTAGGCTCAGTCAATCAGCTTAATGCACTTGGCGGTGATTCTCAGAAAATCCTCTGGACTCATGCTTACAGGGTCGCGTTCTATTCATACAATCTGGCTCGTAATTTCTGTGCAAATGAGCGTGACATCATCGATGATTCTTATGTCTGCGGTCTTTTGCATGACATGGGCAAGCTTGTTTTTGCTACGGCACATCCTGATTTTGTCCAAAGTGTCGGCGATATCTGTAAGCAGCGCAATCTTTCCCCGGAAATTTTTGAGAAATTGCTTGCTGGCGTAAACCACAGCGAAGTCGGCGCATTGATTGCCGAAAAATGGAATTTCCCGGAAGTTATTGTTTCCGTAATCCGTCATCATCATGAGCCGGACATGGCTTCTCCGACAAACAAAAAGATTACTTCGCTGGTCTATCTCGCGGACATGCTTTCTCATTACGAAACCCACGAGGTTGACTATTATCAGTTTGATCTTGATGTCTTAAAATTGTTCGGAATCGGCAGTGAAAATCAGCTCCGTAAAATTTCTGACAAATTGAGTGCGGCTTTCGTAGAAGAATAGTCTATTTTAATTGCCAATTTCTTGTTTCTAATCTATAATTAATTAATGTCTACCTTATACATCGTTGGAACCCCGATTGGTAATCTCGGTGACATTACATTTCGGGCTGTCGAGACTTTCAAATCTGTTGATGTCGTTGCGGCTGAGGACACTCGGCACACGCTCCAGCTTTTGAATCATCTCGAAATCAAAAAAACGCTCGTTTCATGCCGTTCCCAGAACGAGGAAGTTGCGAGCCAAAAGATTATCAAGATGCTCGACGAAGGGCAGACTGTAGCTTATGCAAGTGATGCCGGAACTCCTGGCATTTCAGACCCAGGTGCGATTCTTGCAGGATTGGCACGCAAGGCCGGGCACACAGTTGTTCCGATTCCTGGTGCAAGTGCTTTTGCTTCCTTGGTCAGTGTTGCGGGTGCTGGTGGCAAAACTTTGGTTTTTGAAGGATTTCTTTCGCCAAAGCCTGGTCGCCGCCGCTCAAGGCTCCGCGAGCTAATGGAAATGGAAGCGGCAATAGTTTTGTACGAATCTCCGTTCAGAATCACTAAACTTCTGGCGGATATTGCCGATATTGATAGTGAACGGCGTGTAGTTGTGGGGCGCGAGCTTACAAAGCTGCACGAAGAGATAGTAGAGGGGACTGCTCAAACATTGCTCGAGGATTTTAGCTCAAGGAGCAAAATTCAGGGTGAATTTGCAGTGTTTATCTCAAAATCCTCAAAAAATTCTAAAGAATCTGATGAGGATGCCGATATTTAAAGAGTAAAAGGCAGGTTAGCTATGATGATTGGAAGAATTGACAATGTAAATCCTCTTAACAACGTTCAGAATGTTCGACGCACACAGGCTAAAGATAATACTTATTCTACGGCAGATTCAATCAGTGTTTCTGATGAAGCAAAGGCTGCAGCTGAAGCATACTACTTGAATCAGGTTGCGGAAGAAACTCCTGATGTACGACAGGATCTCGTTGCCGCCATCAAAGAAAAGATTAAGGATCCAAACTACTTGAATCAGGCTGTCATTGCATCAACAGCTGACAGAATTCTTGCAAGCTATGGACTTTAATTCGCCGGCAACGGTGTCGCTTACAGAAAGACGGAATTTTTTCCGTCTTTTTTTTTAGATTTATATAAAACTTGAAATAGCAGGGATTTAATAAAATGGCTGATTTTTCATTTAAAGTTTCACCAAATATTCTTTTAGGCTCTTATTCTGCAACCAGAATCGGACAGTCAGTTCTTTCTTATGGCACGAAATTCATGGTCATCGTTGATCCGATTTTGCGCGAGAATGGTTCTGCTGAAAAAATCACAAAGGCTCTCGATGATAAAAAAATCGATTATTTTATTTTTGATCAGCTTTCAAGCGGCGGAGATTCTGAAATACTGGAAAGAACGCTCAAACTTGCCCGCGAGGCTCATGTTCAGGGCGTAATTGCCGTGGGCGGAGGAAAACCAATCAGCATTGCGCGCGGAACTTGTTCACTTTTCAATGAAGAGCATGATTTGTATGATTATTTGGATGGTGCTGTTCCAAAGAGCAATCCACTTCCTTTGATCGTAATTCCAACTACAATCCGTGACGCTTTTGTCTTCACCGATTCAGTTCCTCTTGTTGATGCCCGAAGCTCAACTCTCAAACTTTTGAAATCTCAGCACGGAATTGCAAAACTTGTGCTTTTTGACCCGACATTGACCGCAACTTTGACAGAGAATCAGCTTGAATCAATGTCACTCGAAACGCTCTGCCTTGCAACTGAAAGCTATCTTTCTCAGCGCGAGAATTTCTTCAGCGACATGATTGCCGAAAAATCAATCGAACTTTTCTCTTACGCGCTCGACGGCTCACAGACTCTCACAATCACAACTCCAAAAGAAGAACTTCTTTCTCAGGCAGGCTGCATGGCAAGTCTTTCGGCAGCAACTTCTTCAATCGGAATCGCAAGCCTTCTTTCAATGTGTATTAACGCCCGCTACAAGATTTCTCGTTCACTTGTCACCACGATTTTGTTCCCTTACATGGTCGAGGAATGTGCAAAATTCAAGGCAGACCGAATCGCAAGCCTCGCAAGAAAAATGAATATCGCACAGCCAGAACAGACAAATGAGGAAGCGGCACATGCTTTTGCAGAGAATATCCGTCAGAGAATCGCAAAGGCGAACCTTCCTGCACGACTCAAAGATTTGTCAATTTCGCTTGAACAGCTTGCGCTTGCCGCAGAAGATGCCGGACAGCTCGACATCGTGAACAATTTGCCACGAAGCATGAACAGCGATGATTTGTTTGGACTGATAAAAACGGCATTCTAGACATGATTGAACCTCATAAATTGAATCAGCTGCAACCGGGACAAAAGCGGCGGAAACTGGCTCTTACTTTCGGCGCTTTAGAGCGAGATGTGGACGGAATCCCGGAGAAGGGCAATGAGTACAACTTTAAGTCGATTCCGCGTGCTGAATATATCAAAAAACTCATTTCGATTGTGATTCAGGACGAGGAGCTTCCAGATGCGAGCAAAAAACAGCTCGAAGAAGTTCTTGAATCCGAGCCTTTTGACGAAAAGCGGGCATGTAATCTTGCGCGAAACAATCTTCTTGCAATCATCGGAACTTTCCCTGCTGAATGGGATTTGATTATCGCACCGCACGCTTCTCCGCTCGACGAAAACGGTCTTGTAAAGCAGCGTGATTTTTTCCCTGGCGTTTATGTTTATGCAGAAGATATCCGCTCGCCATTCAACTGCGGCTCAATTTTCCGTACGGCAGAAGCAATGGGAGCTGAGAAAGTTCTGATTTCGCCGATGTGCATTGACCCGAACCACCCGAAAGCACTTCGTAGCGGAATGGGTTGCATAGAGACAATTGGTTTTGAGCGAAAAAGCGTTGATGAACTGGAAGAATTTGCTCGCGAGAATGATTTGCCAATTTTCGTGCTTGAAACAGGCGGAACTCCAATCGAAGAATTTAAATTCCCAAAAAAAGGAATCTGCATTATCGGCTCGGAAGAGCTTGGCGTAAGCCCGCAGGCTTTGAGCAAAGCAACTTACGGTCGAGTCACAATCCCGATGAAAGGTCTGAAAGCTTCGTTGAATGTCGGCGTGGCTTATGGAATTCTGATGCAAAAATGGGTGGAAAGTATTTCAGCTGATTCTGAATGAAGCCTGCTTATTTTGCCGAAGACAGGATATGCCTTAAAGCCTGTTCATTCGAAATCACAACGGCTCTCAGCATCTTGTCCATAAGTATAGGTGCAAGCTGAACTGCCTTTTCCGCACCTGTCGTTACGGACGGAACGCCGTTCATAAAAGCGGTTCGGGCAAATTCTCGTTCTTTGTCGATTACTTCGCGGGTCATGTAAGGTTTGTAGACTTTGACGATTTTGTCATCATCAAGACGGTATACGCTGCCGTTTCCGCCCTGACCTAAAAGCTCACAGCCTTCAACGCTGATTTCACGGAGCTTTTTCTGAACATCGAGGATATTTGTAAAGCCCGTAGTATCAAAAATTTCAAAAATTTCCTTTGAGACATTGATGACAGAAAGTTTTTTACCCGTGGATTTACAAAGAATCGCAGTCCTGCACTTGAAATATAAGTAAGAGAGTCAGTGCGTTTAGTATTCATAGAATTCTCCAAAAAATATTTATATTATCTTAAATCTTCCTTAAGGAATCTGCAAGAAATATCGTAATGGGAATGGCTCCCTTCCGCGCTCGAAGCACAGCTTCGAACGAGACTCCTATGTTTTATGTCAAGCCCCTGTTTTTTTTTATTTCATAAATTGCAATAACAACTTGAAACAACAAATTTGTTAAGCTGTTTTTCTATAAATTTTATCTAACTCAGCTTCAAATAGTTGAGCTGGAGTTTTATAACCCAATATTTTTCTAGGAAGATTGTTCATCCA
>NZ_JAFRNB010000155.1 GCF_017430385.1 Treponema sp.
CTGCTCGGTCGGGATTGCATCGCTCATGCCGGTGATGTTTCGCTCGCCATGGTCAAGAGTTGAGACAAGGCCTGCTCCGAGAGGATCAGTTACAGTGCCGAAAACAACAGGAATATCAGTGATTGTGTTTGCCAGAGCAAGTGCGACAGGAGTTGCGATACCGACAGCAACATCAACGCCCTCGTCACGATATTTCATTGCAATCTGAGCGGCTGTGTTTGTGTCACCGTTCGCATTCTGAAGGTCGAAAGTTGCGTTTACGCCATTTTCTTTGAGGACATCAACGATCCCCTGCTCAACTGAATCCAAAGCAACATGCTGAACGATTTTTGCGATACCGATTTTGACAGATTTTTTACCGTCAGCAGATTTTTTGTTGCAGCCAATAAAGGCGAAAAGTGCAAGTGCCATAGAAGCAAGCGCGATTGATTTTGTAATTTTCATGTGTTTCTCCAAATAGTAAGATTTCTTTCAAGGATTATGTTACTATAAAGAGAAACAAAATGTCAAGCCCGATTGTAAACTTCTGTTTTTATCAGTAGAATCATTGTATGATTCAAGGTATTCTCATCGAAGGTTTGATTTTTGGAATTATGGTTTTGGGCGTGTTTATGACTTTCCGCGTCCTCAATTTTTGTGATATGACAGTTGACGGTTCTTTTCCGCTTGGGGCGTGTGTTCTTGCGGCTTGCCTCACACACGGCATTCCTCCGACACTTGCGCTCATAATTGTTTTTGTGGCAGGGCTTTTGGCCGGGCTTTGCACCACAGTGATTTACACAAAGCTCCGCATCCCGGATTTGCTCGCTGGTATTTTGATGATGACCATGCTCTACTCTGTCAATTTGCGCGTCATGTCGAATCAGGCAAATGTGTCGTTCCTCAAGATTCCAACTATTTTTTCTTCTATTAAACAGTTTATGAAAGTGACTTTCCCTGCCGTAACCCCGGACTGGGGAATCGTAATTTTTCTCGTGATTTTTGTCGGAATCTTGCTCGTACTTTTGAATTTATTCTTCTCGACAGATTTTGGTCTTACAATGGGCGCGCTCGGCTCAAATCCGCAGATGGTAATTTCTCAGGGAGTTGACCCACGGATTGTGCGCGGAGTGGGAATCTGCTTTGGCGACGGACTTGCGGCTTTGAGCGGCGCACTTTTTGCGATGTATTCAGGATTTGCCGATGTAGGAAGCGGAAGTGGCGTCGTAGTCTCAGGCCTTGCCTCACTCATGCTCGGTGAATTCGTAATCCACTCAAACAAAATCAGCGCTCAGACATTCCGCGTAATTTTAGGCTCAATCATTTACCGCGCATTAATGTTCATCGCCCGAAGATACGGCTACAACATCGGAATGAACGCAAACGACCTCAAGCTCGTAACAGGCCTCATGATTATTCTCTGCCTTATTATCAGCAAGCAGGATGTCGTCGGCTGGTTCAAACAGCATTTGAAAAGGCCAGGGCTTAGCTCTTAAAGGGAGAAGCCGACCCCTTAGGGAGTGGCCTGTAACGCAGGCAAAAACAGTCCGGTGGACTGTTTTTAGCGAGTCTCGGCGAAGGCTGAGCCTGAGCCGGCTCCAAAGCGCAGCTTTTCCGCTACCCTCTCTGCGGGCAAAATTCATCTGCTTTTTGCCCGCAACGCCCAATCAATTTTTAAAACAATTTTCTTGCTTCAACATAGAATCGCTTTTCGCTGGCTTCGCCCATTGAGAATGATTTTCTTGGGAGAACGCCACGGCTTGCGATTGTCTGGAAGAACGAATCTTTTGCGATTGGCGGAAGAAGAATTGAAAGCGCGTTTTCTTTGTGACCGAGCTTAACAACATCTTCTGTGCCATGAATGTAATCGATGTCGTTCTTTTTGTCTTTTGAGTGCTCGTCAAGATATTCATCAAGAACTGGCTGCAATGCTGCAATCGCCAAATCTGTGATTTCAGTTTCCAAAACGCAGAGTTTTTCTGCACCGCCAACAGTTGCGATAAAACCATATCGTGCGCCTTTGGCATTTTTGTCAGCAACGAAATCTTCAAGTTCCTTTTCGGTAGCGAAATTCTTGAACTCGCCGCCCAATTTTTCTTCTATAAAAAGAATCAGACTTCCCGCATCCTGATTGAAAATTACGCGATGAATCGGCTCAAAAGTAAGCCCCTCATCATAAATGTTCACGACCTCAACCAAAGCGTATCGGACTGGAGAATTAATCAAATCGTCGCCAGAAAGAGATTTTTTGTGCTCGTCCCAGACAGCCTTTGCAGTAGCCAGAGAATGATTTCCGTCGCCGACAGCAAAAAGGAAGCAGTTTCCGTCCTTGTCGGTGCCAGCCTTGGCCAGAGCCGAAAGTGCATTTTCCAAAAGATTCTCAGCCTCAGAGCCAGAAACCTTCCAGCCTGTGATATGGCCGGAGTTCAGCATCAGCTCGCCGCCGTAAATCGGATCAGATTTTTTTGCAATCGAAGCCGCTCCACCAACAAGCAAGTCTTTTTCGTCATTTGCAAGAAGCATGATGTGAGGAAGTTCCAGGCTTGCCCCGGTGCGGATTTTCATTCTCGGCGGGATTCGCTCAGGAACAGTCGCCTCAGTCGCACGAATCAGAGCCTTGCTGCCAGGCTTCCACTCGTATTTTTCCAAATCAACGGCCAGAACAAGGCCTTTTCGGGTGCGGCCGTATTCAGTCTTTCGCTCGATGTAAATACATTCCTCGCCGGCCACAAAAGTTCCTGCATTAAGGTAGCTTTTCATCGTCTCATGGATTTTTTTGATTCGCGCTTCTCCGTCACCATCGTTGAGATAGACTTCCGGGAAAATCAGATTGAGGCTCGAAGGATTTGTGCCAGCCGACTGAGCAGCCCTAGCCCAATAATCCTTATCCTGAGTGTACTGGTCACAAGCAATCACCGACCAAGATTTTAAATCAACATTTTTAGGCAGCAAGATTTCAGGAATCTGCACACCGTAATTTTCAAAATTTTTCATAATGCAA
>NZ_JAFRNB010000156.1 GCF_017430385.1 Treponema sp.
CTGTCAGTTTTCAAAAAATTTGATGTAAAATTATAAGAAAAACTGACATTTTTTGCGGGTCTATCTGGGGCAAAATGGGGCTATTTGGGGGCGTTTTCGGCTAAATTTAGGGGGCGATTTACTAGCATTTTTTGATTTATGTAGTTCAAAATTGCCTGTTTTTCCAGCTTTATCTGGCCATCTTGTACCATTCTCCTGATTGTTGGTTCTGATACTTTAAGGACGAAGGCTGCCATAGGTTCGCTGAGTTTTTCCGGGATTAACGGAAGCAAATCTATGGCTCCGTAAGCGGCTTTAAGCCAGTCTTCGGCAAGTTCTTCATCTATTTCATTGTCTGTGATTATTTGTGTTTTCATCGTTCTACGCCTCCTAGTTTGTCAGCCCATTTTTCCCAGGGCTGATGGTAGTAATTGAAGCGTTTTCGGATAAATCCGAGCCTGAAAATCAGGTTCCCGATGGTGCTCGGAAGCCCGATTAACGGAAGGTAGAACCAGCCCAGATACTACGATTGTTTCTGATGACCGCGTTCGTGGCGAAGGGTTTTTCCGTTGTACTGGTATTCATTTAGGATTATGAATTTACCAAGTGAAACGCTGCTAAAGAAACTCTTGCGATGCAGGAATACGCCCTTGTCTATTGGAGCCGGCTCGGCTCCAAGCATGTTGAATGCTATCAAGCCGACAAGATTTTGTGGCAACTGCCATAGGTAAAGCATGACTCTTTTCATTTTGCTTTCTCCTGGTTTTCCGAAGGCTGCTCAGCATTTTGCGCTATGAATTCAGCTTGAAGTTTTGCAATTATCTGGAAAACATCTTTGTACGGCTGCATCGAGAGGGCCTGTAAAATCAAGTTTGTTTCTGTTTCTGTAAGTTCGATTGTCATTTTCTGCATGTTAGTTTTTCTCCTTTTGGATCGTACTGATTTTATGTTTTAATTTTGCCAGGATTAGACCTGTTTCTGTTAGTTCCGGTGCGTTTGAACGCATGTTCTGATGGTTCAGGATTGCATTTTCTGCCCTGGTCACAAGCATCAGGTTTTCTATCGCGCAGTTGCGATGATTGCCGTCTTTGAATGAGATCAGGCTTCCTTCCGGTACTTTTCCGTGGTACTTTTCCCATTCCATGATGTGCTTGAAGCGCCATACATTTGGTTCCGCTACCTTGATTTTTAAGTAGCCGATAGTTGCCATGACTTCCGTTCCGACCGGAACTGCATTGTGCGGACGGAAACCGTTTTTGAACCAGCCTTTTTCACATCCTGACGGACACCATCCTTTCCGGCCTTTGTTCTTGGGTGAATGTCCTTTTTCAAATCGTCCCGTAAGACCACTTTTAAGGCGGTGATTTTTTCGGAATGAACGGAGCTGGTTCTGCGTGTAGCTTTTCTGAAATGTCTTGTTCACAAGTTCCGTAATTTCTTCCAGCGTTTTGCCCTGGTTGTTGTTGATTATGAAATCCTGTATTTCTGATGGAAATACCTTTGTTCCTTTCATTTTGAAACTCCCAGAAGTTTCTGCTTTTGCTCAACTCCTTCAATGACTTTTTTCTTGCTGTCTTTAACTGCGAGCAGTGCCGGCATTTCTTCATTAAGAAGTCCGCAATCCTCAGCGACTCGTAACGCCTGTACCTGAAGCTTTGCCACATTAAGGATTTGCGAAGATATTGAACAGGCTGCATTTGCCTGTCTTAACATCATTCCAAGTTTTTTTTCATCTTCCAGCGTTTCGGAATCACTCAGTTTTTCAAGCATTTCAAACAGGCTGTCGTTAAGGTCTGCAAGGTTGTTTTTCATAGTTTTTTTTCCTTCCGCTAAGCGGATTTCTTGTTGCTCAGACTCCCTTTGGGGAGTGATTTCAGGTAGTCCTGGAGGGCTGTTTCCATATCTTCGGCGGGGTCAAGCAGGTATTCTGCCAGGCTCCACCATGGGATGCGGATTACTGTGTCACGGATTGTGAAGCAGTCGAGCTTGTAGAAGTTCAGCAGGGTCTGTATCTCGTCGTAGGAGATGTGCATCAGGCCGGCGGCTTCCCTTACATCGTACATGTACTGGTAGCCGATCTGGGCGTGACGGACTATGCGCTCTATAAGCTCTTCTTTTTCTTCCGGTGACAGCGGCTGTCTTAACTCGGATATGGAAAACAGTTCTGTCATTTCTTTGCGTTCCTCTCGACTGTTGAAAGAAAGCCCATTACCTGGCGGAGTTCTTTCTGCGTAAGGCAAGAAAGTGTTGTCTTGCGTACTTTTGTCTGGATGAACTCGTCAAGGCGTTTCTGCCAGCCTTCACCGAGTATTTTCTGGGCGCGGGCTTTTACTGCATCAAGCTGTGTGGGATGCTCGAATTTCGGTATGAAGCGGAACGGCGCTTTTTTCTGCCTTTCAAGCACGATGTTGAGGTCGTTGAATACGGTGCGGAGTTCCGCTGTGTCGCATTCCGTACAGCTCTGCTTGCCTGTGGCTCCGAAGATGATTGTTCGGTAGCAGTCCTCGTCAAGTTTCGCCGTGTTTTTCTGGGCGTGAATCAGCGAAATCAGTTTCTTTCGGTTTGTCATTGGTTTCATTGCTCAATCTCCTCGTCGATGTAGTAGCCTCTTGCAGGCTTTCCTTCACGGAGTGCCTCGTAGATTTTTGTCACGGAAAAGCCCATTTTTTCGGCACAGTCCTGGATGCTTTTGAAGTGCTGTGTCGGGAAATCCTGTCCCTGGTATTTGTTGATTGGAATTGCGATTATCTTTTTTGGCATTTTTATGTCTCCTTATGCCGCACAGAGTTTGTCGAGCATGTTGTCTGTGATTGTTGAAAGGCCTGATGCCTTTGCCATCTTGCTGATTGCGATTGAGTCGTTTACGATTGAGCGGAATCCACCGTCTGCATGGCGAGCGAGCTTGTCCGCCGTGTCAAAGTTGATGTCGATTCCTGCTGCCTCGTGGTAGTAAGCCACAACATCTACGCTCTGTGCGCGGGCAAACAATACGATCGGGTTTCGGATTCTTGAGCGCAGGCGCGGTACGCGGTCTGTCTTTGTCTTCAAGCCTTCCTCACCTACGAGCAGGAGCGGAAGCTGGCAGCGTTCGTTGATGCCGCGGAGCATTTCAAGGTGCTTTACCGGGAGCTTGTCGGCTTCGTCGATGATGATGAGTCGGCGTGAATATCTGCATGATTCTTCCAGCGTTGTGATGCAGGCTCCGAAGCTGTACGGTCTTGTGTGTGCCACTACCTCGCAGATGTCGCGCAGAAGCTGAACCTGTGTCGAGCCGTCTACATAGAGAACATAGGCTGCGTTCGGGTTGTTCTGGCAGTACCACTTGGCGGTGTGTGTCTTTCCGCGTTCGGCCGTTCCGATTGCCATTCCGATTGATGATGACATCGTACCGGCAGGGTCTGAAAGGTCATCTGCAAGTGCCTGGAAGCGGTCTACGCTTGGGGTGAGCACCAGCACGTCGGTGTCAATTATGATGCCTTGTGGTATAATGCTTGTGTAGCCTGCGCTTCGGAGCTTTGCGACATATTCCGTTTCCTTGTCCTGCCAGTTCGGGTAAGTTTGCTGGCAGATTTTGACAATCTGGGATTTGTCCACTCCGATGATGCGGGCGGCTTCCTGCATTGAGAGCCTGTTGCTCTCGATGTATGTTCTAAGTGTGCTTTCCATAATTTCTATCTCCTTTAGTTTGTAAATTTGTCCTTGATGTATGAAGCGAAGTAGTTTTCCTCGTTCGCGTTCATTTTGCTTTCGTAATCGAACTTGAAATCCATGTCCTCTCTGCTCAGGTGTTCGCCTGAATAGAACTGGTTCAGGATGTATTCGTAACGCTCGCGGTCGGTGTAGAAGACCGGCTTTCCGTGGGCGCGGAGAACGTTCTCGCTTCCGATTCGCTGTGTGAGTGCTGAAAGGAAGTCGTCCTGCGAAATCGGCTCTTCCCGGCGGCTCATGGCTTTGGGCAAGACGGTGAAATCTGCGGATTCCTTTCTGCTTACGGCGAGCGGAATTTCACGCTCTTCCTCTGTTTCTATATCAGCTTTTCTTACAACGGCTGGAATCTTGATTTCCGGCTGCTTGTATTCAAGCTGATATGCTCCGGCTTCTTCGGCAAGGCTTTCTGCCTTGTGAAGCTCTGCGAATTTCTGCGGCTCGGAAAGCACTTTCAGTCCTTTCTGTGTGACTGTCTTGAATGCTTCCTGTACTGCCCTCATGTTCCGCTTCTTCCATTCAAGCTGCTTGACCATTTCTTCATGGTTGAGCATGTCGATTTTCTTGACCGGCCGGAGTGCGATTGCGTGGTTTGTGCCAGGCTCAATCGCGAATACGCCCAGATCAAGATTCTCCGGATCGTAGCGGATTTCTATCTTCTGGCGGTTGTAGGCTACGAGCGTTCCGCGGTTCTCCAGAATCATCTGCTGGGTTAAGTCCGGGCCAATGTATTCGGTGCCGTTCAGCTCGATTCTGTCTCCCTTGACCTGACGCATCGTGCTTTCCATGAAGAGGTAGGCTTCGTCACGCGGGTCGATGAATGTCGGAAGCCAGCCGTCTTTCTTGTACTGCTCCAGGCGTTCACGCGGACTGCATCCGAGCGTGGCATGTACCCTGTCTTCATAGATTTCAAGTGCCTTGACGACGCTCTTGATGAAGACATCGTATTCAAGGATGTAGCCGTTCTTTTTCTGCCACTCAAGGCGTTTTGTCGCCTGTTCTTCTTCCGGGGCTGTGATTGCAAGTCCTTTTTTAAGTCCCGGCAGGCAGAGGTCTCGAAGAATCTGCTCAAGCGTGTTGAAAAAGCGTTCAATCGGCTTTGTCTTTGCGTTCTTTACCCGTGCAAAGATTCGGCGGTGCTGCTTTTCCCACTCGGCTTTTGTCGGAACTACATCAACAACGAGTCCTTCCGTGTCCTCGACGATGTAGCGTCCGTTCTCCGCGTGGTAGAGGTCGGCTTCGTCAAGGAATCGGACTCCGTAATTCTGGAGCCTTTCAACGATGTCGTCTGCGAGCTTTGATTTTTCGCTTGAACCGTTGTCGTTGTAGGTGCTCTCGAACTTGCCGAAACGGCGTATTCCCATTCTGAGGGCTCGCGTTACGGTGTGGGTGTTGTAGGCGATGTCGAAGCTGATTCCGTAGACAAGGCGGGTTGCCATGTCGAGCCAGAGATAGCACTCGGCGCGGATGTAGCGGTCTTTTGCTCCGGTTGCATTCGGATTGATGCACCAGAAGTCGAAGATGTGCTGGTCGCCGACTATCAACTGGAAAGGCTTGAGCTTTGACAGGTCGCGGCTGATGTAGAACATGTTGTCAAGCGCGCGCTGGCCGCCTTTGGCCAGCATCTTCATTGCCGGGCTGATGTTCCTGGCGTGTACATAGGCGCTTGCCTCGCTTCCGATATTCCAGCCCTGGCGTGCGGCTTCCTGCTTGGTGTAATTGTAGGCGTTCCGAACCGTGCATCCTCCGACTTCCTGAATGGCTGCAAGAAGGAAGTTCGTGAAGAAGCTCAGAGCCTCGTCGCTCCAGGCGTAGACATGCCGACCCTGACGGCCTTCCGGCAGGGCAAACATTGAGCTGTTTTCCATCTTGCGGATGTAACGCTGGACTGTCGGAACGGAGATGTTGAAGCGTTCCGCAATCTCAAGATATGCCTGTGCCTTTGAAATCAGCGGGCTTCTCTTGCGGAATGCGTCATACACTGCCGAACGGAGGGCGAACTTTTTGTCTGTGACTGGTGCAAAAGTCTGAATCAATCTTCAACTCCTGAAAATTCGTTAAGTTTCCGTTCCTCTTCGGCTATGTCGTTGACAAGCTCACGAACACGAAGCCCGATGTTGCAGACTGCCGAGAGCCTTACGGAAGGGTTCTCAATGCTTGTAAGGAAATCTGTTATCATTCCGAGCACGTTGAGCTGTGCCTCATACTGTGCCTTTGATTCAAGATTGACCTTTGCATACATCCTGCCGTTCTGAAGGAGTGTCTTTGAGAAGTAGTCGTCATCGCCCCAGTTGAGGCGGACTTTCTTCTTTCCCCAGATTCTTGCAAGCTCTGCGATGTGCTCGGCAGATTTACGCATCTTGAAGATTCTTTCGTGTTCGTTGGTCCAGCCTTCGCCGCGCACGCCTGTTGCCATTGCCTGGGCGATAAGCCGCTCAAAGTCGCCGTCAGTCTGCGGAAGTGCAGGATTTGCGCTCTTGAGCTTTTTTGTCTCGATTTCTTCCGGCGTGATGAAGCTGTCGGTTGCCGGATCGTAAAGACGGAGCCAGACATAGGCCGTCTTCTTTGAGATTCCGACAAGCTCCAGAAAGTCAGTGAAGCCGAAGGTCTGTGCGTCTTCGCTCCGCCTGTCTCCTCCGCGCTGGGCAAGTGCCTCGTGTGCGATGAAGAGCGAGCGGCAGACTTCAACGCTGGCTTTTTTCAGCTGCTCAACTTTCGGTCTGAGTTCCGTTACCGCGCTTTCCATGCTCCATGTGTCGATTTCGCGCTGAAACGGAAAAGCCTGTTCTGGTGTAAGTGCGGTGCTGCTTGTTGCTAGTTCGTTCATTTTTTAAAGACTCCTTTGCCAGCGGGAGAGCTGACATCCAGAAAGTTCTCCCGCCGTTGGTTTTAGCTTGCTGACTGAAGCAAGTCTTTGTTCACCTCTTCGATGTCGGCTTCGCAGAAGAAGTCGTCGCTGACTTTGCGGCAGGCATCGACCTGAAGGAGTGCTTCGTCGGTAAGCTCTGCCATTGCATTCTTGTCAGGCTCTTCTTTTGTTCTGATGCAGTTGAACAAATTCATTTTTTTAAGGAGTTCGAGCGTTGTTTTCTTTACGCTGATTTTTGTTGTTTTTCTCCAGCCGAATTTTCCGAAGGAAAGCTCAACTGATTTGTTGTCCTTGAACAAATCAGCCTTGTTGTATTCGGCGAATGCGGCGATTTTTGCGGAAAGGTCCTGAATGCGGAGGCGGAGCTTTTCGCCTTTCTTTGCCGTTTCTGTCTTGATTTCTGCAATCTGCTTGTTTGCCTCGTTGTCGATTGCCTCAAGTTCTTTTTCTGCAAGTCCGATGTCCCGCAACGCGAGGTTTACATCATCAAGACTTTCAAGCTTTGCCATGCTTGGCTTGTAGCGTGTTCCCATTTTTTTCTCCTTATGGTAATATTTGCTTTATGTGTGAAATCATGCGGCTGGCTTGCCGTCGTGATTGTCCGATGCCGGAATTGCCGTTGGTGCGGGTGTTCCGGCTTTTTCTTTTCTTGTCTTCCAGAGCTCGTCACGGTACTTGATGTAGACCGTTTTCCAGAAGTTGCGGAGCGGCGTGTTCCAGAAGCGGCCAAGGTTCGTGCTTGCCTGGTAGAGCTTTTCTTCTAAGCTGAGCCTTGGCGGCGCGAGGTATTTCCGGCCGTCTACATAACAGGCTCGCTCAATCCGGACTGGCTTGTTTCTGAAAAAGTCGAGCACTGCGTCGTTAAATGTTTTTGCCATTGCATTTCTTCCTTTTGCGGTAAGGTTTCTATGTCGCGGCAAATTTCTGCCGGACTCTTGAATTTTGCGAGGGCGAGAAGTCCGAAGATTGACATCGCCTGCAATCCTTGCAGAGTGAGGTTCGTGACCGCATGATGTATTTTCTGCGGGTTCAGGTCTTTTCCTCACTGTCCATGTACGGCGGTTTCCTACCGTTCTTCCAAATTGTGATTTTTGCATCACCTCCTTTTTTTTGTTTTTCCCCTCTGCTTGCCTGTGGTATAAAAACTTTATGCTGCCATCTCCCTTAGGGTCTGCACCATTTCGTTCCAGCTTGGATAGCCGAGCTTGGCGGCGACCACGCGCTCTATGCGCTGGCTGTGTGCCTTGCCGGAAAGCACATTGCTAACAGCTTGCTTTGTACAGCCAGTTTCCTGCGCAATATCAATGCTTGAACAACCAACACATTTCAGCCTGTACTTGATATACAAGCCCTGGTCGGGCGTGATTTTCTTGCTTGCCCTTGCAAGAAGTTTCTTTTTATTTTCTTCCTGCTTTTCTGCCACGAGCTGACGAATCTGCTCAATGGTCAACGGCTTCGTCTTTGTGCTTTTCACTTCACAACCTCCTTTTTTTTGTCGATAGTCTGATTAGTTGATTTGTCAATTTTCAAAGTTTCCTTTTACTCCGTTGATAATTGACTTATCAACTTATCACAATTTGTAATTATAATTACATAATGTAATTTGTCAAGTAAAAAATAACATTATGATTAGATAAAAATTACAATTTGTAATTATATTCAAGAGGTTTTATGGAAATTGCAGAACAGCTTAAAAAAATTCGAAAAGAAAAAGGACTAACACAACAACAATTTGCATCTGAACTTGAAGTTTCAACTGCAACAATTGCAAGTGTAGAAAATGGTTCAAGAGATATGTCAAAAAATCTTATGAAGTCTCTTGTAAAAAAAATCGGAATAGATGCAAACTGGCTTCTAACTGGTGAGGGGGAAATGTTTTCCGGCTCCCGTGAGGCTGAAAAGGCTGTCGCTCCGTGCAAAAAGATTCCTGTACTGAGTCAGAAGGTGTCGTGCGGTCCCGGTCAGACCTGGGAAAGCGAGTCAAACATCGAGAGCTACATTGAGCCGCTGAGTCCGCTTCCGTGTCTTGCAGGAAAGAGCATCTGCGCTTTCCGTGCCAGCGGTGTTTCCATGATTGGCATTGGCATTCAGGACGGCGATGTGGTCTTCTTTGACGGTTCAAGCGACCAGAGGACAAGGGACGGCATCTATGTGTTCGGCTTTGCGGGCGATGCGTACTGCAAGCTCCTGCGCTTTGAGCCGCTGGAGAACAAGGTCATGGTCTACTCGGTGCAGAAGCAGGATTTGCGCGAGGCGGAGCTTATCCGCACGATTGACGCCGACAGCAACGAGTTTCATATCTTCGGGCGGGTGCTGGCGTGGCTGCATGAGAACACGGTGTTCAGGACATGATGGGGAAAAAAGAGGATTTTGTTGTAAGAAAAATTGATGCAGAGAGGCGATTTTTCTTTTACAAAATGGAGAAATGTAGTATACTTACTAGAAGCGGATGTGTTATCTGCTTCTAGTAAATTCCGGGAATTACTCTCGGAATCTCTTTATATAGAGCCGATTAGTGTCGGTAGGTGGGAGCCGTAAAAATGGCATACAGTGCATTGGAAGTCGCGAAGTATGTGATTAACCATGAGCACAACAATGGGCGGGAAATCAGTAATCTTCGCTTACAAAAACTTCTTTATTTTGTACAGGCAAAAGTTCTCGTAGAAACAGGTAATCCATGCTTTGATGATGAAATGGAAGCATGGGATTTTGGGCCAGTTGTGCCGTGTGTATATCATGCTTATAAGATTTTTGGAAGTTGGGATTTAAGTTTTTCAGGGATTATTCCTACAATCGTAGAAGAAATTTCAAAAAAGATTGATAGTATTATTGATTACTGTCAATCTTTTCCAACAAGACAATTGGTTGAAATAACTCACAATCAGGATCCTTGGAAAAATGTGTATAAAAAAGGACAGAAAAACCGAATCTCAAATGACTCAATTAGGAATTATTTTTTAAGCCGTGGAAAAAAATAACGATAGTTTTCTTAATGCTCAAAAAGGTTCTGGAGTTGCTCGAAATGAATCTTTTCATAAACAGGAAGAATTACAGGAAGAAATTTTTTCTTTAATCTTGACATCTCCAGATAATTTTGACATTAACGAATGGATTGAGAATTTCAAATCTTTCTCAAAAAATTATAAGAAATTATTGTATTCAAAAATATCTAGCAGAATCATTTCATGTGAAGATGGCAAAAAAATTGAAAATCTTACAAACAACATTTCAACTGTAATAGAAGCAATAAAAACACGGGATGAAGATAAAAACGCGGAAGGGGCATTTATCTTTGTTGATAAGGACTGCTATACCCTTTTCCTGAAGTTTTATGATCATTGTAATCTGGCAATGGTGCAAAGAGCCGTTTATCTCAAAACTGAGCAAGAATTTAATAAAATATCTTCCGAAACAAAAGAGGCTGTCAATAAATCATTAGAAAAGGCAACGGGAGAAATAAACAATCATGTTGAAGAGTCAGAGCAAAAAATTACTTCACTAGAAAAGAATATTACGGGGCAGTTAATAAGCCTTATAACTATATTCACATCTCTTTCTTTTGTGATTTTTGGTGGAATAAGTTCTTTAAGTTCAATGATGAGTTATGTAAAAAAAGCTTCCGTTCAAAGGATTTTGTTCATTGGTATAATCTGGATGATTTGTATGACCAATATCTTCATGCTTTTTATAAAACTTATATCAAAATTCTCTAAAGAGGATGTATCACTGAAGGGATATTTTATATATGTAAACCTCTGCCTAATGGTACTGCTCATAGCATTGTTGATAAAATTCTTGGTTTTGAACTGACCTATTCCACCACTCGCCTTAAATCAAATCCTTCCTTGTACACTTTGGGTACTTGGGAGGATTTTTTTATGACTCAGAACAATTCGAAAAATAAACCTTACTACACCCAGCGGAACAATAAGCTCAAGCCTAACGGGGCCTGCAATGTCACGGCAATGATTGCGGCTCTTGTGGCGGCGGGCTGGGATGTGGAGAAGCTTGCTACGGAGCAGTACGCTCAGCCGGAAGATGCGCTCATGCACTTTATCCTGGCGGACGCTCGCGTTGATGCCTGCTGGAAGAAGATTGACCCTAAAGGAATGTATGCTCCGAACGAATGGCATCCTGTCCTTGCTTTCGGCACAAACCTTTATCTCCGGGAGCGCGGCCTTATCGGAAAGGATGAGCCTGTCGTTGAATGGGGCGAATGGCGGTCAAAGTCTGAAATTGTCGGCACTCTCAGAAACGGCGGTGCGGCTGTTCTATCCGGGCTTTTCGTTGCGGAGGGCAGAAACACTATCGGGCATGTGGTCGCCTGCGTCGGATTCAAGGAAGATGACGATGGAAACCTTACTCACTTCATTCTTGACGACAGCTGGGGAGATTACCGCACCGAGTACAGAAACCAGAACGGAAACGACATCGAAATGCCTGTTGAGGACTTCAACAGCAAGATCCGGCACTGCGGAGCTGACAACAAGATGGCTCACCTCATCAGAAAGGCGGAATCAAAATGAAAGCGAAGGATGTATCTCTTAAGGCAATTATTCTTGCAATTGCGTGGGTGGCCGTTCTTTTTCTGGTTAAGGGTTTCGTGCCTGTAATTTTCACAGGAAAGTCATTCGGTCTTGATGCAGCTGAAATCATTATCGGCGGTATCTTCTTTGTTGTTGCCTGCTCGCCTGTGTACCGCTCAATCTGGCTCGACAAGAAGCTGGGGATTTACGAGAAGGAAAAGGCAAAAGACCTTGAAGAGCTTGAGGCTGTAACTGAGGAGTACGGATGTGGAAAAAATCAGGGCTTGTAAGACTCTTCTGCTTTATTCCCTTATTGCAGTGCTTGAATTCTCCGTTGTTTTCGCAGTCGGGTTCTGGCGGGGTTATTCTCACGCGGGAAGAAGTGGCGGAGATTCGGAAGGAGCTGAGCGCTATGAGAAGCGAAACGCTTCTGCTTCGGAATCTGTCGGAAGAATTGAGGACGGAATATGCCGCATTGAACAAATCATATTCAAGGCAGAAGAAGAAAACGGCGTTCTGGCGGACGGCTATGATTGTATCGACCCTGGCGGCGGTAATTGAGGGCGGTATAATCTGGCTTTCTAAGTGAGGTAAAAAAAATGGGAACTTTTGCAACAATCGTATCAGTTTGCAGCGGATGCGTTACCGTCCTCGGATTCATCGGCATTTTCGTGAAGTATGGCAAGGACAAGGGAACTACGGATACGACTATCAGCACACTCGTTAAAAATGTTGAAACGCTTACGAAAAAGATTTCGGACTTACCCGCACAAATCACAGTGGATGAACTGAGAAAGGACGTGGACGAGAATGCCGTCGACATCAACAATCTTGGGGCAAAAGTCAATCAGATTCAAATTGACAACATAAAGATGATAACCACTCTTTCAAGTGACATGGGCTGGATAAAGTCTACACTTGACGGAATTAACAAGAAACTTGACGAGAGAGGTGGCCGAAATGCCTAAGAGAAACAAGATTGAGATGCAGGGGCTTGTCGAAAGAATCTGCACGATGTACTTCAACGAGAAGATGACCCACAAGGAAATCACGGACACCCTCAAGGCTGAGGGCTACGACATATCCAAGAGCGGTGTCGGCCGCACTCTTGTGGATCAGGCTGCTCAGATGAAGGCTTACAAGGATTCTGCAAAGAAGGCCGTGGCAATCGTCAGCGAGCTTGGCAAGAATCCTGGTCTGGACATTGCAGAGGCAAGCGTTCAGCTGGTTCAGGCAAAGCTTCTGGAAGAAGTAAACAAGTTCGAGAACTTTTCTACTATTTCGCCGGAAGAACTTCTCAAGGCCGTTGTAAGAAATACTGATGCACAGACCAAGATTGCGAGGGTTAAGCTGGAGTATGAGCGCGGCTACAAGAAGGGGCTTTTTGAAGCGGCGAAGACGGTTGCTGACGAAGGTAAGAAAGCCGGATGGAGTGACGAGCGCATTGAGTTCGTCAAGTCTAAGATTATGGGCTTGAAGGTGACTTATGACGAAAAACCATCAGACTGAGCCGCTTGAAATCTTCCTGCCGTATCAGAAGAAATGGCTGGAAGACAAGAGCGACCTCAAAATCATAGAGAAGAACAGGCGGTGCGGTATTTCCTGGACCGATTCTGCGGACTCTGTTCTGGATGCTGCTCCGGCTCACGGCTGGAGCAATACTTATTATATGAGCTTCAACAAGGACAACTGCCGTCAGTACATCGAGGATGCTGGCGAATGGGCGAAGAAGCTCGGCTATGCGGTGAGCGAGATTATCGAAGAAGAAGAGCCGCTGCTTGATGATGATGAAAAATCTATCACCACATACAGAATCACTTTTTCTTCCGGCGCGGAGATTATGGGATTGCCTGGAGTTTCCCGCTCGCTCCGCTCAAAGCAGGGAAATGTCGTGATTGATGAGGCGGCGTTCTTTGACGATTTGGAGAGCGTATTGCAGGCTGCGAAAGCACTTGTTATGTGGGGTGGCAGGATCCGTGTTATTTCGACACACAACGGAGACGACAATCCTTTTAATATTCTGATTAAAAATATCCGTTCTGGAAAAGAAAAGGAATGGAGCCTGCACCGTATTACTTTCCGCGAGGCCATGGCTCAGGGATTGTACAAGAGAATCTGTCTTAAACAGGGGCGCAAGTGGACCCCGGAAGCTGACAAGAAATTCATGGATAAGATGTACCGCATCTATGGTGATAACCCTGATGAGGAGCTTGATGTAATTCCTCGTGCCAGCGGTGACAGATATTTCAGCCGTGGGCTTCTTGACCATGCCACCGCCGATGCGGAAAGCTACGACATCAGACGGCTTGAATGCTCTGACAGCTTCCTTCACAAGAGCGAGGCTTACAAGAACCGTGAGATTGAGAAGTTCTTCAATCAGGAAGTGCGCCCGGTGCTCGGCTCGCTTGAGGGGCTGGTGTTCGGGGGGAACGATTTCGGACGTTCTGGCGACCTCACGACATACTGGATTTCTGAGGAAGTTGCAAAGACTCAGCTTGCAGTCCGTCTGATTGTCGAGCTGAAGAACGCTCCTTTTGAGCAGCAGCAGTATTTCAACGACATGCTCACGGACTTTTTGTGCGAGGAACGGCACAGGCTGGGCGGAATCGCGATTGACTCACGCGGAAACGGCCAGCAGATTGGAGAGCACGCAATGCTCAGGCATCCGGGGGCTGCAATTCAGGTGATGGAAACTAATGCCTGGTATGCGAAGTACGGAACTGACCTGCACGGTCTTATGGAGAGCGCGGACTTTACCGTTCCTGACGATGAGACGATTAAGGCGGACTTTGCTATCGTCACGCTGAAAAACGGAATACCGACGATTCCGGCGGTGCGTACTGCTGACCGGGACTTGAAGGGAAAGAGGCACGGAGACGGTGCGAGTGCGGCGATGCTCTGCGTGTGCGCGTGGCGTGAATGTGCGGCAGATCCGGCTCCGGTGTTTGCCTCTACGGAGAAGAAAAAGCAGAAAGGCTTTCTGTGGTGGTGATTTCCACAGTCCCCAGAAAAGCGGGAAAAGCAATCTCGTGTGATACCGTTCTATTACAGGACGGTATTTTTTTATGGCACGGACAAATTCAGTAACATCAAAAATCTTGAACCTTACGGGCTTCCGCTCGATTATGGGATATGTGGCAGACACTTCAAGCTGGCTTAACGATGTCGGCGAGCGTGAGTCTGTGTTTGACGAGATGAGGGACGACCCGCGCATTGAGTCTCTGATTAAGAACCGCAAGGACAAGGTTTTGCAGATGACCGGCTCCTTCACTGAGTCAAAGAACAAGCGGGTGAACGAAGCCTGCGAGAACCTTCTTACATTCAACACTTTCTACAAGCTGAACAACATTCTTCTTAACGCCGTGCCTTACGGTCTTTCTGCGTGTGAGGTGCTCTGGAAGTTTGTTGACGGATTTTACATTCCATACAACTTTGTACCGATTCCAAGAAATGCGCTGAGCTTTCCCCAGCGTGACGGTCTCGACTTCAATACGCCTGTAATCACCCAGCAGAACATTGTCCTTGACGACAAGCGGAAATTCATAGTCCACAGGAACGATGACGGAAGCCTGAGCCAGTGGGGGCGTCCTGCCCTGCGCAGCGCATACGGCTTCTGGAAGTTCAAGCAGATGGGCGTCAAGTTCTGGGCGATGGCAGCTGAGATTGTCGGCGCACCGACTATCCTGGCACTTTTCGACGCGAGGAACGAGACCGAGGCAAAGGAACGCGCGAAAACGCTCACAGAAATCATGTCGGACTGGAAAAGCGGCTCGAACGGCTCTCTCGGCAATGTCCGTGATGTGAAGGTAATTTCCTCACAGATAAACGACTTCAAGACGATTGTCGAAATCTGTGATACGGAAATTGCCTATGCGCTAACATGTCAGTCTCTTGCCGTGAATGAAGGTCAGTACGGAACCAGGGCGCAGGGAACGCTCCACGAGGCGACCTATGACGAGACAATCAAAGGTGACGCATATCTTCTCCAGCAGACTGACCAGCAGCTCGTCAACGCTTTTGTTGAGCTGAACTTTCCGGGCGAAGCTGCCCCGCAATATGACATTGACTCAACGGATTTCGCCTCATGGGAAATCATACGCGATGCGATTGACCGCGGGGTTCCTGTGAGCTTAAAGGCGCTTTACAACAAGGTGCATCTGCCGAAGCCGACTGATGAAAAGGACAGCTTTGTTAAGGCTCAGCCGTCTTTCGGTTTTTCTGACAGGGGAAAAGACGATTTTTTTCAGAACAGGCAGTAGAGCCTAAGTATCTTTCGGAACTGAGTCGTGCCAAAAGGCTTGACCGCATTTCTACTGCCGCATGGCTAAGAATCTCAGACAGCTACGCTGAGCGAATCAAGGAATACATCAGGGAAGCAGCGCGCAATCCCGACATTCTGAACACGAAGAAAGTTCTTGAGCCGGACTGGGCGGCAATGGGTGAAGCTGCAAAGCTCTTTACCCGCTCGCTTATGATGGGCTTGGATTCTTCGGTACGCAAAGAAGAGTTTGCCGAGCTTACGGCTGAGGACATCGAGAACCTGCCCTATGCGGAGGCGGTCGAATACCTCAAAAAGCGTGACGTTATAAAAAAAGTTGACTATAACAGACTCTCTGACAAGATGAAATTCCGCGCGTTCACCGCTTCAAGAATCAATGATGGAAAGCTCTTGGAGAAGCTGAACGCCGAGATGCTGGCGAACGTCCACGACGGAAAAGGCTTGAAGGATTTTCTTTCACTCACCAAAACTGACATCCAGGATAAAATCGGCATGGGGCCGAATCAGGGCTGGTACTGGGAGACGGTCTACAGAACCAATGTTCAGACGGCGTACAATGTCGGCCGTGCGATGGGCTTTGAAGAAGACAAGCCGCTTGCACTGCAATTCATCGGCATAGATGATTCAAGGCAGACGGAAATCTGCCATTCGCTCACAAACATAATCCGCCCTTATGATGACCCATTTTGGCAGACTCATTTTCCGCCTCTGCATTTTAGCTGCCGTTCTACCGTCCGCCCTATTTATGATGAGAGCGAGATTCCGGCAGAATGGAGCAAGCTGGACGGAGCGGAAAGCCCCGCAAAAGGATTCGGCACATACCCGCTTTCAAGTGACAGCTGGTGGGAAGAACTGGAAAGTCAGGTGCGACAGGCAAAGCACTTCGGTGTGCAGGGGGAGATCGAGGCTGCAAAGGTTGCGCTGGGAATTGATGGAGTATATGGCTCAAATGATGAAGTAATAAGGCACAAAACAATAAAAGAACTTAAAAAAATTGGAAACATTTCAAAAGGTGATGAAATGACTTTTGAAGAAGCTGATGGCGGTAATGTAAATCCATTCCGCAGTCTTGGAGGAAACTATAAAGAAAACTGTCAAACTTGCGTTGCTGCATTTGAAGCTCGAATGAAGGGATTCCCTGTTAGAGCAAAAGCATATGATAAAAATAGCGTATTCTTTAATAGGCTTGCAAACAATCCTCTAAGAGCATTCATAGATCCGCAAACTAAACATCATCCGGTTTGGCCAGAAGATAATCCGTCATCAAATGTAGATATTTTTAAGACATGGAAAGCTGGATTAGATTACATTAAAAAGACAGTACAGCGTGGAGAAAGATATGTAATGGATTTCAGGTGGGAATCCAACGGAAGAGGTCACATTATTTCTGTTATACGAACAAAAAAAGGAAAACTAATGTTTTATGATCCACAAGATAGCGCAATATATGACAAAGAAGATTTTTCATATTTATTCAAACAAATAAAATTTGATGGAAAATATAATCAACCCAAGATTTTACGAGTAGACAACTTGCAATTAGATGCAAATGTGTTAAAATATGTTTTGGAGGAGACCAATGGATGAGGTTTTAAAATTTGCTAACACTCTAAACTATTCGTACAAATTTAACTCATGCAAAATGTTACTTAGTAATTGGAATGGCTCTAAAATTTATTTAGTTGATTCTGAAGCTGAAAAGAATTTATATCTAGGTTGGCCAACGATGATCCGTGAAACAAACGGAAAATTTGAAGAGGTTCAGAATAATAAAGAAAAACTGAAGATTATGAATGCTGCTGATGCAGCTTAAGACAATGCCCCGGAAATCCGGGGTTTTTTTTATCCGAATAATAAGAAAAAGTGACACAAAACGGCAATTATGTGCTATGATTTATGTATGAATTTATCTGACTTTAACTTTGTCGGTGTCGGCAAAATCGTGCTGAAAACCTTTGAAAAAGAGACCTACAACATTCCTCATCTCCATTGCCTGATAAATAAAACCGAAGACGGTTTTGAGGTAATCAATCTTGAATTTGGGCTTGTAACATTCTCTGCTGATACAGAGGATGCTGTGGCTTCTCTTGCACGAATGCTGATAGAATACATCAAGAGAACGGTTGAAACACTTGGTTTCAAAACTCTTGTTGATGTTGTCGCACAGAATGCAATGAACGACTACTGGACTGAATATCGAAAAATAGAGTTCACATTTGCAGAGACAAAAGATGATGTCGGTCATCAGGTCATCGACAAGATAAAGAAAGAGGCTGTAGAGGATTTCAAGCGGCAGTACGGAATAGAGACAACCGTAAAATTCAGCGTATTCGGGCAGGCTGCATGATAGAAGCAGACATCATTTTTGACAGGCTGTTTGCCAGCGGTTATGTGAACAGATTCCAGTGGAAGAACATCAACAAGGACACAACGAAATATCAGGTTTCATTCCACTGCGAGAAATGCAGGCTCAACGCACTGCACTGTTTTGAAATCTATGTCGTGGACGGAAAGCATTACCTCAGAAAAACAGAGCTGAAAATATTCCTTGCACTCCACGGAATAGAAATTGACATCGACTAGAACATTACACACCGCCCCGGAACTTTCGGGGCTTTTTTATTGCCCTGGCAAAGCCGTTATTGAAAAAACTGATGCTATTCTATCGGCATGAAATTTTTTTTAATAACTGTGATCTTTTTTTGCTTGCTTCCGTTCCTCGTTCCATTTTCACTTCGCCTGGCGGAAATCAGCGCGGATGTCATCAAGAGCAAGCTCTTTGGAAATGATGGCAGTGATTCTTGCGACATATCTTCGGCTCAGGTCGAGGAGCGAGTTAAATATATCTTCCCCGTCTTCTGGGATGTTGACGCTGCTCTTGTAGATTTTCTTGTTGGCAAGGGCTTTCTCAAGTCTGACCTTATACTCTTTCTTGAATGCAACAAGCTCCCTAAAGATTTCGTTGCTTCCATAAAGTCTGGCTCGGACGATGAAATCAGTGAACTCCGAGAAATGGTGAGTGAATATATCAGCAAACGAATCAAGGTTCATACTCGCCATGTTGTCTATGGATTCTAGAATTCTTTCGACAGGAAGCCAGTGAATCAAATCTTCATAATATGAAAGTCGGCGGTTCAGCAGTTCCCTTGCAAAATAATGTCTTTCGTCAATTTTCCGTGAGTGTAATGAAAACAGGGAAGCTAGTAAGAATGTGATGACCGAACCGAACACAGTGATGACCGCCGAAATGACTTCCGACGAAGCAAATAAATTTTTCATACTTCAAATTTCGGCTTGAAATGGTGTCGGATTATGATTTTTCACAGTCTCCCCGAAAATCAC
>NZ_JAFRNB010000017.1 GCF_017430385.1 Treponema sp.
GTAATCCCTTCATATTTGATGATTGCATCTCCTGCCTGAGAAACAGGATTTACAGGAGAGTAACCGAGATTCTTTTTTTCGTCGTAAGTTGAAAACTGGGAGATGTTGATTTGCGTGCCTGTGTTTCGGTTGCGTACGACAATACTTTCCAAATCCGGGTAATTTTTGAGCTGCAGTGCGACTGTTTTTTCGCCTGTTTCTTCGTCAATTCTAAGTCCTTCCGTTGGAATCTGAATTTCGCTTCCGTCCTTGTTGTGGACATAGAAATCCTCATGGCCTGAAATTGGAATGAGCGGTTCCTGCGGAACTGGAGGAAGGTTTGTCTCTGTCTGCTCGTTGTTTACTGTGATTGTCTCGAATGTGACGTCTCCTGCTTCCGGGAGTTCCGGGCGGGTAGTGCGCTTGATGTTGAGTTCTTCTGTTAAATCTTCGACCTGCTGGGTAGAATAGCTGAACTCAAAGACTTCGGTTTTAGTCTCCAGAAATTCTTCCGGAACATTCAGGGTGAATCCGCTTCGTGGTGGAACTACGAGCTTTCCTGTGTCCTTGTCGAAATCAACGAAAGTTTTTGTGAGCGGAGGCATTCCCTTCTGCTCGACTTCGGGGATTTTGGGATTGGGAAGAGTTTCCTCATCAACAGGATTTTCATATTCAGTGAGTGATTCTCCGAAGGAAACCACATCTTTTTTGCTTTTTTCGATTATTTTATTTTCAAGTGCATATTTTAGCGCATCATCCTTAAAAACGAGAAGGTTGTCATCGCCGGTTTTGAGTGATTCGATTGATAATGCTGATTTTCCGTTGCTTACACCGACTAAAGATGCCTTGAGCGTGTTTGCACCTCGTTTGTTGAGTGCAGTTACGAAATCCGTGAGTTTTCCGCCCTTCCAGTTGAAGGAAATCTTCTTTTCACCGACTTCAAATGTGTATGTGCCTTTGGGAACTTTTGAATTTTTTTCGATTTCACCTGATAAGAATCTGTCTGCGGTGGCTTCCTTTATTACATCGACTTTAAAAGACTCGATTGATGCTTCTCGCCCTGGATCCGCTGTAATCGCTCGTTCGTCTGAGGAAGTCGCAATTTTACTGTTAAAGGGATTTTCGAAAGAGTAGAGTGTTTTTGTACTGTCACGCAATGCCGACATCTTTTGGTTCATGCCACGCCATGCGCCCTGCTGTTCTTTGTACCTGTCAAGCGATTCCTGCTCACGGGTGAGAGGAATACGCTCTTTTTTCATCAGTGCGTCAATATAATCGTTTGTCTTATATTTATCACTGACTCCAGGTATTGAAATTTCAGCCATAGTAATATCCCCTCAGATTACAGAACCAAAATTAAATCATTTCATCAAACAAAAGACCGATAGTCTTCCGAATCCTGACTTTTAGTTTCTGCAAGTCTGCGGATGGAATCTCCTTGATGACTTTATCTGTTGTCGGGTCAACGATAGAGACTACAACCTGATTCAATTCCTGATTGACATTGAACTGGACTTTCCGCCCCATAACAACATCAGACAAGCGTTGAAGCTGTTTTGCATCTTCCTTGACCTGGGCTAGATTATTTGTAATGTTTTGTACCACTTGGGCAGCATCTGCCATTGGAACTTCCGCCGGCTTTATTGGAGCCGAGGTTTTTACAGCTGTTGCTGCACCGGAGTTATACACGAAGTGGCCATCCATTGCCAAATTCTGCCCGACTGAATTTACAGTATTCATGGGCTGTTTCCTCCTGAAATAAAGAGGGGAAGGGGCGCACCTTTCCCTCTTACGCTTTTCATACGAAAAGACAACATCCAGAAGTCTCTTTTGACCGTAATCCAAGCGATTTTATTGTGTGCTATGAACTAGCGGAGCAAAGCCAATACGTTCTGTGACTGGCTGTTTGCCTGAGCGAGCATAGCTGTTCCAGACTGTGTAAGAATCTGGTTCTTTGTGTATTCAACCATTTCAGAAGCCATGTCTGTGTCGCGGATGCGTGACTCAGCAGCCTGAAGGTTTTCGGCAGCAACATTGATGCCGTTAGCAGCCATCTCGAAGCGGTTCTGATATGCACCAAGATCTGCGCGCTGTTTAGAAACATTCTTGAGTGCTTCGTCAACAGTAGCGATTGCCATGTTAGCTGTATCTGGTGTAGAGATGCTGATTCCCTCTTCTGCACCCTGTGCTCCTTTGAGACCGAGTGCCTGAGCTGTCATTGTGCCGATATATACACGCTCATTCTGGTCAACATTAGCTCCAATCTGGAACTGCATAATGCGGTCTGAATTCTGAGCGAAGCTACCTGTAAGCATATTCATTCCGTTGAACTGTGCCTGTGAAGCAATGCGATCAACTTCGGCAACAAGCTGTGAAACTTCTACCTGAATCTGCATGCGGTCTTCGTCTGAATAGATACCGTTAGCTGACTGTACAGCGAGCTCTCGGATTCGCTGAAGGATGTCTGTTGTTTCGCCCAAATATCCCTCTGTTGACTGGATAAAAGAAACACCATTCTGGATGTTTCGGTTAGCCTGATTCAATCCGCGGATCTGGCTGCGCATCTTCTCAGATACTGCCAATCCTGAAGCGTCGTCGCCAGCTTTGTTAATGCGCTGACCTGAGCTGAGTTTCTCGATGTTACCCATCATCTGGTCGTTAGAAACGCCCAATGTGCGGTTAGCATACAAAGAACTCATGTTGTGATTAATTACCATATTTTTCGTCCTCCATGATAAAAAAAAGACAGATACAACATCGTGTTGTATGTCCCAGTCTGTGCAGGCTGCTAACGGTTTTTGCGCCCCCGAAAGCGATTTAGACCTTGTACAGCGGGAGACGATATTGAATTGCTTCAACATCAGCTTACGCTGTCACAGAAAGCATAGAGAACTATTTTCAAAGAACTGTGGCATGTCTAAACTCATGCCTGAATGGTTTTCAGGATTCGGAAAAATCACGGTTTTCCGAATCTTGCTAAGTACATTTTAACGGGATATTTGAAGAAAATAAAGAGGTAAATGCAAAAATCCACGCAAATTCTTGAAAGAGCCTTTAAGACCCTTCCAAGAATATTATAATGCACTATCGGAGCAAAGACAAGACAGTCTGTGACTGTGCGTTTGCCTGAGCGAGCATTGCAGTACCAGCCTGCTGAAGAATCTCGTTCTTTGTGAACTCGACCATCTGTGCAGCCATGTCGGTGTCACGGATGCGTGATTCTGAAGCCTGAAGGTTCTCTGCTGCGATGTCGAGGCCCTTAACTGCATATTCCATGCGGTTCTGGTAGCCACCGAGATCTGCGCGCTGCTTGTTGATTTTTTTGAGAGCTTCATCGACAGTACCGATTGCGCGGTTGGCCAATTCCGGGGTAGAGATGCTGATTACACCTTCGCTTGCAATTTCACGAACACCAAGAGCAGCTGCTGTCATTGTGCCGATGAATACCTGCATTCTCTGGTCCATGTTAGCTCCGATGTGGAACCACATAGAAGATGTTACTGCATTTTCACCAGCGCTCTGAGCGAAGCGGCCTGTGAGCATGTTCATGCCGTTGAACTGTGCCTGTGAAGCAATTCGATCAACTTCTGCAACAAGCTGTGACACCTCAACCTGAATCTGCATTCGGTCTTCATCCGAATAGATACCGTTGGCAGACTGAACTGCAAGTTCGCGGATGCGCTGCATGATGTCAGTTGTTTCCTGCAAGTAACCTTCTGTTACCTGGATGAAGCTGATACCGTTTGAAGCGTTCTGTGAAGCCTGGTTCAAGCCGCGGATCTGTGCGCGCATCTTTTCTGATACTGCAAGACCTGAAGCGTCGTCACCTGCACGGTTGATTCTTTCGCCTGAAGAGAGTTTCTCCATGTCTTTTGAAAGACTGAGACCTGTTACGCCGAGCTGTCTGTCAGCGAACATTGCGGACATGTTGTGGTTAATGACCATAGTTTTTTCCTCCGTGGAAATGTTTGTCAAGCCAAAATCCTTTTCGGCTTGTTGAAAAAGGAAACTTCAGTATTACAAGGCTACATCCGTCTCCTTTTTCGTGACTCGCTCGCCAAGAATTCTTCTACGAAGCTTGTCTTGGGCATAACTCGTCCTTATTAGTATCGGCTATGGTCATTAGAAACTTTAGGAAAAAATTTGCTTTTTTTTAAACTTTTTTTCTAAACTTTTGACACGAATTGTACGAATGAACACAAATTTAAAAATCAAGGTTCTTAAGAATTTGTGCTATTGCGTGGACTGCCTTTCCTCGGTGCGAAATCTTGTTTTTTTCTTCGGCGGAAATTTCTGCGACAGTCTTCTTGTACTGAGGAAGCCAGACTATAGGGTCGTAGCCGAAGCCGCCTGTTCCTGCCTGCTCTTCGATTGAATGAATTAATTCGCCGTCAAAAGTTTCCTGTGCCACGAAGAATCTGTCTTTGTTTAACAGAAGGACCATTGCGCAAGTGTAGTGGCAGGCTCGGTTCTCTGAGCCAGTGTCGTTGAGCTGCTGAATCAGGAATTTGTTCTGCTCATCCTGTGTGATTTTGCTTCCGTCCGGCTTTCCGTGCATGAAGTCAGGGCCAGCGTAGCGGGAAGTGTAGATTCCAGGCTCTCCGCCGAGCGCGTCCACGCAGATTCCTGAGTCATCGGCAATTACAGGCTCGTGCACGAGTTCCCAGAGCGCGCGGGCTTTAATCAGGCTGTTTTCGTAGAAAGATTTCCCGTCCTCAAGTGGATCGAAGTCTATTCCGTCATCGCTTGGAATGCGGATTTCATAATCCGGGAGGATCTGCTGCATCTCCTGTTTTTTATGTTTATTTCCTGATGCGAGGTAAAGCTTTTTTTTGCTCATTTTCTTTTCCTTTTTTAGTGACTTTTTCAAATCATACATAATCTGGCTTTTTGAGTCTATAAATTCTTTTATTCTGGCGATTGCTCCTGTTCAAGAATCTGGGGTTCGGAAGAGCATTCGTTTTCGTACATTTTTCTGATTCTTAACCTTGCCGCGCTGTTTTTCGCATGGTTTATATAGTAAGAAACTGTCCTTGTCTTTAATCCTGTGATTTCCGCTATGTCTTTGTTCGATGGGGCTGATGAATGACAAGAAAGTTGTTCGTTCTTCCTGTTCCACTTTTCTGTCTGATTTTTGTATCTTCGCTGAGCTTCCTCATATCTTGCTTCTGTAGGTTCCGCAGTAAGCATCTCGTGAAGATATTTTCGATGATAAAAATAAGCGTTGTTTCGTCTTTTTACAAGAAGCTTATAATTTTCGGCCTTTTTTGCAGAGACTTCTTTGAGTTCTTGTATTGTTTTTAGGAGAAGTTCTCGATTGATTCCTGTGAATTCGCATACGCTGTCAATGATTTTGTCATCAATTTCATTGCACGCCTTCATAGTCAGCACAAGAGATGTCAATTCTGCCAGTTTCCGTCTTTTATCATCTCCTGTTTTCGAGATTTTCGTTATGATGTCCGAGAATGTTCTTGATGATTCGATTTGTTTTTCCTTGTTTTCTTCCGCGACAGTGATATTATATTTTTCGAATTCTTCTTCCATCGTATATTTTAGATATGCACCCAAGGTTTTGTTTGCAGATTTTTGTTCTGACTGGCGTCTGAGGAACTGCATTTTATATTGTGATATACAGCCGGCAACGAATGCCCTGAATGGAATTAAGCCAGGTGTAAACTTGTCAAACAGTCCCTCAAAATTTTTGTAAATTGTAAGCAGAAAATCGCTTTTCTGGTCTTCCGTGAACTGAATGAGTCCGTAATGCTGCGGTTTTGTGTATATATCCTGCCATATCAGCTTTGCGCCCTGTTTCTTTGTGATTTTATGGCTTCTTACGGCCTCTGGGATTTCTTCGATGTCGATTGTGTTCATATTGCCTCCGAAAAACAGTAAGCAATATGCGTGCCAAGTTTTTTTTATGGAAAAAAATAGGGAAAAAGTGAAAAAAAACAGCAAAATCTAACAAAAACTGGCAAAAATCAAACAGAATCCAACAAAATATAACGAAATCAAACAAAAAATGGCAAAATCAAACAGAATCTAACGAAATCCAACGAAATCTAACAAAATCTAACAATTTCAAACAAAAAAAGCGTGACCGAAGTTTCAGCCACGCCGTGATATAATAGGATTTTTTACAGGATTTTTTTGAATTCCGCGCAGATTTTTTCGAGTACATCTGGAATCTTTCCGTCGATGCTCAAGCCTGCTGCGTTTTTGTGTCCGCCTCCGCCAAATTTTGCGGCGATTGCACTGACATCGATTTTATCGCGTGAGCGGAAACCGCAGGTGCATGTCAGCTCTGTGTCCTGCCGAACGAAAAGCACCGCCTCAACACCGTCAACCGAGAGAAGGAGCGAGTAAAGTGCGTCAGAGTCCCGGCCTTCCTGTCCCCATTTTTTTGTGTCATCCATTGTCTCGTAAGTGACCGCGAGCTTGTTGTTGTAGCGCCGCTCAACCCTGTCAAGCATGATTCCGAGAAGCTTTCTTGTAGAGTAGGGCTTTCCTCCCGTCATTTCATCGTAAGTTTTGCGCGGATCTGCTCCTGCCTCCACGAGCCGTGCTGCCTGCCTGAAAACTTCGGCCGAATCTGCGTTCAAGAAGCGGAAATAACCTGTGTCCGTGGAAAGACCGAAAAATAGGTATTCCGCTGTCTGCTTGGGGAGTGTACCGAGAAGTTTTTCATAAATCTGCTGGACAAGGGCTGCGGTTGCCGGGGATGTCGGGTCGATGATGCAGTTTTCGCTTGCCGAAGCAGTCTTGTGGTGATCGATTGTGAATGTGTTTAAATTCTTGAGGTCGCCGTCAATTTCGCCAAGCCGTTCTAGTTCTGAGCAGTCAAGGACTATTAGCCCTGCCTTTTTACGCTCTGGCTCAGAAAGAAATGTCATCTGGTTTGTGAAAAATTTTGCCTTATTGCGGATTTCCGGGCGTTTGAATGGACCTGCTGAAAGAAGCTGGTAATTAAGGCCCTTTGCCTCAAGGATGTCCTTCATGCCGAGACAACTGAAAATTGCGTCACCGTCCGGATCTTTGTGGGCGATTACATAAAAAAAATCATGTTTCTCTAGGAATGCTTTGAATTCATTAATCTTTTCATCTGAAATAATCTGCATTTTATATGCTCCGTGAAAAAAAATAAGGGCTGTCGTTATGAAGCAACAGCCCTTTTGTGACATAAGAATTACGGCTTAGTAAACAATGTCGAGAGTATCTTTGTTTGCGTCCTCAACTTTGTAAGTGCTGTCTGCGACTCCCCAAACTGCGTTGCTTCTTGAGATTGGCAATGTAAGGAGAACTCGTTCAAAAGCACCGTCACGACTGATGACAGTCATGTATGGACTCATTCCTTTTGGCAAAGCTCGCATGTTGAGTTTTGAATCTGTGCGGGCTGCGCTTGTATACCATTTTTTCGGGAGTGTTACAGTCCCTACATTTCGGTGTCCTTTGGCATACATTACGATGAATGCATCCTGATGGTCAAGAATCTTGTAAATCTGAACATTGTGATATGTTACGGTTGATTCCTGAAATTCGTATTTGTAGTCTGCCTTTTCTTTTGCGGAAGCAGAGAACAAAACTCCGACACAGAGCAACGCTGACAAAATGAACAACTTCTTCATATAAATCTCCTTTGACTTTGTAAGCAGTCGTTTTGCTTGGTTCACCTTAGATGAGCGCGAGCATAATAGCCTTGATAGTATGCTTGCGGTTTTCGGCTTCGTCCCACACCTTGCTTGCGGAACTTTCGAACACATCCTCGGTAACTTCCTGACCGATGACTGCTGGAAGACAATGCATGAAAATAGTGCTGCTCTTGCCGGTAGCCGCCATCAAGTCTTTGTTTACCTGATATGGTGAAAGAAGCTTGGTTCGTTCTTCTTTGAGCGATTCTTCGCCCATTGAGACCCATACATCAGTATAAAGGCAATCTGCGTTTTTTACAACTGAAATTTCACTTGAAATTTCAATTTTTGCCCCGCTTTTAGCCGCGATTGGCGCACAGATTTCCTGGATATCTTTTGGCGGGAAAAGCTCTTTTGGCGAATAAATAGCGAAGTCAATTCCCAGTTTTGCAGAGATAATCATGAGCGAGCGTGCGACATTATTTCGTCCGTCACCGCAGAAAGCCCATTTGAGTCCTTTTAGCTCTCCAAAATTCTCTTTGAGCGTCATGATGTCGGCGAGTGCCTGAGTAGGGTGGTAGTCGTCTGTGAGACCGTTGATTACAGGAACGCCGGAGAATTCGGCGAGCTGCTTTACATGCTCCTGCTTGAAACCGCGGAATTCAATCGCGCTGAACATGCGTCCGAGAACGCGGGCCGTGTCCTTCACGCTTTCCTTTCCGCCGAGCTGAATGTCCTGGGTAGACATGAATACAGGATGGCCGCCTTCCTCGCCAAAAGCTGTCTCGAATGACGATCTGGTACGAGTTGAACGTTTTTCAAAAATAAGAGCTATTGTTTTTCCCAAAAAACGCTGGTGTACTTCACCGGCATGGGCCTGTTTCTTAACCAAAAATGCGTAATCAAGGAACTGTAAAATTTCTTCCGGCTCATAATCAAGCCAAGTAAGAAGCGAGCGTCCCTTGAATGGTGAGTCAAATTTTTCTGCTTGAATCATAAATCATTCTATAATTAAGATAATTTTTGGTCAACTGTTTCTATAAAAAGTATCCGTGCAGAACTGAGGGTAAAATAGGTAGGGGCAATAGGTAGCGAGCCGGTCGCCGCAGGCGAAGAAAGTCGTGAGACGACTTTCTAGGAGAGTCTCGGCGAAGGCTATGCCTGAGCCGCTTGAACCGTAGGTTCAAGTCCTAAAGAAATAAGTCGTACAATAAAAAAAATACCCTCATGAAAAAACATGAGGGTAAAATAGGTAGGGGCAATAGGACTTGAACCTATGACATACGGAATATGAGTCCGGTGTTCTACCAGCTGGACTATGCCCCCAAAAGATGTATCTATTCTATACCAAAGCATAAAATGTGTCAATAGGAAAATGAAGAAAAATCAAAAAATTATTTTTTTTCTTCTGATTTTTCGGTTCTGGAACTTTCTGCACCCTTGTCCCGCTTGATTTTGCGGGCTTCTTTGATGAATTCGTCCAAATTCTCAAAATGGCGGTATACAGAGGCAAAACGAATGTAAGCAACCTTGTCGGTTTCGTAGAGACGCTCCAGAACGATTTCTCCAAGTTCGGAAGTCGTGATTTCGCGGTTGGAGCGGCCTTTCATGATTGCCTGATCTTCGATATCGTTGAGGATATTTTCTTTTGTGTCATAAGAGACCGGACGCTTTTCAAGAGCGCGCTCGATTCCCTTTTCGAGTTTTGTACGGTCATAAGGCTGTCGGCGTCCGTCCCGTTTTACGACCATGAAAGGCTTTTCTTCGATTCGTTCGTAGCTCGTGAACCTGAATCCGCAGCTGACACATTCACGGCGGCGGCGGATTGACTCACCGTTTGCCATCGTTCTTGATTCCAGAACCTTGTCGTCAAGGCTCCCGCAATATGGGCATCTCATCTTTTTTTATCTCCGGGCGAAATTCTAAAGATTCCAGTTGTTCCAGTCAATAGCAAAAATCGTGGCGTAATTTGCTTGCGCTGAATCCAATTTCTCATACCATTCAATTGGATAAGGAACGAGGATTGTTGAGATTTCATGGACGGATTCTTCGTCGTGCCTTCGTTTTGCTGCGAGTAAAATGTATGCGATTGCAAGCAGAATCAGTGACCAGGGGAACCAGTCGCCGAAAATTGCGTAGACAGTCATTTTGCGCTCGAAAATCGGAACTTTGTGATAGAGCGCATCTTTTTTAAATAGAGGCAGTTCTGCAATGCTCTTTCCTGTCGGATCGATTACGCATGTCATGCCGGCGTTTGCTGAGCGGATTGTTGTTGTCCTGTATTCGATTGAGCGGTAGTGTGCGACGACAAAATGCTGGATTTCGGCTGAGTCAGTCTTTGACCATGAATCGTTCGTGATGTTGACGAAAACTTCGCTTCCGCAAAGGTACAGCGCGCGGCAGACTTCATGGGCTGAGTCGTCGAAGCAGATTGGAGTGGAGATTATTGCAGTTTTTGAATTTTCATTTTGTTTTTTGCCTGCGATTGAGTAAATTTTGAAATCTTTTTCAGCTTCTCCGGAATCTTTCAGCGGAATCTCGAAAAGCACCGGTTTTTTGCCGGGAGTCCAGCCGTAAGAGAAGCCTATCATTCCTTTTATTATTTTTCGGACTGTCTCGTACTGCCTGAGCGGAATCAGCTCTGCGAACGGAACTAGGTGCATCTTTGTGTAAGAGCCTGAGAATTTTCCGTCGGTGTCAAAAAGAAGGGCAGAGTTGCCGTATTCATGGTTTTCATCATTGAAAATTATAGGCCCGCCGATTATGAATGGTATTTTGTTTTCTTTTACAAAGCTGAGAAGCGGGGATTCCTGCGGAAAATAATTGTAGTAGACTTCAGCAATTGGAAATCTTTTTGAAAGAACGGCCTCGCTCCATACAACAAGGTCACAGTTTTCACCGTTTGCTTTAATCTCGTCGAGCTTTTCCTTTGTTATTTCTTGAGCGACTATGATGTTCTCGTCCTCGTGGCGGTGGTCGGGGTTGCGGTTTTGCTGAACGAGTATTGTGTCCATCGTTTTGAGTGGAACTCGGTTTTCTGAAAGTCGGAAAGCACCGTAAAGAATTGTGATGCCGAACAGGATGAGTGCGGTGATGCAGGATTTTTTGTATGAGTCAAAAATTGCCTTTCCTGAAGGAGAATTTGATATTTCACCTAAAAGAAGTGTTCCTTCACCGAGAATCGCTGAAAAAAGTGCGAAAAGAAATGTCACTCCGTATACGCCTGTGATGTCGGCTATTTGCGTGATGAGGGGCCACTTGTAGGCGGTCATTGAGATTGTGCCCCACGGATATGCGAGAAATCCTGTGGACTTGCAGTATTCCCAAATTATATATATGGAAGAAAACCAAAAAATTCTGAATGGAACGGCGAAATGGTTTTTGCCTGACAATACTTCGAGAGAGTCTGATTTTGATGCGAAAAGCATCGGAAAGTAAAATGCGAGCGCAAAAGCCCCTTCAAAAAAGCCTGTTCCCAAATCTGAGGCACCCAGCGTGAAAATCGCGAATCCTGGGAAATTTCCGAGCCAGAAACTTGAGAGAAGGTGCGCGACCGAACCGTGGATAAAGCAGAGGAAAAATGCTTCAATGTGGCTCTTGCAACGGCGCATTGCGATGTAAAACGGATATAGCGCGAAAAGCCCGATTATTGGCGAGCCGAATTTGAGGAATTCATTTGGAATAGAGAGTGCTATTAACAGAGTTGATAGAAGCGTACAAAAAATTTGTAAAAATCGAGACATTGTGTTATTATTTTATTAAGTTGCATTTAAAAAAGCAATTGTGTGAGAAATGCATCTTTTGGTGGGGGGTACTATGGATCTTGTAAAAGATATTCATAAGTCTGAATATGGCCGGCTTCCTGATGTCGTCGTCTGCACTCCGGGAAGATTTCATTTAATTGGGGAACATTCCTGGTTTTTCCGCGACAAAACTCTCTCAATGGGGGTTAATCTTCCTGTCTATGTTGCGGTTTCGTTCCGTGATGACGGAGCCTTTCATTTTTATTTTCCACAATTAAAAGACCGAAAAAAGATTTCAATGGTCGGAATGAAGTTACGAAAGGAAGACCGTTGGGCAAATTCCATAAAGGCGATGATTTACGGTTTTTCTGCCGGGGGCTTTGATGTCAAGGGCATGGATTTTACGATTTATTCCGACATTCTGCCTTCCGCTGGATTTGGAATCAACACTGCGATGAAGGTCGGTTCGGCTTATGCAATCAATGAGCTGCACGGTTTCAAATGTGACGAGCGGCAGATTCTTCAGGCCATCGCAAGGGGCAACTTACAGTTCCTCAATTCAAACCACTACCTTTCTGATATTCTTTCTGCAATTCATTCAAGCGAGAAATCCCTCGTTCTTACTGATCATGCCACTAAATCTTGTGAAATCCTTCCTTTTGATTTTCCTGAGAAAAAAATAATCCTTGTTGATGCGAAAGTTCCGCGGGTCAACATCTGGAACGAGGAAATCATCCGGGAGCCTGAGAGCGCGCTTCTTGTCGGTGAGCTTAAAGACCGCAAGAGTTATGTTCGGGGCGGCTGGCGTTATGAGGAAAATCCGCATGAAGTCAATCTCGTTCTCTCAATTCTGCCTGAGATGATTCATAAAAAACTCAACAGCGTAATAAAGGAGCATCAGTTCGTGCTTGATGCCTGGGACGGCCTTGAGAAAAAGACATTCGGCAAATTCGCGCGGGCGGTCAACCACAGCCATGAAAATATGCGTGATGAATACGAAATCTCTTGCCCTGAGATTGACTGGATTTTAAAGCGGCTTTCTGAGATTAATCCGAACAACGACGACTCTCGTAATCCGTTCAACTGCGGCCGTATCACAGGAAAAGGCTTTGGTCGCTGTCTTTACGCGATTCTTGACGAGAAGGATGTGCCTGAGTTCAACAACAAATTATCTGAGTTCACGAAAATTTTCGGCTTCAAGACTTCAAGCTATATAGTCGAGCCGGCACAGGGAGTTCATATTGTCTCTTAACCGCAAAAAAGTTCTTGTAACAAATGATGATGGAATCGAGGGCGAAGGGCTTAAGGTTCTTGTCGATTCATTGAGAAATGTCTGTGATGTCTATGTGCTCGCTCCTGACTCAAACCGTTCTGCCGTATCAAGCAAAATCACGATGGGGCAAAAATTGACTTTTCACAAGCACGGGGAGGGCGTTTATTCATGCTCCGGGATGCCTGCTGACTGCGTAATTTGTGCTTTAAAATCTCCTCTTTTTGGTATAGAATTCGATGCCGTTGTCTCAGGAATCAACGCAGGCCCGAACATGGGAACCGATGTCGTTTATTCGGGCACTTGTGCGGCGGCAAGGCAGGCTGTTCTCATGGGGCTTCCGGGAATTGCCGTGAGCCTTGAATCTGAATTATTTGATTATGCGAATTATGGATTCAATTATAAGCCTCTGGCGGATTTTACGGCAAACAATCTGGACGAGCTTATTTCTTTGTGTGACGGTGAGGTTTTTGTAAGTCTCAACGCAACTTCTGCCGATAGTTATAAAGAAGCGGAATTCGCTTCC
Organism: Treponema sp.; assembly: GCF_017430385.1. GTDB lineage: Bacteria > Spirochaetota > Spirochaetia > Treponematales > Treponemataceae > Treponema_D. Next base: position 13,144 of record NZ_JAFRNB010000017.1, read on the forward strand.
GGCTGCATCCGTGATTACGGTGACAATGTTTCGATACAATCTGAGGGTGAAGATTTGCTTTCGGGGCAATGTACCAGTGACGGACTTTCTGTGACAGGGGAGAGCAATTCTGATTATAATGTCGCGCGCAGCGGAAAGATTGCGGTTTCGCTGATTTATGCCGAGCCGGTGATAAAAAGGGCGGAGCGGAGCGTAAAATTTAAATTCTAAGATTGGCTGTTACGGGAGGGCGTATGGCTGATAAAAATATTCTCAACGAAGGAATTTCCATGTATCACAAGGGCGACTTTAATGGTGCGCTCGCATTTTTCCTTTCTTTGCCGGAAGATTCTGAAATCGACAATATCGAGCTGGCATATTATATTGGGCTTTGCTATGCAAAATTGGAGCATTATGATTCTGCCCTTCTTTATCTGGAACAGGTCGTTACCGGCGGGCTTGAGCTTGAGCGTGTCTTGCAGTGCAGGTATGTGCTTGCCGTGATTTATGCGAACAGCGGCCGTAAAAAGCTTGCTGAGTTTGAGCTGAATAAACTTCTGGAGTCAGGTTATAAGCCTGCTTCTGTTTATTCATCTTTGGCTTATGTCGCATGGCAGCAGAACGATGTTGAGCGGTGCCTTGAATTATACAAAAAAGCGATTGAGATTGAGCCGGATAATGCTACTGCCCTGAACGGAATGGGCTATGTTCTTGCCTGTGAAAACCGTGATTTGACAAAGGCTCTTTCTTTCTGCAAGCGGGCTTTGGATAAGCGTCCTGATTCGCCGGCCTGTATGGACAGCGTTGGCTGGGTTTACCTTAAGCTTGGCCTTATGAATGATGCTTTCAAATATCTCAGTCAGGCACAGGAAAGACTTCCTGATAATGAAGAGATTGCTGAGCATTTGAGAATTGCGAATGAAAGTTGAAAACGGAAAGTGGAAAAATGAAAACTGAAAAATTAAAGTCTGTAACGATATTTATTCTCATTTCGATGGTGCTAAGCCATTCTGTTGCTCAGAGTGGGGCTTTGAAAAGTGCTGGGGCTACGGAACGCTCTTCTATTGGAGCCAGGACTGCGGCTTCGGGCTTGGCTGAGCAGGAATTCCGCCGTGGCGTTCAGGCTTATTACCGCGGAGCTTTCAATGACTCAATCCTTCAGTTTGAGAAGGCTCTTTCTTATCTTCCGGAAGAAAATGTGATTCTTGACTGGCTCGGTAAGGCTTATTACCGTTCCGGCGTTGAGGGTGCTGCTTTGGAGCACTGGAGCTACGCTGCTAATGAAGGTTATGGCGGGCTTCTTTTGCAGAACCGAATTGAAATCGTTCGTGACAGGCGTTTGCTTGCCGGAGCCGATTTGGAAAAGCCTGTTCGTTATACTGAATCAGGCAGCTATGCCGGTAAAAATAATGAGGGAAATTTTGTTTTCAGCCAGCCAGTTTCTGTTTTGCCTAACAATGACGGAACTATATGGATTCTTTCTTATGGCTCGAATGAGCTTTTGAAACTTGATCTTAATGGACTTGTAATTGAGCGAAATGGCGGTTACTTCAACGGATTTGACCGTCCGATGGATTTAATTCGATTGCACAACGGAAATCTTCTCGTGAGTGAATTTGCCGGCGACAGGCTCAGTCTTTTTGATTCAAAAGGAAACTTCATCAAATTCATTGGCCAGAAAGGTGCAGCTGTTGGCGGAATGGTCGGTCCTCAGTACATGGCCGAAAATTCTGACGGAAATATTTATGTAACTGATTTTGGAAACAGCCGTGTTGATGTTTTTGATGCGGAAGGAAAGCCTCTTTTCTTCTTTGGAACTAAAACTGATGATTTTCCGGGGCTTAAGGGACCTACAGGAATCGCGATTTACGAGAACAATGTTTTTGTAGCTGACTGTCTCACAGGGGCTGTCTACAGATTCGATCTTTCGGGCAACTATCTCGGACTTTTGTGCAGAAGCAAGACTTTCAAAAAGCCAGAGTCGATGAAAAGATGGGGTCGCTATCTCGTTACATGTGATAAAAATAAGGTCTATTCAATTGATACTGACACAGGCTCGCTTTTCGAGAACCTTTCTTCCGGCAATGCTCCTTCTCGGCTTACGAGCGCAGTTCCCGACATCAACGGAAATATCCTCGTCACTGATTTTTCTTCAAATGAAGTCTTCGTGATGTCAAAACTTTCCGAACTTGTCGGCGGTCTTTTCGTTCAGATTGAGCGCGTGATTTCAGATTCTTTCCCAAAAATCACTCTTGAGGTCAAAGTTGAGAACCGTTCAAGGCAGAGTGTTGTCGGTCTCAAGGAAAATAATTTCTTCGTTACGGAGAATAAGGCTCCTGTAAAAAATTACAAGCTTGAAGGTGCCGCTTATGCAAATGATTATGCTGACATCACTCTTCTGATTGACCGTTCTGTTTCTTCTTCAAAATACGAGGAAACAATGGAGAACGCTGTCAAAGAGCTTGCAGGGGCTATGAACAATCGTGGAACTCTCAGAATCGTTAGTGCTGGTGAAGTTCCTTTGATTGAATATGAAGGTTCTCCGAGCGGAGCAAGCAATTTCAAGCTCAAGAATCTCAAAAATCCTGCTTCTTCAAAAGTTGCGCTTGATGTTGCCTTGCGAATGTGTTCTAACGCATTGATTAACGCTGCCAAAAAAAGCACGATTGTATACATCGGTGACGGAAAAGTTACGCAAGGTGCTTTTGATAAATATGGTCTTAGTGATTTGACAGCTTATCTCAACAATAATGCGATTTCTTTCGTCAATCTGCTTCTTTCACAGGGAGCGGCCGAGGCTGAGCTTAACTTCATCTGTGACCACACTGAGGGCGGTGCATACTATGTTTACCGGGACGAAGGTTTGGCCGGCATTGTCGATGACATCATCAATATTCCGAGCGGCATTTATGTGCTTTCTTATGAGTCTAGCTTGGCTACTGATTTTGGTCAGAGATACTTGCCTGTGGAGCTTGAGGCTTTCATTATGAACCGAAGTGGCCGTGATGAGACAGGATATTTTGCTCCATTGCAATAATTTATGAGATTTATTCATACTGCTGACTGGCATCTTGGCAATCAGATGCACGAAATTGACAGGCGCGAGGAAGCACAGGCTTTCTTGCGCTGGCTCAAAAATCTTATCATCGAAAAAAATGCTGATACTCTTGTGATTGCGGGCGATATTTTTGATACTGCAAATCCGAGTGTCGATGCCCGAAGGCTTTATTACACTTTCCTTGCTTCTCTTGTCGAAACTTCCTGCAAAAATGTGATAATTGTCGGTGGAAATCATGATTCGGCCGTGATGCTTGACAGCGCAAAAGAATTGCTTGAAGTCCTGAATATCCGAGTTGTAGGCTCAATTAACAATCTTCTTCCTGCACAGATGTGCTTTGAACTTAAAGATTCTAGTGAAAATGTTTGCGGAATCTGTCTGGCCGTTCCTTTTGTGCGTGAACTGGAGCTTCGTAACCTTCTTAATGAAGATGAAAAATGCTCTGATTCTGATTTGTACTCAAAAGTATATCAAAAATTATATACTGTCGTGTTTGAAGAAGCTGAAAAACTGCGGAATGGGCGTGCAATTCCTGTGATTGCGACCGGGCATTTGTACGCTGCTGATTTGGAAGGCCGCCTTGCCTCAAAAAAATCTAACGAAAAATCTGATGACGGCGTGAAGGTTCTTGATGTTCTGGGCACGCTCGGAAATGTTCCAAGCTCTGTTTTCCCTCCTGTGGATTATGTCGCGCTCGGACATATTCACTATTCTTCAACGGTCGCAGAAAATCCAGCAATCCGATATTCAGGCTCGCCGTTCGTGATGGGCTTTGACGAGGCAAATCAGCCGCACCATGTTTTGCTGGTGGAGATTGAAAAGAGTGGTGAAAAATCAAATCTGAATGTTGAAAAAATTGAGACTCCGAGAACGAATCTTTATCGAAGAATAAGCGGGACTCTGGCTGAAATCAAATCGGAGCTTGAAAAACTTTCGGAAAAGCAGAAATTAGGAAAATCTGAAGAAAAAAATAAGCCAGTTTTTGTCGAACTTTGTTATAAACGAGAGCTTGGCGTGAACACGCAGGAGTTTTTGGCAGAGGCAATAAAATCTCTTCCGGAAAATGTAAATGTCGTAAGCTGGAAAATTGCTGATTCCGAAAAAATTCTTTCTTCTTCTTTTGATAAATTTGAGGCTTCTGAAATCAAAAATCTCGACGACAAAGAAATCTTCACGCAGCTGATTCTCTCAAAAACAAGCCTGAGTGCCGAAACAGAGGAAGGAAAAGCCGCGCTGGAGAAATTTCTTCCTCTATTTATGCAGATGTGTGATTAGGCCGCTGCTGGAGAAATTTCTTCCTCTATTTATGCAGATGTGTGAGTGAACAAGAAAAGCAGCGGAATCGGGGTTCTGGCACGAACTCGCCTGAGCTTTGCTCACTGCGATGTTCGGGACAGGTTCTCGATGGGAGCTGATTTTCTTGTTTAAGCCGCTGCAGGCGATGGCGTTCCGTTCGGATTGTCGTTTCCGTTGTCGTTCATGTCAATCAGCCACAAAAGCCTTTGAATCATTTGCGGTAAAATCTCGTGAATCAAAAAAGTCTCTCCGTTTGAGGAAGAGCTTGCGTTTCCTGTCATGTCGCTCATGAGCGGTGGAACAGCCCCAATCACAAATTCCGTTTCGGATTCGGAATACTGCCTTTTTTGAAGCGGCGGGTTGTGCTTCGAAAGATATTCATCTGGATAAAATTTGCATGGCCGCCAGACTTTTTCGCCGTTTCGTGAGCGGAAGCTTGAAGCTCCAAAAAGCCTGCAGATAAAAGGACGGCCTCCATAAATCGAGCAGTGAAAAGGGGAGTCAGCCTTGAAGAGCTTGCAAGTTCCGTCTTCGTGCTGGAATGGGAAATCCCCCTGTGCGATTTTTCTTGCCGTGAATTCCTGATTTTCCAAAAGCCAGGCCGCCATGTAAAGTGCTTCGCCTTCGATTAAGTCCGGCTCAAAACCGTGGCAGCATGAGCCGCAACCGGACGGACAGTTGAAATTGCTTTTTTTGTACCAGTCGTTTTGTTCTGATTCAATCCGTTCGTAGGAGCTTTCGATGCTCAAAAGTGTGCCGTAAACAGAAGTTTCCTCAAGTTTTTTCAAAATATTGGGGATTTGTGTCATGATGTAAAAGAATAGCGAAGCGTTTTGAGTTTTTCAAGTGAATTTTCTTCAGATTTTTGCTATAATTTTTCCATGCGAATCACAAAACTTGAATTTGAAAACCTTAATTCTTTAAAAGGCAAATGGTCAATTGATTTTACCAACCCGGATTATGCAAAGAACCACGACATTTTTGTGATTCACGGACCGACTGGCAGCGGAAAGACCACTCTGCTCGACGCGATTACGCTTGCCCTTTATGGACGCACGCCCCGACTTGAAGCAATCAACAACGGTGAGGGTGGAAACGAGATTATGACCCGCGGAACAGGATTTTGCCGGGCAGCAGTTACTTATTCGTGCAAAAAAGGAGTTTTTGTCTCTGAATTTGAGCAGAGACGGGCAGGCGGAAAATCCGAAGGAAATTTACAGAAAACTTCTTTTAAAATCACAAAAATTGATGGCGAAAAACCTGACTTGGGGGAGCTTTTTTCGTCTCAGGACGAAGTTGTTGCTTCTGGCAGTGGCGGGGCAAATTTTGAAAAAGAGACTCAAAAAATAATTCAGCTTGATTACAAGCAGTTCTGCCGTTCGATTATGCTTGCTCAGGGCGAGTTCAGTGCTTTTTTGGAAAGCGGTGTCAGGGAGCGGGCGGAAATTCTTGAAAAACTCACCGGAACAGAGCGATACCGTGCAATTGGAAAGAAAATTTCAGAAAAATTCAGTGAAATCAAAAAGAATTTTCAGTTCACGAAGAGTCAAAAAGAAGAAATTGAAAGCCTGATTCTGAGCGAGGAAGATGAAAAGCAAGCGGCGGACTCCGAGACTGAGATTGCAAAAAATCTTTCTGAGACCGAAAAAAATCTTTCCAAGCTTGAAAAAGAACTTTCCTTCTTTGGGGAAATCGAAAAACTCAAAAAAGAAAGCGAAAATATTTCTTTGGGGCTAACCGAATCTGATAAAAAACTTTGTGCGGCACAAGAAAATGCTGTGACCTTGAAAACCCAGCTTGAAAGTGAGCAAAAAGATTTTGAAAATCAGCAGTTATTATGGAAGCGCGTTCGTGAGATTGATGTAAAAATTGCTTCCGGGCAGAAAATTTTTATCGAAGCAAAAAACCGAAAATCTTCCGCAGAAAAAGCTTTGACTGAAAGCGAGCAAAAAATTGCTTTCCTCACCGAAAAAATCTCCGTTCTTGAAACTTCACTTTCCGAAGTCGAAAAATATCTTTCTGAAAACGAAAATGATGCGAAAATCTCTGAGGCGGCGGCAAAAATCGGGGCTTTGAAAAACTCATTTAATCAGGCCAAGAATTCGGCTTCATCTTTTCAAAAGCAAAAATCTTCTCTCGAATCAGAACTTTCAGAAGTCATTTTGCAAAAAGAAGAGGTCGAGGGCGAGCTAAAAAAAATCGACGAGACGATAAAATCTTTTGTTTCCGGGGATGCGGTTTTTATCGCAAAGATTTTACAGACCCAGCTAAAAGAGGGAAATCCATGCCCGGTTTGTGGAAGCGTTTATCATTTTGGCAAAAATTGTAAGGCGGAAGAAAAGCCTTTGGAAGAAGAGGAAATCCTTGGTTCAGAACATGCGGTTAAAATCGCTCATGAAAGCTCAAATCTTACCCAAAAGCGTGAGGAAATCATCGAAAAAATCAATTCGCTTGGCGAAAAAATCTCTTTTCTTGAAGCAGAAATCAAAAATGCTGGTGAAAATCTTTCTTCTCAAAAAGAAAACAGCCAGAAAATCCTTGCGGAGATAAACGAAACTCTTTCTATCTGGCAAAAATCCGCCACGGAAGAAAATTTTGATTCAGTGCTTTCAGAATTGCGGATCCGGTTACAGGCATGGAATCAAAAGACCGAGCAGCAAAAATCATTCACTAACGAAAAATCTGCAAAAATTGCCGAAAAAAAGACGCTCTCAGAAAATCTTTCGGCTCAAAAAGAAAATCTTGAAAAGGCAAGTGCTGAATTCGAGCAAGAAAATCAGCTTCTTCAAAAACTTTCTGCTGAACGACAGGAACTTTTTGGCTCAAAAAATGTCGATGAAGAGGAAAATCAAAAGACTCAGAAAATCGCCGGTCTGAGGAAGAGCGTCGAGGCGGCGGAAAGGGAGCAGAATGAGGCAAAAGAAGAAAAAGCCGCGCTCCTTGCAAAAAAATCCCAGCTGGAGCAGCTTTTGGCTGAAAAAGAAGCCGAACTTGTGCATCTTCTTAAAGAATCGGATTCCAAAAATCTCAATAATAAAGAAGAAATCGTTGCAAAACGAAATGAACTTCTTTTGGAAAAGGAAAAACTGAACGCAGATTTGATTGAGATTAAGACAAAACTTGCTACGAACGAGCAGAACAAGGAACGGTCAAAAAAAATTCTTTCCGAATACGAAAAATTGCAGGCCGAATACGGAACCTGGGAACAGATGAATAAATGGGCTGGAACCCGCGAGGGGGCGGATTTGTCGGTCTTTGTTCAGAGCCTTGCATTCAATTCGCTTTTGTCGCTTGCCAACAAAAATCTTTTTGGGATTACAAAAAGGTATCGTGTGGTGCAAAAAGAGCCTGCATCGCTTGAATTTGAAATTAATGACATTTATTTTGAAAAGCCGCGTTCGGTCTCAAATCTAAGTGGCGGCGAGAAATTTCTGGTCAGTCTTTCTTTTGCGCTTGCAATCTCGGAATTCGCAAGCAAAAATGTGCGCGTGGATTCTCTTTTCCTGGACGAAGGATTCGGAACTTTGAGTGGCGAGCTTCTGACTGAGGCAATCAACGCTCTAAAAAATCTTCAGAAGCAGGGAAAAATGCTCGGAATCATCACTCATGTTCAGGATGTGATTAATGAAATCGAGCAGAAAATCGAAGTGAAGCCAGTTTCCCTTGGTCACAGCGTGCTTTTGGGAAGCGGAATAAATTAGCTCAGGGCAACATCAAGTACCATCATTAATGCGAATCCAACGGCAAATCCAATCGTGCAGATGTCGGTTTTTTCTTCGCGGGTAGCTTCTGGAATCAGTTCCTCGATGACGACATAGACCATTGCCCCGGCCGCGAATGCAAGCAGATACGGAAGGAACGGCAGGATAAGGGAAGTGAGCAAAATCGTGATAACTGCGGCAATCGGCTCCACAATGCCGGTAAGAGTGCCGTAAAAGAATGATTTTGCCCTGCGGTTGCCTTCGGAGCGAAGCGGCATTGAGATAATCGCACCTTCCGGGAAGTTTTGAATTGCAATTCCGAGCGAAAGAGCGAGTGCATCGGCGGAGGAAATTGCGGAACCGCCTGCAAGGAAACTTGCGAAAACTACGCCAACGGCCATTCCTTCCGGGATATTGTGCAAAGTGACTGCAAAAACGAGCATCATTGTGCGGCTGAGCTTGCTTACTTTTGGACCTTCGGGATTTTGAGCCATTGCGTGCAAGTGCGGAGTAATTTTATCGAGAAGGAACAAAAATACTACGCCAAGAGCAAAACCAACAAGAGCCGGGAAAAATGCAAGTCTGCCCAAGCCCTCGCTCATGTCCATCGCAGGAATAAGAAGCGACCAGACTGAGGCAGCAATCATAACGCCGGCGGCAAATCCGAGAAGAGCGCGCTGAATCGAATCGTTCATTTCGCGCTTCATGCAGAAAACCATGCTGGAACCGAGCGTAGTGCCTAAAAAGGGAATTAAAAGACCTAAAATCGTAATGTTCATCTTGAGCTCCCGCGCAAGGGATTGTAGGGGCGGCGTAGCCGTTGCGAAGCAATGAAACCCCGAAAAGCCCGACCGCCGCATGCGGCGGTTGCGCCATGATAATAAAAGTTTAACTGAAGTAAGCCTTAAAAACAAGTAAGTCAATCTTTAGAGCAAGGAAATTTTTTGAAGAAAATTACAAAAAGTTGTTGACACGGAATGAAAATTAGCATATAGTAACAAATGTAAGTTAGCTATACCTAACTGTTTTTAGTACCTCTTGGCGGAGCAAAGCGCTTTTGACATTTTCTTGCTTTGCCCCGCCTTTTTTTTGGAGTTAAAAATGGGTTTCGATGAGACAATCATTCATTGCACGGCTCCTGCCCTTTGCGGAATTAAGCCTGCCTGCCTTTTTTCGATGAACGGGAAAGTCTATTCGGACGGAGCAAAAAAATTGCATGAATGGCAACCCTATTTTTCAAAAGACAAAAAATTTTTTGTTCCGCTCAAAAAATCTGACGGACGATTTCTTTTCTTTGTGTATGACAAAAATCTTCTGGAGCAAGTTTGCGCAAAGCCAGAAAATCGCAATTATCTTCTATTAAAAGACTATCCTGTTCAAAAAGGATTCGGGGCTGTTCTTGCAGAGCTTTTGCACAGGCTTGCATATTCAGAAAATTTTCCGCATGAAGTCGGGCTTTTTTTGGGTTATCCGCTTGAAGATGTAATCGGTTTTGAGACTCACGGAGCCGAACGATTTAAGTATCTGGGATTTTGGAAAGTGTACGGTGACAAGGAGAGTGCAATTCGCCGGATGAATCTTTACAAATCCTGCACAGAAACCTGTATGAAATTGTTGTCGAGCGGGCTTTCAGTTCCTCTCGCAGCAAAAAAATATAAACTTGCAAAAATGCAAAAAAAGGAGGCATAGAATGAAAGTAGCTATCGTTTACGCAACAACAACTGGAAACACTGAACAGCTCGCAAATGCTGCGGCTGAAGGTGCAAAATCTGCGGGTAGGGAAGTGAGCCTTACCACGGCAGACAAAGGAGATATTTCCGAGGCTTTGGGCGCGGATTTGATTCTCTTGGGAAGTCCTGCAATGGGTGCAGAGCAGCTTGAAGAATCAATGGAAGATTTCTTTTCTGGGATTGAAGGACAGCTTGGCGGAAAGAAAGTCGGATTGTTCGGCTCTTATGACTGGGGAGAAGGACAATGGCTCAGTGACTGGAGTGACCGTGTGACTGCGGCCGGAGCAACACTTGTGGGAGCGGTAAAAGCTCAGCTTACGCCGGATGACGCCGCCCTCGAAGAAGTAAAAAAACTGGCCGCAAGCTAAAAATTTATTAGCCGCAAGCTAAAAAATTCCTTCTAAGGCCGAAAGCATTTCAGAAATCTTCTGGCGGCTTTCGGCTTTTCCGTCAAAATGCTGAGCTTCCTTTGCAAGGTGTGCAAAAAAATCCTGCATGGGCAAAAGTTTTTCCATGGGAACTTTGGCGGGATTGTATTCGATTAAAACGCTCCCGGTCACAGGATTTGTCTCGATATTTTTAACCGCGTCAGATTTTGAGAGAATTACGCGGGCTTTTTCAACTAAATCACTTTCCTTGAAAATCGGTGCTCTGAGCCGGACACGGCCCGGAAAAAAACTTGTAATCATAGAATGTTCTCCATTGCCTTTACGCTGATTCCAACCGTGACCGAATTATGAAGAATTGCGGCAAGCTGTGGCGAAATCAACCCGAACACTCCGAGCAGAAGCAAAGCGGAATTTACTCCTATTATAAAGGCATTATTTGCATTGATTTTCTGAATCAAGCCCTGAGAGAGAACTCGCGTTGTAGCCACATTGTTAAGACCGCCTTCACTCAGAACGATGTCCGCAGTGTCGCTTGCGATTGACGAGCTTCCTTCGATTGCGATTCCTACATCAGCCGCACTCAATGCCGGAGCATCGTTGATTCCGTCTCCAAGCATAATCACTTTGCCGTTTTTCTTTTCCTGTTCTATCAGGCTGACTTTATCTTCGGGCAGAGCCTGAGAATACCAGCCGTCAAGACCTGCACTCTCTGCAATTTTCTTTGCCGCACCTTCGGTGTCCCCTGTAATCATCACGCAGCGGCGGATTCCTGTCTTTTTGAGATTCTGGATGACTTCCCTCGCTTCGGGGCGAACCGGGTCTCCGATTGCAAGAACGCCTGCAAGTTCACCGTCGTAAGAAAGATACAAAAGCGACTGACCAGTTTTTGCTGATTCAGACTGAATTTCACGCACTTTCTCATCAAACGGGATTTTTTCATCATCAAAGATAAAATGCGCGCTTCCAATCCGAACTTTTTTGCCGTCCAGAGTCGATGCGATTCCGTGTGCCACGATGTATTCGACCTTCGTGTGATTTTCCGGGTGGAAAAGTCCTTTTTCTTCGGCATAAGAAACGACTGCCCGACCGAGAGGATGCGGAAAATGCTCTTCAAGGCAGGCCGCCGTCTGCAAGACAAAATCCTCGCCGAAATTTTTCATGGCATAAATTTTTTCGACTTTGGGGTTCGCATAAGTGAGAGTTCCGGTTTTGTCAAAGATAATCGTTGTGGCTTCGGCAGCCTCTTCAAGATACTTTCCGCCCTTCACGCTGATTCCACAGGATGCGGCTTCCTTCATGGCAGAAAGAACTGCAATCGGAGCGGCAAGTTTCATGGCGCACGAATAATCGACCATCAAAGTTGACATAGTTTTTGTGAGATTTCTCGTGAAAAGCCAGGTGAGCCCCGCCAGCGCAAAATTGAGGGGAACAATTTTCTCCGCAAGATTTTCTGAGCGGCGCTGAACATTTGCCTTGAGGTTCTGGGAATTGTCTATCATCTGAATGATGTTCTGAACCTTTGTGTCACGGCCTGTTGAACGCGTTCGGATTATAAGCTCGCCTTCGCTCAAAATCGTGCCCGCAAAGACTCCGCTTCCCGTCTTTTTTTCGACAGGAAGACTTTCGCCCGTGATGCAGGCCTGATTTACCATGCCCTCGCCTTTTTCTACCGTGCCGTCACACGGAATCATGCTTCCTTCGCGAACAATAACCAGATCATCCTTTTTGAGAGCCTCGCACGGAATTGTTTTTTCCTGACCATCCACCAGAATATGAAC
>NZ_JAFRNB010000157.1 GCF_017430385.1 Treponema sp.
AAGCCGTCTGTTGGACGCATACTTTCTATAACACTGAGCCTGTACTGGTTAAGATATTGCTCGGCAGCCAAAGGACTGTCCATACCGCTTGCAGTACGAGCCGCCTGAACCGCGTCAGGGGCAATTGACTCATTCCCGGCACTGAACTTCTTTTTCATGCGGAGGGCACGAATCTGAGCCAGGGCCAGACGAAGGCTTTTTTCTTTGTGATTCCAAGTGTCAACAAAGGCTGAGCCTGTTTTTGAATCTTCAAGAGGAGGTTCAAGAGAAAGTCCATCAAGAATCTTCATTTCGTTTTTGCTAAGAAAGCGTGAACAGAGGTCGTAAAAGTATTCATAAGTAATTGGCAATACCGTTTTATCGTCGCTCACTGTGAATCCAGGAAGCTGCGATACAAGGTAGTATTGATTACTCATATTCACCCCCTGTTACTCTTTGCAAGCCTCTTTCATAATTGCGGCAACTCTTGGATTGAGATATGCGCTGAAAAGTTCAGCAACAGCCTCAGCTGAGTAGTCGTAGAATGCGGCTCCGTCTTTTACGCCAACACGGAAGCCCGCATTGATTGAATTGTCAACCTTGAGCGTAAGACCTTTGGCGATTTCGGCTTTGAGAGCGGCTGTAAGATTAGATTCGAGAGACTTCAAATCTTTTTCGTTGAGGAGAACAGAAACTTCGCCGGCCTCAGATTTTGAGACCCATGCTTTAACTGCCTCTGGAATAAGTTTGGCGAGCAAATCAGAAGAATATGCTTTTTCTGACTCCGCATTAATAAGAGCTGAAAGCTCCTTTGTGATACTGTCACGGAATGAAAGCACAAGGTTTCGGCTTGCCTGACGGATTGCGTCCTCACTAGCCTTCTCCATACGTGCTGTTTCATCTTTTGCTGCTTTGATGATTTTGTCTGCTTCTTCCTTCGCATTAGCGATTATTTTCTCAGCCTCGCTCTGAGCCTGAGCCTTTACTTCGGAAGCAGATTTTTCGGCAGCTGCGACACCGTCTTTTTTAATCTTTTCGATTAAATCCTGTACCTGGATGTCCATGCAAACCTCTCTTTTATACTAAGATTCTTTTATTATAAACTACTTTCTATAGATTGCAAGTGGAAAATTTAAGATAAAATAAAAGAAATAATCAATATATAGAAGATTTTTTCAAATCATTATATGTTTTTATATTGACACACCACCTATCAATCGATAAAATAGTAAAATAATCGATTATTTATAGGGAGGCTAGTAATGGCTGGTGCATCAAAGAACTCTCGTACTACTGTTGCTACACAGAAATTCAACTGTACATGTGGCGGCGAAGTTGAAATGAAGACAAAGCTCGAAAATGGCAGACTCAAGAACTACGCAGAATGTCAGAAATGCAAACGAGTTGAGAGACGACCAAAAGATTTCAAATAATAAGAAATCCTAACAAACATAAAATCCCCTGTCATTTCAAGAGTGCACTTTGAAAGGCAGGGGATTTTTTATTGGGTCATTTTTTGCGTTGCAAAAAACCGGGCTTTCCGCCCTTCGCTACCGCTCATAGCCTACGGCTACTAAAGGGGCTACAATCCCTTGCCCGTCCGCTGTAAGCATATTTATTTTAAACAAAAAAAAGACTTGCTTTTTAGCAAGCCTTTAAGTCGGGATGACAGGATTCGAACCTGCGACATCTTGGTCCCAAACCAAGCGCGCTACCAGCTGCGCTACATCCCGGAAAGAGTGGGCAGTGAGAGACTCGAACTCCCGACAACCTGGGTGTAAACCAGGGGCTCTACCAACTGAGCTAACTGCCCTTGCGTTGTTGCTCAACGCTCAAATAATATATCAAATATAAAAAATTATTGCAATAGGTTTTGAACAAATTTTTAATTTTTTTTTGTTTTTTTATCTGCAATATTCCTCAATTTTTTCCAGAATTTCTGGCAAGGGACGATAAACAGCCTCAGTCTTTGGGACACTCTCGGTGAACATCCGGCCGTAAGACTTTTCGATTATGCGTCTGTCCAAAGCAACCACAGCTCCCTTGTCATCTCCTCGTCGGATAAGACGGCCGAAGCCCTGACGGAATTTAATGACAGCCTCCGGAACGCTCAGCTCCATGAATGGGAATCCGCCTCTCTTTGCAATCTGCTCGCTTCTTGCGGCAAAGACCGGGTCACTCGGAACCCCGAAAGGCAGCTTAACGATGATGACAAGGCTCAATGCCTCGCCAGGAACATCCACGCCTTCCCAAAATGAATCCGTGGCAAAAAGTACGCTTGAGACATCGTCCTTAAACTGAGACAAAAGCCTGAATCTGTCATCATCTCCCTGCTTCAAGACATTTATTCCAAGCGAGCGAAGCCTTGTACGGGCCGTGTCACAGGCATGACGGAGAGAATCATAAGCCGTAAAAAGCACGAGTGTCTTTCCTCCAGCCCTCTCAATCATCCGAACAATTGCCTCTTCAATATAGGCCTGAAAATTCTCATTGTCAGGAAACGGAGCGTCAGACGGAACGGCAAAAAACATATTCTTTTCATAAGGAAAAGGAGATTTAAATTCGCCGGATTTTACCCGCTCCTTTTCCACAAAACTGATTCCAACCCGTTTTTTCCAGAAATCAAAAGTTCCGCTTATTGATATTGTCGCCGAAGTGCAGACAACGCTTTTCATCGGCTCAAAAACGCCCCTGTTCATCATCGGGGCAATGTCCAGCGGCGTCTCGATAAATTCATAATAAAAAGGATTTGCATCGCTTCGCCCCTGCATATTTTTCAAAATTAGCGGCGGGAGCCTCTTCGCCTGAATCCAGAAAACGCTCTCCGGATGCTCTTCCCAAGATATAAAATTCTGGCAAAGTGCAACGCTTGTCTCAAGTCTTCGGAGAACAGCCTTGGACTCATATATCGCAGAATTATCCATATCATCCTGATCAATTCCGTCGATAATTTCCCGCACAAGTCCAGTCACCATTCCTAGATGATGCTGAAGCTTCTTAATGCTTTCGATAATTCCAGAAAACCTGTGCGAAGTTCCGCTGAAAAGCCTGATGCTGAATTCATTTTCAAGCGTGTTCTGAGTCTCTTCCTCAAGTCTTGCAATCGAAGCCTTTACTTCCTCAATCTCGTTTTTTACGACATCCGATTTATCCTCAAGGTGAGAAAGCGCGCTGAGCGTGTAAAGATAGCCCGTTACGCTTGCCTTTCGCTGCCGGCTCAAGAGATTCAGCTGCTTTAAAATCCTGAACCTATTGAGTGCGTTTGAGAAAAAGCTGGTCGCGGCATCCTCAATTCCATGGGCCTCATCAAAAATAATCCGTTTGTAAGGCGGAAGGACGGCAGTATCATCATAGCCGGCTCCATTCATCCTGGATTCAATGTCAGCAAAAAGCATGTGATGGTTCACGACAAGAATATTCGCATCAGCAGCCTCTTTGCGAACCTTCATCACAAAACATTTCTCACGGAATTTACACCTCATTCCCATGCAGGCATCGGCTTCGGAATTGACCCGCTGCCAAAGGTTTTCAGGCGGCATGAAGCTCAGATCGCTCTTGCTTCCGGTTTTGCTTTCCTTCGCCCACGAATTGATTTTGTCAAATATTTCAGTTTCATCATTGAATAAATCGCGCTCAGCACCGACCTCGCTCAAACGGCGCAAACAGACATAATTCTGACGGCCTTTTATGAGGATTGACTTTACTTTCTTTCCGATGATTTTTTCTGCAAGAGGAATATCCTTCTCCGAAAGCTGCTGCTGCAGGTTTATCGTGCCAGTTGAGATTACGACCCGCTCATTGTTCCCCAGTGCCCAGAGCATCGACGGCACAAGATACGCGAATGATTTTCCGACACCAGTTCCCGCCTCAAAGACTCCGACAGACTCATTATTGAAAGCCAGGGATATTTTTTTTACCAGCTCAATCTGGCTCGGCCGCTCCTCGAAATTCGGCGAGATTTTCGCAAGGCTTCCGTTTTGCGAAAGATAAACTGCTGTTTCCTCAGAATCAAGTTTTTTTGTGACCGTTGGTTTTATCGGCTCCATTACGACATAAACTTCAGTCACATCATTATTGACAATGTAAAATCCTTGGGCTTTCTCGCTGCAATCGCTCGCTACCATCAGATCCGCATCGGATGGATGAAGGTTTCCACCAGGGTGATTATGAATAAGAACAGAAGCGACACGGCTTTCTGAAAGATTAACAGGAACGGTATTTGAATTTCCACGGGCACAAGCCTTTACAGAAATGATTTTGCCATCAGAGTCAATAATCCCGGTAAAAAAGACTTCGTTTCCGCCCGCATTAAAAATCTCCCGCCGCATTTCTTCGCGGACTTCGGGAGAAAACCTTCTGTTAATTTCCATGATGGGATTTTATCAAATTATAAGAAAAAAATCATCAGATGCTATAAGCTATCGAAGTTCTATGCCCCACATGGATGTGGGGTAAAAGCCAAGAGAGAATTTTCAAAGAAAATTCTTGATGGAATACACAAATCCATGGAGCGAGCACATCGATTGTCGTGCTCGTTTGGATTTTCGGTTCCTTACGCGCTCGAAGCACCTGCCCCACATGGATGTGGGGTTAAAGCAGAGAGAGAATTTTCTTTGAAAATTCTCGTTGGAATCCTAAAATCCATGGATGGATTTTAGGTTCCTTACATTTTCATGCCGAATTTTTCCATCAATTTTGCATGGAGGGCTTCGGTTTCGGAATCATTCAGGCCGAGAGACTGGGCATTTGTCAGGTCTTTAATGGCGTTATCGAAATCGCCGAGCTTGTAGTATGAAATTGCCCTTCGGAAATGCGCATGAGACTGATACTCGTTGATTTTTATCGACTCGGTATAAGCGTTGATTGCTTCCTCATGCTTATTCATGATACTGAGGACGATACCGATGTAATAGTACGAGCGATAGCCGTTAGGATCATGAATGACACTCTGCTTAAAATCATCGAGGGATGCCGTGTAATTGTTCTGCGCGAAATATGCCATTCCACGATGTTTGTGAATTACGGCAAGAACAGGAGATGGCGGAGTCGGCTCCGAAGCAAGGATTATGCTGTAAATCTCAACGGCCTTATCCAAATCCCCGTGATTATGAGCCTGAATCGCCTCAAGAATCATGTCATCAATTGTTCCATGAACATACGGAGAGACGCGGTTGATGTTCTTAGGCTCAAGGCTTTCGATTTTCGCGCCATTTGATGCCAGTGTAAGTTCATCTGCTTTTTCGTAGAATGAAGCCCGCCTAGCCTCAACTTCACCCTGCAATTTTTTCTGATAGTCGCGGATTTCCTGGAAAATAATATCTGCCAGCGTAAGGCTCGCGTTCATTGATGCAAGCTTACGGCGTAGCGGCATGTCAAAAGGCGTGAACTCTGACTTATAGATAAGCTCATGCTCAACCTCCGCCCAGGCATCCTGCAAAATTGTACGGATTTGGATTTCACAAACAAGCGTTTCTGGAAGAGGAAGGTCGCATTTTTTTGGCATACAATCCTTTGGAATTGACACAAGCACATGAACCGACTCATAGCCAAATTCCCTGAAACTCTGCTGCGCTCCCTTATACTCCACTTCCTTAACGACGAAATTATCCTTGATTTGCTGCTCGACCTCGCTCAAATCCTCAAGAAAAGCACAAATTACCCGGATTCCCATCATGTCGGTAAGTTCAACAAAATTGTTCTTTTCGGCTTCTTCTGACTTTAAACGAAGCACTTTTCGATAATAACTGTTAAAAGACTTGACCCTTGATTTGTATGTCGGATTTGAAGACAGTTTAAGCGTTTTACGAAGCTTGTCTTCAATTTTAGTCATGATTTCAGTGAGAACAGGCTTATAAGATTCATAAGTCGATTTTATATTGTTTTTGCTTGGCAAAGAATTTACAAAATTATCCATAAATGAATTTTAACATATTCTCAGATTAAAGCAAGATATTTTAAAGACAAAAAAACCGCCTGCCTAAACAGACGGTTTTTAGAAACTAGTTTGAACTAGTTAATTATTTTGCGTCAGCTGCCTGACCGCCATTTGACTGAGCGTTAGAAGCTCCATCCTCAGCAAGTGAAGAAGTGAAGTTCTCTTCTGTAGCCATCTTCTGGCGCTCAACATATCGGTTAACCTGTTTGTTGCCGAAGCGAGACATCTCGAGAGCCTGGCGAGCAGATTCTTTGCGACCGATGATTCCCCAAAGGTCTTCATCAGCAATGTCGCGCTCTGATGTAAGGTTAGCTTTGTCGAAGATGATTTTTACATCTTTGAAGTAACCGATGAAGTCATCACCAACATGAGCTGCGTCACGGCAAATCTGGAAACCTTCGAATTTTACGAATGGCTCTCCGCGTGGATAGATTGGATAAACACGGATTTCGCGAGTGCGAACCTCAGAGATGTACTCTGGGTTGTTCCATTCAAGAGTTTTCCAACCGTCGAAGCCGAGGTAACCCATGAAGTAGCGGCGTGTTACATTGTCTGTGTCTCCGAGGAGAACATAGAGAGCGTGTGGGAAGTTCATACCCATTGTTGTTACAGCAACCTTTTTGAGTGTACCAACATTTTTTACGAGACCATAAGCTGGCTCATCTTTATTTGACGGATCGTCAGACTCAAACAACCATTTCGGTCCTGTTGACTCGCCCTCGCCTTTTGCAGCTGGCTGGCGGTCACCATTGTCATCAGCCTGTGAGTATGGCTCATAAGCAGGAATCTGGAATGGTGGAACGATCTTTGCATTTGCATTGTAAGCACCAGTTGGGAATACAACGCGAACACCCATAACCTCTGAACCAGCGAATGGCTGTTTAGAGTTGCTGCTTACTGGAGCAGCCTTAACCTGTGACTGTGCCAAGCTAGAAACATTGCGTGCAGAGCTGTTGAGTACAACTTCCCATTCTGCGAGAGCGAGTGAAGACTTCATGAGGTCTTTCTGCTCTGCGCTGAAAGATGCACCAGCTGCTGTAGCGTAGTTCATAACTGTGCGCTTGTTCTGGTTATTTGTTTTTTCACCGTCGTAATCCTGTGGATAAACGGCGATGTCTGCACTAAGCCTTGTGAAGTCGATAAGAGTTCTCTCTTCTGCGAAAGAAGCGAACCCAACGAGTGTCATCAAAGCTGCTGATAAAACCAAAGTTTTCTTCATTTTTGAAGCTCCTTTTTACTCAATATGATGTAGCCTTGTATATTTTACAGTATCTTATATCTAAAGCATTTTGTCAACAAAAATTTAAAGCGATTTTCAGTCAGCAATAAAATTTCCGTCTATAAAAAGCTCTATATATTTGATTCCTGCAAAATTCTTTTTTATATTTTTTTTGAAGAGGCTCACGCTTTCCTCAATGTTACGAGAACCACTCCCCTGCAAAGCTGCCTCTTCCGAAAGCCCTACATATAGCGTTTTATCACGAAGAAAGCAATAATCGACTCTTGTTCCGAGGGTAAACAGCGGCCTGCCACGGTAAAAAGACGGACCGAGAAGAAGCTCGTCAACATAATACCAAATTTTGCCCTGAACAGGATTTGAGGCAAGGTACCTGACTTCCTTTTGGTTTTTTGAAGACCCGGAAACAGGATAGATGAACACGCGCCTGTCAGTGCCGAGATGAGAAAAAATGTGAACGGCAAGGAACAAGACGATGACTATGGCAGCAATAACCGAAAGTTTCAGGAGAATTTTTTTGTTTGAAAGAATAATTTTATAATTCATAATTAAATATTAATGAAGCAGCTAACGATGGGGGCGTTACGGGGGCTTGCCCCCGTAGAGGGGGTAGCGGAAAACGCGAAGCGGTTGGAGCGAGGGGGAGACTTCCCCCCCTTCTAACGGCTAATTGCTAACTGCTCATTGCTAATTTTTAATGGTTCGTGAAGCCTCTTGAACGCTCAAAATGCGTCACGAATGCGGACAGTCCATTATATATGCCAAGCGACATTTTTTGCAAGTAAGAATTGTCGGCAAGGAGAGCCGCCTCTTTTTCGTTTGAGAGGAAGCCGACTTCAATGAGGACGGCCGGCATGTTAGAATTTTTAACGACAAACCATTCCTCGGCCTTGACTCCCCGTGAGGTTGAGAGATTTCCGACCTGAGCCGAGATTCCGTCCATGATGAATTTTGCGATGAGGATGCTTTCGGTGGTGTATTCTTCTTCCATCATGGAATTCATTACATTGAAAAGATTTTTGTCAACATCGCCTGTCTTTTCGAGGACAGTGCGGCGATACCCCGGAGAAAGATACCAGACTTCATATCCGCTCGCCTTTTTGTCGAGGGAAGAATTTACATGCACGGACACATACAGGACAGCTTCCTTTTCACCGAGTTTGACACCGTTTGCGATTTCGGTGCGCTCGGCAAGCGAGAGGAATTTGTCCGTATTGCGCGTCATGAGGATTTTTTTGTCGGGATAAGCGGATTTCAGGCGCGAGTAAAGCATTTTTCCGACCGCAAGATTTACATCCTTCTCCTTTACGGTGACATTTTTGCCCTTGATTTTGTGAGTCATCATAGCACCGGGTCTTTTCCGCCGTGGCCTGGGTCAATCAAGATTGCGCCGATTTTAAAGCCGTTGCTTTCGGCCGTCTCGGTCTTGAAAAGCTTGTTCGCGCTGTCAAGGAAGCCCTTCGTAACATACAAAACACCGTCTTTTACGACAGGAGCGTCCGTAATGGCAAGTTTTTTGTAATCCTGAAGCACAAATCCGTCGCCAGCCCGGAACGAAACCTGATGTCCGTTCTTTTCGAGCAAACCACTTCCGCTAAGAGAATCCCAGTAAACGGAAGCTCCAAGTTTTTCAGACTCAGAGATTAGGTTCAGGTTCGCAGACTGTGCAATAAGCGGACTGAGCAGAGAAATTATTGTTAGAAAAAGAATTATGTGTCGTCTCATAGGTTCAAAAACGGAAAACGGAAAACGGAAAACGGAAAACTAGATTTCTCACTGACAAAGATTTTAGCTTTCAACTTTCCACTTTCAGTTTTCAACTTTCTATATTGTCGGCAATATAAAGCGCGCCCTGAATGCCTCCGCGAAGGACTGCGCTCCAGAATGTTTTTCCGTCTAGTTCTGCGTGATTCGGGCAGATTTCGTCGAATTTTTCGAGAGTTTTGCGCAAGGTACAGTGGTTCCAGTCTTTGAGAGAATCTGCCAGAGGAATCAATGTTTCAGGGAGATAGTCGATTGTTTTTTGACCAGCAGGGATTTTTGTTCCTTCGCCAACATTTACGGAAGCTGATTCATTCGGGCAGAAAGTGAAGGCAGACGGCGGGAAACCTTTTTCATCGCTCTCACATTCGCCGTCCAGGAATTTTTCGGTTTCGAGATTGTTCGGTTCGAGGCGTAATGTAATAGAAGAAATTGCTTCTTCTGCGCTTTTGTACGCCTGCTCGCTGTTTATTCCCACCGCGATGATATTTCCGCATTTCTCGACATTGTTTCGAGGAAAGTCAACTTTATCGCCATTTTTGACACGAGGAAGAACATCCCGCACGCCATAAATCTGCTTGACTTCATCCAAGCCGTAGATTTTTGAGACCTTGCCAGGGATTGAAAGCCATGCACGTTCTGCGCTTACAAGGGTCGAGGAAATTTCGTAAAGCTCAAAAGGCTGAACTTTGTTTTTTACGCTCTCGTGAGGCTGCCACGGAAGAGAAACCCGGTTTGAAAGAAGATAATCAGGTTCCTGGCCGACAGCGATTTTCATCGCTTCTTCGGTGAGGTTCATGCCGCTTGAATATGGGAAAGTCCAGCCGCTCATGTAGCCGCCTGAAAGCCGAGCCGCAATTTCGCCAATCATCGGGCCATTTTTGGTGTATTTGATGTCAGCCTTTGCGACTCCGCATGTGAGACCGAGTGCTTTTATTCCGAGAGCAAATGTCGCGATAAGCTCGTTTTTGATTTTTGAATCCACTCGTGAAGGAAGAGAATGCCCCATCTCGATGAAATACGGAGGATAGAAGATGTGACGGTCGGCGAATCCTGTGATTGTGAGGGTGCCGTTATAGACAACTGAATCGATTGAGAATTCCGCTCCTTCCATGTAATCCTCGAAAATCGCACGGCTTGTCCGGGAATTTTTGATTGCGGTAGTTACTGAAGTTTGGAATTCATCTTGATTTCGGATTAAACGACAGCCACGGCCGCCCATATTGTCGCATGGTTTTACGACTTTCGGGAATTCTATTTCGCCTATTTTAGAAAGAGAATCTTCTGTAAGCTCGATGAATTTTGGAGACGGAACGCCTTCCTTTTCAAAACATGCACGCATCCGAACTTTGTCGCTGGCATTAAGAGCTGCTTCAAAATTGTGTGCAGGAAGTCCCAGATTTTCTGCAACGAATGAAACGCTTGCAGAGAAATCAGTTCCGGCGGTGAAAACGCCTTTCAGGCAGCCTTTTTTGCTCAATGTTTTTGCAAGTTCAAGAAGTGCCTCTCGGTCTTTGAGGTCAACAGGATAAAATTCATCTGCCAGAGGGACGGCTACGGCATTTTTGTTCGCATCGACGACAACAGCCTTGTAGCCAAGATGTTTTGCGGCAAGAATCGCAGGTTTCTGCATGAGTCCTGCGCCTAAAATCAATATTTTTTTTGTGTCAAACATTAGAAAATCTCCCTTTCTTTTTTACAATAAACCTCAAATGTGTCACCAAGCCCGAAGAAATGGCTCGCACCTGAATAAAGCGCGAATTTAAGGCTCGTTGATTTCTGTCCCTTGAGGTTCGGGAACCGCTCTGGATGATGGCCTGTCGAGACAATTTTACAGACTTTGAAGCCATATTTTTTGAGGATTGATGCTGCCCTCCCCGGCTCCCACAGAGTATAGTGGTCCGTCGGGGAATTCTGGAAGAAGCCCTGCGTGTTGAACCTGCCTGAGACTCCGCTCGCAGACGGCGTTGAGAAGGCGAAAATTCCACCAGTCTTGAGGATTTTTGAAACGCCTTTTAGAACGCTGTCCAAATCCTGGAAGTGCTCGATTACATACCACATTGTCACTGCATCGAAATTCTTGACTCCGAACTCATCGGCCGGGTCAAATTCCGGGAATTTTGCGGTTGTGGCAGGATAATGAAGCTGGTTCTGAACATAATCGACGGCTTCTTTTGAAATGTCAGTGCCGAAAACCTGCCAGCCGGCATCATTCGCGGCATCAAGATAAGGCCCGAACGCACAGCCAATGTCCAGGACTGCAGGCGTGACAGCCTTGTGGCTAGAGCGGTAAAGCATATCTACAACGCTTGTCCTGCGGACGCACTGTTTTTTGATGTTCTTGAAGTCATCGAGGTAAGTTTTTCCGTACTGTTTTTTGTAATCCTCGAAGAAATACGAAGAATTGTAGTTTTTCTCAGTAGCGTGGGTCCAGCTCATGTAAAGCATTCCGCATGATTTACAGCGGCGGAATGTGTGCAAGGTCGTGCGCGCGACAATCGGATTTTCGACGGCAGAATTTTCGTCACGGCAGACCGGGCAGCAGAATCTTTTTCCGCCGGCAAGCAATTTTACGAACTCGCCCAAAGATTTTTTGCCGGCACCTTCTTTGATGAACGGCGAATCAGGGTAAAGGGACTTCACATCTTTCAGAAGGGAAACTGCATTTTCCGCGTTAATCTGACCTTGCGGAAGACAAGCGAATCCGTACTTTTGCGCAAGATTCACATGGAGCTGGGTCGTTCCGAGCAAAATCACTCCGCAACCTGCGGCAAGTGCCTCAAAAGCCGTGAATCCGTAATGAGTCACTACGACATCGTAGCCAGAAAGCTGCTCTTTGAGGTTGTGAACGGGCTGAATATATTTAATGTCCTTGCGCAATTCTTCATCAACAACGCGAAGGGCTGATTCTTCAGGATTCTGGACAATCGCGGTGATTTTTTTTCCGCTTGAAGCAAACGCAATCGAAGTCGGAACAACCAAATCCGCCGGATCTTCTCCCCCGACCGTAACGAGAATCGACTTGATTTCATCAAAATTCTCAGGCTTTTTGGCACTTCGTTTGTGCTCCGGGAGAGAGACAAATGATGGATCGGAAATGTTCGCCGGGCGCGCAAGGCCATAAGACGGAATTATGTCCAAAAGACAGTCACACAAATCGGCATTCAATGATCCTTCGTCAATCGCAACTACAGGAGCAGCCTTCGATAGATTGAGGGCAAGCTCGCGGTCAAGAGTGAACGCATCGGTCACAATAAGCTCGTATTCTTTTTTTTCTGGCAGACGGCTTACAATCTGTTCTTCACGGAGGCCGTTCTTTTTTGCGTCCTCAATAAGCTCATTTTTTTCTTCAAGACCGGCATCTTGTGGGATATAGACATTTGCCCCGGTTTCGACAGCAATTTTAAGACAGCGGCGAAGATGTCCTGTTCCCTTTCCTTTTTTTACGCACGGAACTGTGAGAATAGGCTTGTAAAGCGAAGGATTTTCGAGAGCGGAAAGAATCTGCTCCGTCGTGTAAGGCTCTTTTACAGGATTTTTTTCACTTATTTTTTCACCTGAAACGATTTTTACGATTGATTCAGCCCGCTTGTAATCAGCAGAAGTGTCAATCGTAGTGCGCAGGTTCGGGAAATTCCATGCTTCTGGAGCCGGAACGAAAAGAGACTTGAAATTTTCAGGGTGATTGTAAAGGGCTGGGCCTACATGCTCGTGGTCGTACTGAAGGTTTGTGAGCGCACGGGCTTTAAGCAATGAAGCAGCCTTGAACATTTCGATTCCGCTTCCGTGAGGCAAACCTGTGTATGTGATGTAGTCAAAATCTTCGTAAGCAGAGCGTTTTTCAAATTCGTCAACGAGAGACTGAGCCGCCTCGTAGAACAAAAACGGATTGTCACAAGTGGCACGAAGCACGACATCAGCCTTAGTTTCTTCTATAAGATTGCAATACCGAGCAAGGACATCCTCAAGGCTTCCCTTGAAAATCTTGAATCCATTCCGCTCGCAGAACGGCTTTAATTCCTCAAAAGAATCTTCGTCGGTGGCGACATAATAATCATCGGCCTTTACCTTTTTCATTGCGGCCAAAGTCCAGTCAAGGACAGTTTTTCCGCCCAAAGGAAGTAGAGCTTTTCGGCTCAAACGAGTTGATGAAAGTCTGCATTGTGCTGCTATAATTGTCATTTATTTCCCCAGTTCTCGACTAAATCGAGAGCATCCCTTTTAAATCTGAATTTGTTTTCCCTCACCCATTCCCTTGCTTCCTGAAAGCGGGCCTTTGCCTCAAAAAATCCGCATGATGAGCTTCCCCAGAACGCAAAGAAAGAAGAGCCTGGAATCGCGCCGTGGTCAGCATAGAACCGTGGCACAAGATTTTTTAAATAGAATCTGTTTGAAAACTGACTCGCGCCCGTCTCCAGAACAGGAACTTCCGTACAGTAAGAAAGGCTGAACGCCGTGGAAAAGGTGATTTTCTCGCCCCAGAGCCATGCACGGAAAGCAAAATCGAGGTTCTGCCAGTAATCCGAAAGAATCGTGTAGTCAAAACCGCCCAAATCCATGAATTTCTTGCGGTTGTAAAGCCCGATATTGTCAAAAGGAAAGAGATTGGGGCTTCCGTCCGAGACAACCGAAGTCGAAATCACATTGAGGGCAGCCCGCCTGATTGATGGAGAAAAAAGCACAGGGAAGGAAAAATTGTCCCTTCCCAAAAGCCGTGGCGTAATGCAGAAAGTGCCGGACTCAGTGAGTTTTGAAGCCAAAGTTGGCATGAGTATGTCTTTTGAAAAATCAATCGAATCGCGGAGCACAAGGACATATTCTGAAGAAGCCTCGCCCACCCCGATGTTGATTAAGTCGCCTTCCGTCGTATTTTCTTGCGGGATAATGACTTTGACAAAGGGAAACTTGCGTGAGAAATCCTCGATGCTGTAATTTTCGCTGTCGGCCTCAATCGAAATGATTTCAGCAAAGCCACACCGCATGAGATTCTCAATCATTTTTGATCGGTAGCTCGACCAGCCTTTGTTGATGATTATGGCAGAAATATTCATCTTGATGTTGGGAACGATTTCCTTTCCGCCGAGAACAGTCATGCTGATAAAATGCTCATTAAAAATTAAAGGTATAGGATTCATCACAGATTCCGCATTTATTATCGGCAGATTTACTTTCAGTCTTTTCTGAATTAAGCTCGTCCACAAAAGCAAGGTGATTTTTGAGAATTTCGGAGAATTTAGCCCATGTTCCTTCGATTCCGTCAGTCAAAATGCTGCCGGCATAGTTCTCGAAAGAAAGCTGGAAGCAGAACGGCACTGTTCCGTCCGAAAGAATCGTCATGTCACGGCGCAGATGCCAGCAAGGGAGCCGGTTCACAGGAGAAAGGTCGGCGGATTTGAGCTCTGGCAAAGAACCGCAGACAGAATTGTACTTTTGTATAATCAGCTCGCCTTTTGAGGGAGATTCCTTTTCTTTCCAGAAGCGGTAAAAGGACTCCAGCTGATTTTCATTTGTTTTCATTCGCATGAACTGAGGGAAAACATGGCTCTCGAAGTGATTTTCAAGGAGAGGAACTGCCGAAAGAGCCTTTTCAAAGTCGGAATCTGGGCAATTGTGAAGGCTCGCGTACATCGATTTTTCGACCGCATCAAGATAGACAATCCAGTTGACTTCGGCATTTTTTGATTTTGCGGCTTGTGAGATTTTTGAGGCAATCTCGTCGGAGACAAGAAGGCCGTCAGTCTCAATCAGAAGAGAAATTTTGTGATTCTGGTCGTTCTGATTTATGACTTCAAGCGCAAATTGCAGGAATTCTGGATTTAAAAGAGGCTCGCCGAACGCTGAGAGTGAAATAACCGCGTTTTCGGAAAAATCCTTGATTTGCGAGACGATTTTCTGGAAGTCAGAAAGAGTCATAAAATCTTTTGGAGAAGGATTTTTGCCCGCACTTTCCAGAGAATAGCAGTATTTGTGATTATATTTTGAAGAAATCTGAATATTGTAGAAAGCAGGAACGGTCTGCATTACGAGCGGAGTTTTTGAGGCAAGATTTGAAAGTGAGTATGCGTCGGAAAGGTCGATTTTTTGATTCTGCGCCTCGGCATAAAGATTTTTGCACGAAAGGAAGTTGATTTTTGAGCTGGCTTCGAAATTGAAGCGGAGCAAGCGGTAATCAACATCAGAAATCAATGTCTCAATCTCAAAGGAATTGATGTCACCTCGCATGACGGAAAAAAGAGCTTCCCTGTCCATGCACTTTTCGCCCTCAGCCTTAAGAGAAGTTTTTGAAAGCTCGGAAAGAATTGAAGCCGTGCCACTCTCGATAAGCTCCGGTGCAAGGCCATAAGGGAAGCCGTCGGCAAAGGAATATTCGGCGGCATATTTTGAGTGCATTTCGATTAAGTCAGCGGTCAATTTTTCGTTTAAAAAAGGAGTGTCGGCATAAGAGACAATCGCGCTCTCGGCCTCGTATTTTTTGAGCGCGGAAGAAATTTCTGAGATGAAAAGTGATTTTGTCCAACAATCGCGTGAGACGGCCTCGACTTTGGGATTCTTTGCGATTATAGAAGAAATTTGCCCCGAAACAGGAGAAGAATCTTTCAAAAAAAGAACGATTTTTTCGCTGAATTTTGAAGCCATGTTCAAAACACGCTCAAAAGCGCACTCTGAACCAAAAACTTTTTCAAAAGCGTGGGATGTCAAATCACCGCCGTACAAAACCACTAAACTTTTCATAAATCTATTTGCCTTCCTGAATCAGTTCTTTTGAGATGTTCTTCCAAACGGAAGGCTCGCCTTTGCAATGCTCTTTTGAGTAATACAACGCCTGGTCCGCCTTAATCATGACTTTATCAAGATTCTCAAAGTCATTGTCATCAAAATTTGAGCTGATTCCCATGCTGAAACCGATCAACTTGTTCTCCGGGATGTCCAGATTTTCGATTTCAAGATGCTTTTCCAAATCAGGAATGAAGTATTTCTGTTTTTTGAGATTTTCTTTGAGCCGGGCGTTGACTTTCAATGCCTCTTCGATGGAAGTGTCCACCATAAGTATCACGAACTCATCGCCACCGAAGCGTGCGATAAAATCAATCTGCCGGCATGTTTTTTTGAGGAGCTTTGCGAAGCAGGATATGAGCAAGTCGCCTGCCGAATGACCGAATGTATCGTTGTAATACTTAAAGTTGTCCAGATCTATGAACGCAATTGAAATCTGGATGTTCAGGTCCTTGCGCTCGCGGTAACGGCGTATCTTGTTGCTCTCACGGGAAATATATTCCTGGAACGCATGACGGTTATTCAAAAGCGAGAGCTGGTCGGTTGTGGAAAGGAACAGCAGGTTCTCATTCTGCTTGAAGATGATTATCTGCGCCTGAATGTTCGAAATCGCGATGTTGAGCGCGTTGACATAATCAGTAGTAATCGGATTTTCCTTGCTCGCGGCGATTGCGATTCCAAAATGGTAATCAAACTGGGAGATATTCGCGAAATAAAGGTTCTCCTCGGCACTGTAAACAAGCTGTGAGAAAGACTGGCTGGAATTCTTTTTGAAAAGAGACCACCATGTCTCGCTGTCAAGTGATGCGCCATCCTTTCTGGAAACACAATAAATTGTCTCATAATGGTTGTCATGACATTCACAGAAAAATACAGACTCCGCAAGGGTAAATTCAAAAATAGCGGAAGAGACATCGTGTATGTACTGCTTGAGATTCGGAATCTTTGAATTTGTTGCCTTAATCTGATTGAGGAACTGGTAATCATGAATGCGCTTGTGCAACTGGGTAAGCAAAACTTCCTTGTCAGCCTTTTCGTCCAGGAACATCAAGTCGATGTTGAGCGGAGAAAAATCGTGCGTATCACGGAGATAGTCGTAGACAGAAATCTGCTGGAGATGCTTGGTGTAGTGCTCGAAGTTCTTCTCTTTTGCGAGGCTGAATCCTGTTTCGAGGTAGCGGTCGGATTCATCGATGAGCCCCATTTTGTTGAGCATGGCGGCAAATTCGTAGCAGACGAAGCAGATTTTATGGCTCTGGTCGCTCTTGATGGTCCTGAATTCGCTGACAGCCTGATCAACGGCAGTACAAGCCCCGGAAACATCGCCATTCTCAAGAAGAAGAGCCGCCTTGATGAAATGAAGGAGAGGCTTGTCCTCGGAAGTGATGTTCTTTGGGTCCTGGAGGATCCGGGTATAGTTTATTCTGGCATGAATATAATCGTTCTCGTTGAATTCAATGATTGACTTGAAAATGAGCATGTCGTTCACAGACGGAAGGAACGAATTGCTCGGCCTTTTCTCAAGGTTGAAAAGATGGAGATAATGCAGGATTTTCGTGAAAATTGTGTCAGCCTGCGCGAAATGCCTTGAATAGAACAGAGCGTACCCGATGTTTTTGAGCGTGTCGATTACATTGGAATAATCGTTCATGTTGTAGAGATTTTTTATAACATCGTTCACGAGATTGTATGCGTTCTCATATTTTGCGCGCCGGGTTGACTCGTATGAAAGGCCGTTTCGGATATTCATAATCGGCCCGATCTCGCCTATTTCGGTGCGGATCTGGTTGCACTCGAAATACCATTTCATCGCCTCGTCCGACTCTCCGTAATGAGAATGGATTATGCCCTTCCAGTGGCAGGCCTTTGAGACAAGGTGCTGGTTGCCGATCTGCTTGGCAAGCTCATAGCATTTTTCGATATTTCCATAGACGAAAGCACGGTTTGAGTCATCGTCGATCAAAGACCAGGGAATTGAAAGCCCGGTCGATATGTAATTGTTAATCAACCCGCTCTTTTCGAGAAGCTGCATTATGTTGCGGTAGTTCTCGACATTTTTCTGAAGGTCAGAATTTGCCGTAAACTGGAAAACAACCATCTGGAAAAGGCTGTAATAAGGCGAAGTTTTGTTATCCTCAAGCAGTTCCTGCAAATGATTGGCATGTCTTCGTGCGAAATCACCGGACTTTTTATAGTAAAAAATCGACACGAGGTAATAAAGGGCGGCGATTGAAAGCTCGTCCTTAACATGAGACTCAATCACATCGTTGAAGTGAAGGATTGCGTTGTCATACTGAAGGCATGTGTAATACGCAAGGGCAATCTCAAGGGATAGCTCGCGGAATTTCTTCTGGTTGAGCTTGAAATCATTTATATGCTTTACAGTCCAGTTGACGACAAGAAGAAGCTGGTCATGCGACATGAAGATTCGGTTGTTGCGGAGATTCTTGAAGATGGAATTGTAGTCGGAAAGGACTTTAGATGCAATGTCATCGAATGAATTTTCTGAAGGGAAGAATGTGTCGTTCGAGAGCCTGTCTTTGAGGTACAGGAAATTGTGCTTGTTCCTGTTACGGTCAAAGAATTCAATAGCGGCCCGTGCAGATTCCTCGGTGTCGTCAGAATTGAAACAGAGCACGAATTTGCCCTGGAGCGGATATTTCTCAAGCTCCTTTAGAAGCTCAAGGGAATTCTGCTGAAGAAGCTGGGCATTCATGATGAGGTAACTTGTATCGTTAAGCTCCCGAATGAGGGCACAGATTGTCTGGATGAAACGGTTGGTCTCGTACACGAACTCATTGTCAAGCGGAATATCGTATCGTTCATCGGCATAGCCGTTCCTGAAATAAGAAAGGAAAGAATCTGCCTGTAGCGAATAGGATGATTTTCTCACCACGCTCTCATCAGGAGATTTTTGGGAAAGGATTGAGAGGAATGGCTTGAAAGGTGAGAATTCATAGAGAAGGTCGATGACAACAAAGCTGTTCCCGAGCTGATCGGGAATTTTATCGAAAAGAGATTTCTGAGCGGACACATAGCAGATGCTGCTCCTTGTGCTGCCAACAAACTTTTTAACGATATCGAGCTGAGTTTCAAGAAAATCCATGGTTTCATTATATTAAGAAAAAATTAGATATGGAAGAAGATTACTCATTTTTTTAAGAAAAGTTTTTAATTCCTGTTGACAAAAAATTTCCTAAACGCTATAACAGAATCATCAAACGGCAATGAGGTCGCAGGAAGGCAATTCTTGCGACCTCTTCTGTTTTTAAATCAGCAAAGGCGCTGCATTTTCGGACTGGTGTACAACGGTTCAGAGGGTGCGGCATTTTTTGTTTTCCGGGGCGTTGCGGGGTGCGGTTCAGGCATAGCCTTTACCGAGACTCGCCTAAAAACTTGCCTCGCAAGTTTTTTCGCTATTGCGAACGGCTCACTACCCCGCAGAGGGGGTAGCGGAAAAGCAACGCTTTGGAGCG
>NZ_JAFRNB010000158.1 GCF_017430385.1 Treponema sp.
CGCTCCAAAGCGTTGCTTTTCCGCTACCCCCTCTGCGGGGTAGTGAGCCGTTCGCAATAGCGAAAAAACTTGCGAGGCAAGTTTTTAGGCGAGTCTCGGTAAAGGCTATGCCTGAACCGCACCCCGCAACGCCCCGGAAAAAAAATCGGCGACAATATCAGACAGTGCGCACATGTCCGACATCATCGCCGTTAAAAACAGAAAAGGTCGCAAAGCATTTGCTCTGCGACCTCATTGCCGTTTGATGTCTCTGTTATAGCGTGTTGAAAATTTTTTGTCAAGCGTAATTGTGAAAAAAATCATGGGCAGCAGATAAAACTTACATCGTCCAGAATTTCCTCTCTAGTCAAACCACTGTTTTTCCGATATATTACTTAAGTCGTTTTTTTGCTTGTGGGGCAAGGACGACTCTCTGGAGAGTCTTCACGATGGGGTGAGGCGCCGAAGGGTTAAGATTATTACAATCGATATCTCAGGCACAAAGGACAGGGCAAAAGTTCCATTCCTACTCTTTGGAGAGTTTGTTTCGTTTTTCGGGGCAAACTCTATTTTATTTTAAAAAGAACTTGTCGCATTTCGGCATGACAGTTCTTTCGGGGATTTAAAAATGTTTGACAAAATCCTTAACTCAATCGACGATGTGGTTTGGGGAATTCCAACCATCGTCCTTATTCTTGCAACCGGCCTTGTTCTTACGATTCGGGCAAGAGGCTTGCAGTTCACAAAACTTGGACGAGCATTCCGCTCAATTTTCAAAGAAAATGAAGGTCGCGGAGAGCTTTCGGGATTTTCTGCTCTTTGTACGGCACTTTCTGCAACAATCGGAACTGGAAACATCGTTGGTGTTGCAACTGCAATCGCTTCTGGCGGTCCTGGTGCCCTTTTCTGGATGTGGGCTGCCGCAATTTTGGGAACAGCCACAAAATTTGCAGAGTGTATGCTTGCAATCAAATACCGTGAAGTAAAAGAAGACGGTCATGTTTTGGGCGGCCCATTCTATACAATCGAAAAAGGTATGGGAAAAAACTGGAAGTGGCTTGCAATCCTTTTCGCAATTTTCGGAGTTCTTGCAGGTCTTCTGGGAATCGGTACGATGACCCAAATCAACGGCATCACTTCTGCCGTCAACATGGCATTTGATCCCCAGAATGCAAACATTGCATTCACTATTGGCGAGAAGTCATACACCTGGGCCACAGTAATCGGCGGAGCTGTCGTAACAATCGCAGCAGCCCTCGTAATTCTGGGCGGCCTCAAGCGAATCTCCAAAGTCGCAGAAAAAATCGTCCCTGCAATGGCTGTCATTTACATTTTCATGGGCGTCGCAGTTTTAATCATGAACGCAACAAAAGTTCCTGCAGCTTTTGCCTTGATTTTCAAATCAGCATTTGGTTCCTCTGCTGTAACCGCCGGTGTTTCAGGCTACATCATCAAGATGGTTCTGGATTCAATGCAGAAAGGTATTGCCCGGGGAATTTTCTCAAACGAGGCTGGCCTTGGTTCTGCTCCAATCGCAGCTGCTCCAGTTCAGACAAACGAGCCTGTTGAGCAGGGGCTGGTCAACATGACGGGAACTGTAATCGACACTCTCATCGTCTGTACAATGACCGGCCTTGCAATCGTAATCGCTTTTTACGGAGATATTATTGCTCCAGGCGGAATCGTTTTTGAAACAGTCGAAGGTAAACTTGCCATGATTTCTACCTGGAATAAGGGACTTGAAGGTGCAAATCTTACGGCAGCTGCTTTCTCCCGTGTTCTTGGCGGTGACGGCTATTCTGTAAAATTCCTCCTCATGCTCTGTCTGGCTTTCTTCGCCTTCACAACGATTTTGGGATGGGATTATTACTCAGAAAAATGTCTTGAATACATCACCAACGGCCGCATGAAGCTCGTTTTCATCTACCGCTTGATTTACATCTTCGCAATCGCAATCGGCCCGTACTTCACAGTCAACGCAGTATTCACAATTGCCGACATCACCAACGGTCTCATGGCAATTCCAAACTGTATCTCGCTGATTGTTTTGAGCGGAGTCGTTGCAGAAGAAACAAAGAAATACTTTGCGAAGTATCCAACACTGTAATTAGTGCATAATTCATAGTGCAAAATGCAGTATTGACACCGGGTGAGTTGTTCCCCGGTGTTTTTTTTTGTTAATTGGCCTTGTGGTCATTGTAATCAAGTTTTCTCAATCCGAAATATCATAATTGTCTCATAACTGCATTTTTTTGCATTATTCCGTGTCGTAATTTTGTTCTTTATGTTATTATTTTCGTATTTTTTAATTTTATTTTGAAATAACTGATTTACATCCAAAAAACCTGTGTTATAATTTACTCATTATGAAGTATGTATATTTTTTTGGTAATGGCGACGCAGATGGCGATGAATCAATGCGCGCAGAGTTGGGTGGAAAGGGCGCAAACCTTGCACAGATGGCTAAAGCTCCTTTGAGTCTTCCGGTTCCGGCTGGCTTTACTATTACTACAGATGTCTGTCAGAAGTATTACGAGTTGGGACGCAAATATCCGGAAGAACTTTATCCTCAGGTCGATGAATACCTTGCAAAACTTGAGTCCGTTATGGGCAAAAAACTTGGCGACGAGGCAGACCCGCTTTTGGTTTCTGTCCGTTCGGGTGCGGCAATCTCTATGCCTGGTATGATGGATACAATCCTTAACCTCGGTCTCAACGACAAGGCTGTCCTGGGGCTGGCAAAAAAGACTGGCAACGAACGCTTTGCATGGGACGCTTACCGTCGCTTTATTCAGATGTACGGCGATGTTGCAATGGGCGTTGACCACGACAAATTCGAAGCAATCATTGACGAAGTAAAAGAAAAGGCTGGGGTCAAACAGGACACTGAGCTTACAACAGAGAACCTCAAAGAAATCGTCACAAAATACAAGGCGATGTACAAAAAGGAAAAGGGCGAGGACTTCCCTCAGGACGCAAAAGAGCAGATGTGGGGCGCAATCGGAGCTGTCTTCGGCTCATGGATGAACCCTCGTGCTATCAAATACCGCAAATTGAACAACATCAAGGAAGGCGCTCTCAAAGGAACAGCCGTTACAGTAATGGCAATGGTCTTCGGTAACAAGGGCGAAACTTCTGGTACTGGTGTATGTTTCTCACGAGACCCTTCAACCGGTGAAAATGTATTCATGGGCGAATATCTTATGAACGCTCAGGGTGAGGATGTCGTTGCTGGTATCCGAACTCCGCAAAAACTCGCTCAGCTGGAGCAGACAAACAAGGCGATTTACGACGAACTCTGCCAGATTCGTGACCGCCTCGAAAAGCACTATCACGACATGCAGGATATGGAATTCACCGTTGAGGAAGGAAAGCTCTACATGCTTCAGTGCCGAAACGGTAAACGAACAGGTGCCGCAGCAGTCAAAATGGCAGTCGATATGGTCAAAGAAGGGCTCATCGACAAAGAAACAGCAATCATGCGTGTTGAGCCGGAGCAGTTGAACCAGCTTCTTCTCCCACAGCTCGACAAAGAGGCAGTCAAAAAGGCTACAGAAATCGCAGCTGGTCTTAACGCTTCTCCGGGAGCTGGTTGTGGTCAGATTGTATTCACAGCAGAAGAAGCCGAAGAATGGGCAAAGAACGGCAAAAAAGTTCTTCTCGTCCGAAAAGAAACTTCTCCAGATGATATCGCCGGAATGGCAGTTTCACAGGGTATCCTTACTTCAACTGGTGGACGAACTTCTCACGCAGCAGTCGTTGCCCGCGGTATGGGAACTCCTTGTGTTTGTGGCTGCTCAGATGTTGCATTCAAAGACGCTGAGACTGTCATCATCAAGGGAAAAACCTACAAAAAAGGCGACTTCCTCACGATTGACGGAGCTACAGGTCTCGTTTACGAAGGTCAGGTTGCGGTCAAGCCGGCTACAATCTCAGGCGATTTGGAAACATTCTTGGGCTGGGCAGACGAAATCCGCGAAAAATCAGAGCGAGTCACTGAATCAGGAAACCGTGTAAAGGGATTCGACATCTACGCGAACGGCGACACTCCTCAGAACGCAATGGATGCCTTCCGCTTCGGTGCAATGGGAATCGGTCTTTGCCGCACGGAACACATGTTCTTCGACGAGCCGAAACTCACCGCTTTCCAGAAAATGATTATTTCTGAAGACACAGAAAGTCGAAAGGAAAATCTGGCGAAAATTCTTCCCCTCCAGCAGAAAGACTTCTACGAAATCATCAAGACTATGGAAGGCCGACCGGTTACAATCCGTTTGCTTGATCCGCCTTTGAACGAGTTCATTCAGGCAGAAAGCGACTCACAGCTTACCGCCCTTGCAGAAAAACTTGGCGTTGATAAAGAAAAACTTGCCCGAAAAGTCATGCAGCTTGCTGAGCACAACCCTATGCTGGGTCACCGAGGATGCCGGCTTGCAATCACATATCCTGAAATCTACGAAATGCAGGTCGAGGCAATCGCCCGTGCTACGGCACAGCTTGAAAAAGAAAGCAAGAAGCACGAAGTTCTGATTATGATTCCGAATGTCGTTTCTTACAACGAAGTCGAGCAAATCCGAAAGCAGGCAGAAGCCGTCATCGATAAAGTCAACAAGGAAAAGGGCGTGAACCTTAAATTCCAGATTGGTTCCATGATTGAATTCCCGAGAGCCGCATTGAGTGCAGGAAAAATCGCAAAATACGCGGACTTCTTCTCATTCGGAACAAACGACCTTACTCAGACCACATTCGGTTTCAGCCGGGACGACTACGGAAAATTCATCGAGTCTTACTTGCAGCAGAGAATCCTTGAGGACGACCCATTCGCTACTCTGGACGAGGACGGTCCTGCAGCCCTCATGGAAATCGCCGAGGAAAAAGGCCGCACTGTCAACCAGCACCTGCACCTGGGCATTTGTGGTGAGCATGGCGGAGACCCGGCTTCAATCCATATCTGCTACAGAATCGGCTTGAACTATGTAAGCTGCTCTCCTTACCGAGTGCCAATAGCTAGATTGGCTGGTGCTCAGGCAGTGCTCAAAAATAAGTAATGAAATCCCGCGAGTTTTGCTTGGCAAAACTCGTTAGCAAACCGCTAGGTTTGCATGAGCACAGGCCGTGATTGAGTACGAGAAGAAGAATAAGTAAAAAGGATAGGGGAGAAGTCTCTCCCCTGCGTCGCACCCCACTCTCCTAGGGGACACCCCTAAAACCCCGGTTGGTTTACGCTGACCGGGATTTTTTTCTAATCCTTTCGAGAAATAAATGCGAGCCTATAAATCATCGGACAAAAGCTCGGCAAGATAATAAAGAATCGCGCATTCGTTTTCCTGCCAGATTCTAAGGCTGCGGTTTACCGCGCAAATCAGATAGCCTTTTACTTTGTCCTTTTTGCGTATCCGTGAAATTAAAACAGATTCAAAGCCCTTTTCATAAAGAACTTTGTAGAATTTCGGTGAGTGTTTTTTTATTAAATCCAGCGAGCCTTGGGAAAACAAATCTTCTTCCATGATTTCTGATAAATCGGACACATCCGCATTGAAGTTCTTGTCCAGGACAGCGCGCATTTTTCCGTCAGAAGTGACATAGTAAAAATCAGGAACTTTCAGAATTTCGCTAATCTGCGGCATGACTTTTGACAATTTGTTTTCAAAACCTGTTTCTGATTCGATGTCAGTCCTCAATTTGTACATATTCTTGAATATGCCGTTTTTGGCTATCTTACGGATTTCCACATATTTGTGTTTTTCTTCTTCATAGACTTTATAGCAGTTGCGGCCAAGATTTTTCCCAAGATAGAGCATTTTATCAATCAGGCCGAATAAATCAGAGAAATTATCGGAATCTTTTGGAAATGACGCGCAGCCGGATGTTCCCGTAACGAATGCCGCTCCGTTTTCAAAGAAAATTTCTTTTCTCAATGTGTTTGATTTGCCATAAAGATTTTCAAAAAAAGCGGTTTTCTCGCTTGTGGTGATGTTTTTTAAATCTATCAAAAGAAGCTCGTCCCCGCCGAATCTTCCCGCAAGGGCAAAGCCGTCTGTAAATTCAGCAAGGCTTTTGGAAACGGACGCAAGCACCTTGTCTCCGGCCGTATGTCCATAAGTGTCATTAATGAATTTGAAATTATCCAAATCGATGATTGTGAATGTGAAGGGAATTTTTTCTGCGATAAGGGAGTGGACAAACTTCATGGAATATGCGCGCGACAAAATTCCTGTGAGCGGGTCAAGGATTTCCTCAAGGCTAATCTCGTCGATTATCTTGTCAAAAAAACTGTATTTCCTGAGCTTGTCGATGGTGTAAAGGACTTGCGAGCCGTCGTTTTTCTCTTTGCGGCGGATTACATCGGTAATGTCA
>NZ_JAFRNB010000159.1 GCF_017430385.1 Treponema sp.
TCTTATATTGAGCGTGATGTAAGAAATCTTATGAACATAAAAGATGAAACCCTGTTCTACAAGTTTGTTGTTGCGCTTGCGGCCCGTACAGGTTGTCTTTTCAATGCTGCCGATATCGCGAATACCATCGGTGTGACGCTAAAGACGGTGCAAAGCTGGACATCAATTCTTGAAGCGTCTGGAATAATCTTTTTTCTGCGGCCTTACGAAAATAATTTGCTCAAAAGGGCCGTAAAGACTCCAAAGATTTATTTTTATGATACAGGTCTTGTCTGCAATCTTGTGGGCTGGGATAATCCTAAAGTTGCACAGAACGGTGCAATGTCGGGCGAGCTTTTTGAGACTTTCGTAATAAGCGAGATTATGAAGAGCTATCAGAATGCGGGAATAAGCACCAAGAATCTCTATTTTTATAGGGATGGAAATCAAAAAGAAATCGATTTGCTTATCCAGAAAGGCGGGCTTTTGTATCCTGTTGAAATAAAAAAATCCGTGCAGCCAACAGTTTCAATGGCAAAAAACTTTCCAGCCCTAAAGCAGCTTGATTCAATGCAATGCGGTACGATTCTATGCCAGTGTGAGAAACATCTGTATCTCAGCGACAACGTGCAATGCCTTCCACTGGAATTTTTGTAACACAATAAATCTGGAGAACAAAACAATGAACCATTACGACTATCTTTTCGTCGGAGCGGGACTTTTCTCGGCGACAATGGCGAACGAGGCAAAAAAACGCGGCAAAAGCTGCCTCATAATAGAAAAACGAGACCACATCGCGGGGAACATCTACACTGAGAACGTGGAGGGAATCAACTTTCATAAGTACGGAGCTCACATTTTCCACACGGACTCGAAGAAAATCTGGGACTATGTGAACGAGTTTGCGGAATTCAACCGCTACACAAACTCTCCGATAGCGAATTTCAACGGCGCGCTCTATAACCTGCCTTTCAACATGAACACTTTCAACAAAATCTGGCCGGATGTCATCACTCCTGAGCAGGCCGAGAAACGAATCGCTGAGCAGGCTTCCGAAATGAAGGGAAAGACTCCGCAAAATCTTGAGGAGCAGGCAATCTCACTTGTCGGACGAGACATTTACGAACGGCTGATTCAGGGCTACACCGAAAAACAGTGGGGGCGCAAATGCACGGAGCTTCCGGCGAGCATCATAAAGCGACTTCCGGTCAGGCTTATCTTCGACAACAATTATTTCAACGACGCTTATCAGGGAATCCCGGTCGGCGGTTACACTCAGATTGTCGAGAAAATGCTTGAAGGTTGCGACATCGAACTCAACACAGATTTTTTTGACGACAAGAAAAAATGGCTCTCTATTGCAAACAAAGTGATTTACACAGGAACGATTGACCGATTCTTCGACTACTCCGAGGGCGAACTTGAATACCGCTCGCTCCGTTTTGAAAGCGAAGTCCTGGACAAAAAAAATTTTCAAGGAAATGCAGTCGTAAATTACACGGACTCAAAGACACCGTACACGAGAATCATCGAACACAAGCATTTTGAATTCGGAAATCAGCCGAAAACTATAATCACGCGCGAATATCCCGCCACGTGGAAGCAGGGCGACGAGCCGTACTATGCCGTGAACGACGAAAGGAACACTGCGCTCTACGAAAAATACAAGGCTCTTGCCACCAAGCAGGACAAAGTGATTTTCGGAGGCAGGCTCGGCATGTACCGCTACTTCGACATGGACGACACGATTGCCGCAGCACTCGAAACAGCAGAAAAACTGTTCTAATACCGAATGTATGACAGGCAGTTTGCAAAATCAAATCAGGCAAACTGCTGTCAGCTCCCCTCTTCTCCTAAATCTCAGGCTTCGGCTCCTTATACTTCACCGCAATTCCCTTCACACAGACTTTCTCACATCGGAGAATATCATCCGCAGTGAAGTCTACGCGGATTTTATCTCCGGCATGCTTCCGGCAGTCTTTTAGCGGGAATGAGAAGACTTTTTCGCCGGCGGCAAGCTTATGCACTGTCAGAGGCTCTGAGCCTTCAACTGCTATTTTAAGCTCCCCATCAGGAGCAAGGATTTCGGCGTGAATCTCAACAGCCAAAGGATTGTCCTTTTCAACGGCGATATAAGCGAACGCTTCCCTTTCTTTCATTATATTCTTGGTAGTTCCGCCCTCGCCCGCTTCTTTCCAATAACGGTTGTCAAATGCGACTTTTGCGGGAGCAAGCTTGTTGAAGCTCTCAACAGAAGCAGCCTTTTCCTCCGGCTTACGAACGCCCATGAAATCAAGGTACTCGCCGTGAACATTCTTAGGGCTTCCTTCTGCCCGAATGAGTCCGGCATCAATCCAGATACTTCGCTCGCAGATTTCTTCAATCTGACCAAGTGAGTGTGAGACGATTACGATTGTCGTTCCCTCAGCCTTGATTTCCTTGAGGCGGTTGAAGCACTTTTCCTGGAAAGCAGCATCACCGACCGCAAGAATTTCATCGATAAGAAGGATATCAGCATCAACATTGATTGCAACGGCAAAGGCAAGTCTCATGTACATTCCGGAAGAATATGTGCGCACCGGATTGTCGATGAATTCCTCAAGCTCCGAGAAAGCAATTATGTCATCGATTTTTTTGTCGATTTCCTTTTTGTTGAGTCCGAAAATCGCCGCATTAGTATAGATATTCTCACGACCGCTCATGTCCGGGTGAAATCCGGCACCAAGCTCAATCAAAGCGGACACCCTGCCCCTCATCTCAATCGAGCCAGAATCCGGGTACATGATTTTTGTGAGGAGCTTGAGCGTTGTGCTCTTTCCGCAACCGTTATGTCCGATGAGACCGATTGCCTCCCCCTTTTTGACATTGAAACTGATTCCCTTAAGGACATTGCGCCTCTCGTACTTATTGCGCTTCCAGAAAAGCACGCGTTCCTTAAGAAGATTGCTCTTATCAAAAAAAACTTTGAAAGATTTCTTTATATCTTTTACCTCAATGGCATTCTCTTCATTCATAACACTACCCTACTAAAGATTTTCAGCGAATCCCTTCTGAAGCTTAGCGAACATAATCTCACCGAAGACCAGGAAAAAAAGCCCCATTACGACAGCGACACCAAGAGTCTGTAGATCAGGAGCCTGCTTGAAATACAAGATATCCCGGTATGAATCAAGCACATGGGCCATAGGATTGAGATTCCAAATCGGCAGGAACTCAGCGGGAACTTTTGACGAAGGATACATAACAGGCGACAGGAACTGCCATGCCATAGTAATGATGCCAAGGATATGCGCGATGTCCCGAACATAAACAGTAAGCGCAGAGAAAAAAAGCGTAAGTCCTAGAGCAAGGACATATTCCACGACCATAATCACAGGAAGATAAAGCAGGGCATAAAAATTAAATCCGTGCTTCGTGAATATAATCACTGCGAAAACAACGACAAAAGTATAAAGCATGTTGACAAACTGGCTGGTAACGAAGGAAATAGGAAGCACTTCCCGGGGAAAATATATTTTTTTGACCAAATCACCATAAATGAACACACAGTTTGAACCCGCGGACACACAAGAACTGATAAAAATCCAGGGAACCAAAGCGACGAACAAGAAAAGATAATATTTTTCAATCTGCTGTCTCATCAAGATAGAAAAGACAAACGTATAAACGATGAGCTGCAACAACGGATTAAGGAAAGTCCAGAAAAAACCAAGCACGGACCCCTTGTACCGCCCCCTCAGTTCCTTATGGACAAGACTGAAAATCATCTGGCGGTACTTGTAAATGTCAGAGAATAATTTGAACATAGACGAATATTATAGCACAAAATTATCTCAATGTACAGAATCAGCAGAAAGCACTGAATCAGCAGAAAGCACTGAATCAGCAGAAAGCACTGAATCAGCAGAAAGCACTGAATCAGCAGAAAGCACTGAATCAGCAGAAAGCACTGAATCAGCTGAAGGCGCGACATCTGACTTGGTGTAACCAGAATGAGCTTCAGAATCTGCCAGTCTTTCAAGACATTTTCGGAGTGCAGTCCTGAGGAAATAGCCGCTTCTTAACTTTGCTGATATTTTAAGGCAGTTCTCATGCATCTCAAGATATTCAGTTTCGGTAGTGGCCCTGATTTTTTCCACAGCTTCATAAAGCGATGACACGGCAATTCCAAGCCCGTTACGAAGCACAGGCTCGCACAAAGCCGACTCTTTCCAGACGATGACAGGCAATCCGGCAGTCAGATACATCGAAAGCTTGTGCGGATTGTTGTACTTAAGGTATTTTCCGTACAATCCGTCACAGGTATCAGCACTGATTCCATCCCATACAAGCCCGAATCCATGGCAAAGCTCATTCGTGATACATTCAGGCTCAAAGCAACCCTTGTACACGATATTCTTATTATCGGTTTTATTATTATAGTTTTTACCGTACAAATAAACCGGCAAACCAAGATTAGGCAA
>NZ_JAFRNB010000018.1 GCF_017430385.1 Treponema sp.
AATGAATCTTCTGAAGCAAGCAGATTTTTCGGATGTCATAAAATCCAAAAACATTACAATTTCTCAAAAGCAGCACATTTGCGATAAATGCGAAGATTATCTGGATAGAGTCATTAAGTTATTTTAATGCGGATGCCCTGATTCTCGCCCATACGCACCGACAATCTTCGGTACACCACGACCAGAACGCTCGCTTAAACGGAGCTGCAAGAAAATTGAAGCAAGAACTTCGTTCACAGGAATGCTCACACCGCTATAAAAGCCTTCCAAATCCTGTTCAATGCCAAGCCCGCCGTGCGAGAGAATTTCGATTCTGTCGGTGAAAACGCTAATCATCGGGGCATTAAGTGCAAGCCACTTGTTGTGAACGAATGCATTCAGAAGTGCCTCGTGAAAAGCCTCGTAATCAAAAAGCGGAATATCCT
Organism: Treponema sp.; assembly: GCF_017430385.1. Lineage (GTDB taxonomy): Bacteria > Spirochaetota > Spirochaetia > Treponematales > Treponemataceae > Treponema_D. Next base: position 426 of record NZ_JAFRNB010000018.1, read on the forward strand.
TGCGCTCAGAAATCCGCCCGCGCTCGTCCGCCTGAATGATGTTAATTGCATCACCATAGTCAAGAATCTTATCCATCGCATACAGAATACAAGAGTTGCCGTATTCTTTTACAGAAAAGAGAGTATCCGCCTTAGTCTTTCCGCTGAAAACAGAAACACGGATTGGAATATCGTTCGAATCCGAAAGCAACAACGCCATAATGTTGTAGCGACCGTCAGCAGTCTGCAATTTCAGAGTCTTTTTGAAAGTTTCCTGTCTGAGCGCAATTCCCTTTGCACCGTAGTACAAAAATAGTTTCTCAAAAGTCAAATCCTGTGCATAGTCGGGGGCGGCAGTGTTTACGATTGTCGGAATTCCGTTTGAAAGCACATTCAGAAGCCTGATTTCCCATTCGGGAAACTTGGAAAGTTTTTCCTTGCTGGATCCGATTCGGATAAAAGTCTGTTCCAAGAATTTTGTGGGAACTGATTTTGCCACTGGAACTGTCAGAAGAACAAGCCTTTTACCATCAATTTCAGTTTCATCGACTTCAAACGCAATGCTCGGCTTTAGATTCCTGACTAGATAATGCTTATACGGCTCGTTATCGATATCCTTGTCAAAATTGACCTTTGTTCTTATGATTTCATGAGTCTTATCGTTTACACCCCAAATGATATAACCGAACTCGCGACCGCTAAGAGCAGCACCGTTAGAAATTGCGGAAATATACTCGCCTATTCCGTCTTTGGAAAACCAATTTTCCTTAAAGTCGAGCCACTCGTATTCGTGTGGGAGAGAGATTAGGTTTGTGATGGTGTCGGATATGTTATGCATGAAGAATCTCCTTTTCGATAACAATAGAAATAATACCGCCAAGACTTTTATAATTATACTTGCGGATTTCTAATTCATATTCCTTATTAGGTAATAATATCTTCTAAATGATTTAAAGGAAGTTCATAAAATTGAAATCAATGCAATAATCATACCACAAATTCAAAAATCTTTCAGAAAAAACGCCCCTCGCAAGGAAATTTCCTCACAAGGGGCGTTTTCAGTCGACAAACTGCGGTCATCACAGATAGAAACGGGCGCCGTCCGTTAGTCCGCAACAAGTGCGAAGCCCATTTAAGCGCATTCTGTTGGGCTACCTGTAATCAATATAACACATTTCTCTGATTTGTCAAATGGGCTAATATAGGGTAAACGCATTGGTTACAAACAAAAGCCGTACCAACATACGCTGATACGGTTTTACAGACAATGACAGTTTCGTAGGGACGACTACCTGATATTGTCAGTCAAAATATTCTTGAATCAATTTGTCAGCTGCATTAAAAAAGGCTTGTATATCATTTTGAGCTTGATTGAATTTTGCCTGCTTTTTGCTCATACCGCCTATAAGCCCCTTCAAACAACAAGAAAAGATTTTGTCTTTAGGGGCAGAATCCTGTGAGTCATAAAAATCAAGTTTCAATACACCATATTCATCAGGTTGTACATTTCTTAATTTGGATAAATGTAGATGAGCGCCTTCATTTGCAGAAAAGTAAATGTCGTCAAGATTCGTCACTTTGTCATATGCGATTTCTTTTTCCAAATTATCAATATTCAGCATCTTGGAAAGTTCCTTGCCTATTACTGATTTCATAACATTTTGTCCCATTTTGTATGTCCTCGCATAAATAATGCTTGCTTCCACACTGTGTGGCACGGATGCAAGCACGGTGTACGTATTGTACCCGTGCTATGTTACGTTTACTTATTTCGCATTATGCGGAAAGAATACTTTCCAGATTTTGTTCCATTGCCTATTCTTTCCGGAATGTTTTGCGAAGTAATATATGATATTTCTTTCTTCATAATTGCTTCTTCATCAGTTGGGGCTCGGCGAACTCCAACATTATTTATCAATTCCGTCCTGTCAACTTCGTCTATATAACTTCTATCGCTTCTAACTGCGATTTCTGACAGCTTGAATCCGTTTGCTTTTTTGTCGAATTTGTATTTATCCCAATCAGCGTTGCTAGACGTAGGAATCTTGCCCCATGAATTTGTGTCAGTGGTATCTTTTATCGCATACACAGGAGTAAGCCCCGCAAGTTCGCTCATCTTATTACAGAACACCATAATCTCATAAAAGTTGACATTAGTAGCAGCATAGCGTTCACCTTTCTTTTCGCTTGGGTTATATCCCATGATAAATTCAAAAACTTCCTGCGGAACAACAGTTTTTGCAACCATTGTTTTTTTGTAAGTAACAAGATCATTGGCGTAGGCAACCGCCTTTTGTTTTTGTGCCGCAAGAGCCTCTGCTTTTTCCTTGTCCTCTGCTTCCTGTTTTGCTTTTGCAATATTTGCGAAAATCTCTGCCTTTTGCTCTTCTGTTATGCGTTCAGCAGGAACCGAACGAACAAAATAAACAGACCAGCAATTGCTGTCAACTTCAGTTCCTGAGTTGGCTGGAGTCCCATCATTATTGCGCAACAAAGAAAGCCAAACTTCACGCTCTGAGGTATCTGTCTGATTTGTTATTGGGTCTACAACAGTTTCAGTCGCTTTTTCCAACTCAAGATTAGATCGTCTATCCCAACACAGATAACCAGAAATTTCATTCGATAAATTGACACTAAAAATGTCTTTCGCTTGAGCCAAGCACTTTAATTCTGCAAAAGTAGGCAATCGATAGCCATCTGCATTAAAGTCGCAGGTAATTGAATTCCAGAATGCAACATTATGTCTTTCTGGCTCTTTTTCCCAAGTATCAACATCGATATTACCGTTAATTGCGTAGCAAGGGGGAAGTCCACTCATAATGCTGAGTCTATTGCACAACTGCACTGCCTCGTACCAGCTCATGCAAGCTATATTAATCCTATCATTATGACTATTTCTGTGCTCTCGTTTTATTCCCGTAATGCTTTCATATACTTCCTTAGAAATTGGATTCTTTGAAATAAAGAAGCTTGAAAGGATTACATCACGCTTGAAGTCTCTATTTCCCCAAGCATGAGAATCATAAAAGCTGTTTGTATCTGCAAACGTACCTTTTTCAATCTTTACAAAATCATTTGTGAAATCATTCAAGGCTCCTGCCAATTTTGCATGTTCTGCTGCCTGCTGTGCATCTTTTTCAAATTTTGAGATAACGTTTACATTGCTTTCCTGACTCCAAACAGCCTGTTTTACATCATACTTGATTTCAGGCAAGGGCTTCAGCCATGTGCGGTCTCTTGTTATGCCGTTTTTCTCGGGCTTTCCGTATTCGAGCGCAAGGAGAACGGGAACGACCTTCGCCTTTCCGCCGTCAATCAGCTTCATCGTGTCCTGATTTATGCCGCTGAAAGAATATGCTTTTTTGTTGTTGTCCAAAAACATACGGGCACCTTTCGCAAGTTCCTTTCCGTTTTCGTCCACAATGGCAAGCGTTATGTCATAGAGCGAGAAATTACTCATCGTCTGCGCCATCCCTGCCATCATCGAGCCAAACACCTCAAGTCCTAGATTTTCCGCTCTACGTTCGTTACGCGTCATATAACGGTCGGAGCGCCCTAAATCTTTCGCCACTTCTTTGACCGAAACATCGGAATCGCTTAAAACCCATGCAGAATTGGCAAATGCTGCCGCGACAATCCTCTTGCCACCCATCACATTGTTTGTTCCGGAAATTTTTATTTTGTCTCCGTCCTGATAGAACAGAGCAACGCCGTTCTTAAGATATGAGCCTTCCTTAAATGAATTCGCATACACTGAAACAAACGGCCAGTCCTCTGAAATCTCAGTCCAGTCTTTTTTGCGTGATTTTTTCATACCGACCTGCAAGTCGTTCAGAATACGCACGGCTTTTTCCGAAAAACCGCTCGTTACCGTAACCGTATAGGTGGCGGTGCGGGTCGCGCGGTCGATGTCGCCTTTTTGTGGTGCGCTCAGTAAAAAGCAGTGCGCAGGATTTTCTGTAAAATACCGCTCGCAGTCCTTGAGCAAAATTACCCAGTCGTCATAAAGACTGAACTCATCAAATTCGCCGTAGCCTGGCTTTCCGTCTTTTATGACCGCTTCCAACTTGACGAAAGCATCATAAGCTTCCTTAGCCTTTTCTGTCGGCTCTGCCGCCACCGCGTCCCAGTATGCACCAAGTGCGGAAGCGTACTGTTTCTTTGCCTCGTAGCCTTTTGCCTCTGCGAGCAACTTCTTGTACTGTGCCTCGTCCGCAAATGCAGATGACGCACCCATGACCAGTACGGCAAGAGCCGCAGCTGCCTTCAAAATTCGTTTCATATTTTCCTCCTTGTGATTTTTATATGCAAAAAGCCCTCTGCTTGCAAGAATGTGCGGGCGTACATACTGCGAGCTTGAGGGCTGTTTTGTGAGAAAATGGAATATATCTGTGGATTTATTGTGTTAAGCTGTTTTGGGCAGAGTTCTGCGAATCTGCGAATCTGCGAATCTGCGAATCTGCGAATCTGCGAATCTGCGAAATTATATGGGCGGTTTTCGTCATGTCAAGAGGATTTGAGAAAAAATGCAATTTTTTTTCAATTTCGCATTGCATAGGTATAGTATAGCACGAATTTTGGGATTTGTATATGACAAAAAAAATCGCCCCTCGCAAGGAATCTTCCTCACAAGGGGCGTTCGCTTTTTCTGTCATCATCGGGCAACTACCGCCGCCCGACAATTTAGTTGCTTATTTATACAACTCAACCAGCTTCTGCAAGTGTACGAACCTGTCCTTAGCAGCCTGTTCGTTCTTGTCAAACAAGACTTTGGCTCTTTCAGGGAACTTGCGTGTAAGAGC